>DYKI01000034.1 GCA_020722705.1 Chthonomonas calidirosea | reverse complement strand
GGCAACACAAACGAGAAACCACCAGTCAAAACGATTACAAGGACGGGCTCCTAGGTGGATCGCTCCACCCCGCTCGACTTGCATTTCTTAGGCACGCCGCTAGCGTTCGTCCTGAGCCAGGATCAAACTCTCCGTACATATCACTGACGCATCGAACTTAACGCCCGACACGATCATCAGCACGGTACAGCATGAACCCGAACTCTGTTACCACTCCGCAAGACTTGATCCATACCAAGCCTGCCCGGTTTTCAAGGAACACATGCGCCCCCCGAAGGATGACGCGAAAGGCAGAGTACCACGATACGTGGTATCCGTGCCAAGGGTCACACCATGGGTTTTCCCCTCAAGTCTGGCTGTTCACTGACCCGTCAACACCGGCTATGGAGTCCCGCGACTCTGGTAGAGCAACTGCCAAAGCGACGAACGCCCGGCGGATGCAGTGCCGGCGGAGTGCTCCGCCAGCGGGAGGCCGCGACCGACGTACCACGGCCTACCTCACTTCTGACACGGCATCAGTGCCCGGCTCCTGCCAGCACAGAAGCACCCTGGGCGGGCTAGTCCGACCGACGCTGCACCGCAGAACGGCTCGGTCTGAAGGTACGGGCACACCGGTCGAGGCGGCCAGAGCCTGCAGACTTCCCCGTTCGTAAGGGCTCAGGTCCCGGACCCTGAGCCCGCTGCCGGTAACCGATCGTCGCTGCGACGGACGCAACTTACCCAGCCACTTCCAAACGGCGAATCTGGTCCCGAGCGCGTTGGCGACGGGCGCCCCCGACGCGCCTTTGGGCGACCTCCAACGGCACAGACCGGCCGTGTGTTCTCGTCGCATAGCTGCCGCAGCATTCGCCATCTCGTCCAGCGTGACACTGCCCGCTTCGTCGAGAGCCTGCCCGAGGGCATCGAGCACCGATGCAGGCGGCTCCTCCTGGAGCAGGCGTTCCCATCCCTCAGCCCTCAGCAGGAGTACGTCCCCATGCCAGCGCCGTTCCACTTGGAGCTGACGACCGAACTCGTTGAGCACGATTGCCCTCGGTTTCTTGATCCATCTCCCCTTGGCCCGCGCGGGCAAGCAGAAGGCGTCGGCAACGAGATATACGCCGCAGGTCTCCGCCATCTTGAGGGCTGCCTCGGCATAGTCGAGGTCGTCCAGAATCAGGTCCGTGCTTGCGTCAGGCTTCAAGTCGGGCGGATCCTCTGACGTCGAACTCCCGTCCGATTGGGGGCGCGACGGCACAGCAGCCGTCTCCGCATAAACAACTGGGAAATCGGGAGACCAGAGCTGCCCCGGAGTGAAGACAGACATGTGCAGCATCTGGCCCATGCCGTTGTTGAGTATCCAGAAACCGATCCGGGAGCGGTCGAGCTGCTCCATCGCCGTCTGCATATTACCGTAGTAGGTGGTTTCGGTCTGGCCATCAGAGCGCAGTCGGCTGAGCACACTCTCCAGATACGAGCGCACGAGAGAACGCTGTACCGGCGACATGTCGGCCACGGGCACTGTAGCCGATGGTGATTTGTCATACTCCGGGATCGAATAGCGCCGAGACGAGACGACACGCTGCATGAACCCCGAATCCATAGATCCAAGCAGATCGAGGATCGGCTCGGCGTCCTTGACGAGCGGCGATAGCGGTCCTTCCTCGGTCATCCGTACCCTTCGCTCTGGGTGGTTCAGCAGATGCAGCAGGGTCTTCATCATCTGCTCCGCATCTTGCCGCGCCAGTGCGGCGGCCTGGCGGGCCTGTGCGGCCACGAGCGCGTCGAGGCGCTCCGCTTCATCTTCATCTAGCTTGAGGCGATACGCCCAGGTCCCACGTTCTGTACCGGACTGGACCTCAGTCCGCTCATTCCTGAGGCGGAAGTTCCGGCAAAGGCTCTCCAAGAGCGGCTCGAGAGGGCCCTTGTAGGCGATCGTTGCCTTCCACCCTGCGATTCGGTCCTCTACGCTGACCGACGCCCCTGTCTGGTCCGTCAGCATGGCGGCGATCTCAGACAAGGGACGCGCAGATATCCTGAGGGACACGCTGGGCGTGTACGTAGGCGCCCTGGCTCGATCCGCCTGACTGATCGGACCAGAGATAAGCGCCTGGAGCGAGGCCGCTATGACAAACAGCATGGGCATGGGCATATCGTCACCATGGTTGACGCTCAGGCGTGAGTGAACAGGGCGGACGGCGCACGCCTGTGAAGGCGTTGCGGCCCGACTTTACTGCCCACTCGTCCAGGAGCGCGTATTGGACTGGACCTCGAAACTTCCGGTCGTCGGGTTCCAGACACCGGCCAGAGTGTAGACCGAGTGCTGGCTCCCTGCGCCGTAGCGGGTGTCCGAACTCCCATGGTAGTCCCAGATATTGGGCACGGAATCGGGAAGCAGGCCGCGAAGGGAGTCGAGCCCCTGGCGCTGAAGGTAACTCGCGTTTCCATCAAACTCACCATCCACATAGAGCTTCACGTACCGCGCTATGGACTGGGGGCTCGTGAAGGTAATGTTGCCCTGGCAGCCGCAACGCCAGTACCCGCCTAACCCGTCTACGGACAACACAGATGTCAATGTGTTCGTAGCACCGAACGACTGCGGTGCAAGCACCAACGAGGACATACCGAGAACAGCGATCAGCATCGCCAAGGCGCGCATCATTCCACCTCCTCCTAGAGACCGGTGTGCAGACCCAGACCGGCTGGCCCAGCCGCCCCATGACTCCGCCAAGGATGGCCGTAGCGACCCGAGGCCCGCACGTTCGGGTCGGGCCTCGGTGTTGGCCCAACAACGCCGTGAGCATTGAGGCCGCAGATGCACCTCACCACCAGCCGCAGTCCAGTCTTCGCAACCAAATCCATTCTAACCCAACTCCCCCCCCCGGACAAGGTAGACGGATGTATCGTTCACGGTCTTTTCCGTCCCGTTTCCTGCCAGTCTCGCCCGATGCACACGCCGGCGCTACGCTCACTTCCTTTCCGGCGATGGCCGGACACGCACGCACCGGGTCGGAATCCGCACGGCCGCCGGGACCTCCAGGCCGCCTGACGTCAGTTCGAGCAGATACGCAGACCCGTCCGGCTCAGGGCGCAGCCTCAGGTCAAGAGGCTCCAATGCAGGCCCACCCAGCACGTCGGCGGCGCGGCTCACCATCACTGGCGCGGGCCGCCACAGGCGTATCCGGCGCTTCTTCGCCGAGTTCAGCACATCGCCCGGCAGCGCTGCCAGAAGCCGACAGGCCCTGAGGACAGACGGCGTCGCAAGCCGTGTGGCGCCGGTTGCTCCTTCCACCACGGCTATCTGAGGGTCGGACAGCCTGGACATGGCGACCACAGCCCGCAGGCCCCGCTCGCGGCCCTCCTCCAGGTCCGTCCTCCACGAGGCGATCCGGCTCTCGGGCACATCGGCCTGGGCGTCGAACGCCCAGGTCATACTCCAGACGACATACACGTCGCCGACTTTTCGCCAGTCACACGAGAACGCCCGACAGATGGCGGTCAGAAGCTCGTCGGGGGCGCCTGCTGAAATCGGAAGTACTATGCGGTTGCGCAAGAACACCTCGGCAACCACGGTGCGCCCCGTGCTGAAAGCCCATGCCGTGAGCGCCTCTGCGAGACTCGTCTCAGGCATTTTGGCTTCAGGGTCGGATGGATCGCGGAGCGTTACCCTGGCCCCCGACGTCAGGTCGCGACGCAACTCCTCTTCGCAAACCGACGCGTCCGGTGGCCCGATGCCAAGCGTATCGAAAACGAACCCGACTTCTTCCTGTCGGTCCCGGCCGTCCTGTGTAACGAGCGTCACATCGAACATGCCTGGCATTGGGCCTCGCGACGCACGCAAGCGGCGAGGGGTCGCCGTCCTCCCAGCTCCGACGTCAGTCTCTCCCTGTTCGACAAGCGCGGTCAGCTCACTCTCGTTCGCGACGCTCAGGGCCTGCAACAGGGGTCCCACCTCCGCTGGAATACCTGACCGCGCCAGATCGCGGACAACGGGGCACGTATCGTCGTTCGGTCTCGGTGCCCCGGTCGCGTATCGGCACAGGGCCATCAGCCACTCGACAGCCTGTCGGCCCGGCTTCTGGAGATCAGACCGCAACGCAGATGCCCCCGCACTTGTCCGCACGAGACGATAGACAGCTCGTCCATCTTTCTCCGTCAGTACCCACTCGACGTGGCGGCCCGGGATTTCGCCGTGGCTGAAAGCGTCCACAAGGCGCAGCATGACCTTCCATGCCGGCACATCCTTGGCGAACATCGCTACGCGTTGGTCCGCGAGAGCATCGTCGCACTCGAAGCGGACCCCGGCTACACCGAGACCTGCCAGTGCGCTCCGCAGAGGCCGTCCGGCAACCGATAGACTGACGGCGGACTGAAGCGACCGGTCGGCACACCAAGCCGGTGGTCCAGGCTCCGAGACCACCCCGCCGCAACGCGTCGGGTCAGCCGGTGTCAGTCCGACCAGCACACTGAGCCAGAACACAACGCCCATTTGCGGATATCACCAGCATCGGATGTATAGTTGGGTCCACACTATGTGCACCACCGTGCTCGTCTTCTGGTTGCGGATGCGGTACGCATAGTAGTCGTCCTGATTGGTCTGCCGGCAGTTGGCCTGAATCCAACCGAGGACGTTGTAGTCGGTGACGCGCGGTTCGTCCTCGCTGATCGCTGAGGAACCACTGTCAATGTCCACGGTCGTCGGGCTGCCACCGGTATCGTTGACGCTCGAAGGAGTGTACCGGGGAGCCCAGATACGCATGACGACCGACCATCCGGTCGTAGGGCCCGCCCAGTACGTGAGGCGATCCTTCCCGGACGTTGGAACGTCTTGCTGCGCTCCGATGCCGCAGCTCGGGCTGTCACCCGCACCGGCAGGGCAAGACCCGATCACCAGACACAGCGCGACAGACAGGGAGACAACACAGAGCATCTTCATAGCTGCCCGTACCCTCCTTAGTGAACTCGCGCCTTTCATAAGGAGTAATGAGTACAATACCCATACCACACGAGGGAAGTGAACACTCCGGCGAGGAATCCTGCTGAAACTCGCCGCTGCATCAGGTCAGACTCCGGGCGCCACCTCAGCGCTTCGGGCTTACGCGCAGCCGTACCCAACACGTCGCCATCGGCCCCATAGCTATTGGGCGATAGGCCAAGAATGGTCACACCCGCGATCTCGGCATGTACGAACGCTTCCACGGTTACGGAGGGCATTCCTCGATCCTGGGCAGCGCGAGAGGCCCATACTCAACGCCCATCAGGCGCTTCCACGGCTCGCTGCCGGATCGGACGCTTACCTGCAGACGCCGCACTCGCTTCGCTCCGGCTCCCGACATCCGCATTGTGACGCGTACAACCGGCTCGGCGGAAACCAGCGACGAAGCGGGCGACCATCCGTTCCGCAGCGCCTCACACTGGGCTGGCGTCAGCCGGACGCCGCCGGGGGCCGCGAGAGCTCGTACGAAGCCCGGTGAGGCGCCTTGGACCTGCAACAGCTCACGCATGGCCAGAGCAGCCTGGGCGCCGGCGTAATCGCCGGCAAAGCATATGAGTTGGGCAGGAGTCAGCTCCCGAACCATCCATGCAAGCCCATCGAGTCCCACGATACCGTTCGGGTCGGCGGCCTGCATCTCCCTCAGTCGCTTCACTGCACGCCAAGGCGTCTCTGCGCTCTCCACTCGGAACCACCCCTGACTGCTCAGCACGAGCACGCCATTCCGCGACTTCGACATGATCCCAACCTGGTCTTTCAGCAGCGCCAGATACTGGTCCAGACGGCACCCTACGGGATCAGGCAGGTCTACGGGCACCGACGAGGGCACAAGGGCCACGACGTTCACGGGTGCAGACCGCGCCAGACGCCGCAAGCGGCTCAGCAGGGTTGGCGTTCCGTTGGCTCGGTCTTGGTCCTTTGGGTCTCCGGAGATACTGCGGTCTCCTGCGGGACCAACCGGTGAGTCGCCATCGAGGCTCCACTGGTCAGAGATCATGCGATCAAGCCGCAGAGCAATGGGCATACCCCCAAGGTAGGCGTAGCCGCTTCGCCCGTCCTCGCGATGCATCCAGATCATGAGGCAAGGCGTACCCAGAGGTCCCTGCGCTTCGGTGCTGAACTCGATGTGAGTGGGCATGGCTCTGCGAACCGGCGGAGCGCCGTCAACGGAGACCATAACCCTCTCACCCTCCCAGACGCTGCGGGCGAACGCGACGGCATCCTCACCGAGGTCGGTCAGCGGCACCCTTCCGCTGCTCTGCCCGCTCAGTATCCTCGAACGCTCGCCCGGAGCGAACGCCCGATTGAACAGGGCGAGGCCGTCCCACTTACGCTGTCCTGACAGGGCCGTCGAGAGCATGCGGTCGCTCTGGTCGCTGGGATACAGGCTCGGAGCATGTTGTGTGAGCAACGCTTGGCGAGATTCGGGGTCGAGAGACGCAGCGGCCAGATAAACCTCCGCCTGATGCGCGAACTCGCTCTGGACCCACTCGCAAAGGGTGGTGCCAACCTGCGCGGCTCGCATCGGTCTTGACAGTACGTACTGTCTCGACTGGCCCTTGCCCTCGACGGACCAGTGCCACTCGGCGCCACGGTAGCTCAGCGCGCTCCATATCGCATTCAGCACATCGAAGACCGGTGCGTCTCGCACATACAGCGTGAGCCGGGAATTACCCGCCCGATTCCTGTCGTCAAGCGTGACCGGGACATGCGAAACCCTCAAGAGGGCAGGGACCAGATCGCCAAGGTACGCCCGCTCCGCGACGACCGTGATCTTCCGCGACAGGCGGGCATCTTCGGTAAGCGCCGTAACCGGCAACGGGTCGGCGTGACATGCACAGTACGGGGCGCCGAGCGCAATGCACGCTGACAGCGCCCCACGCCACAGATGCCTGAGCATCATCGCTGCATTGATCATGCCATATGGCTGCCTGCGCGTCATCCTCAAGGATCAGCCTTCGTAGGGTATGACAGAGAACGATCGCACGAATGTCGAAGACGCAGTCTTGTCCGGCTCGAGGTCGGTGATGCTGATCCAGCAATAGGCGGTTATCTGGTGGCTGGATATGCCGGCCGTGCGACCAACCGTGTTCGTCCAACTGTCCGACCAGCAGCCGAGTTCGTCCGGTTCGGACTGCCCGTCCACGATCGCCTGGCCCGGGTTGGCCCCATTGTCAAGCCGTTGCCACATGATGGCGTTATACCTGTGCGCGATGCCCGACATGGAAATCCCATACGTATAGTACGCCGTGCTGTTGAACGTAGCCTCGATCTCGCCCTCCGGACACATGATGTTCTGCACAGCACCCGGACTGGTAACCGTTGCGCTTGCTTGCGGAACGTTGATGGAGCCGGCCGCGCGGTCTGCCGAGCCCAGTGCGACTACGAGAGCCGCGACGAACGCGCTGATTAGTCTCGATTCTCTGCTTGCCATTGCCCTTCTCCCTTTCGAACGTTGTTGCGGTTTGACGTTGCCGGCTGCCGGCGTACGCGCCAGCCGCGGCAGCATGCATCGGAACTGGTGTGCGCCTGTGATTCGCCGCGCGAGATACCCTCAGTTGCCCGACCTGACACCCACAAGACGAGGGAAAGCGAGATCGTGGCCATGCCAGCCTCGTCCGCGCGAGGCCATTCCGACCACACGCCCAAGTGGGCGCCCGGAAGCGTGATGCCGGTGACGGCCCGGCGCCGGTCGTGGGTCAGATCGGAGATCACGAGCAGTACGGCCCCCGAGAGGGAGCGCTCGCGGAGTGTGGGCAGCAGTCTGCCCCCGGAATGGCGGGAGCAGCACCGCGACACTGGCCTCACATACGGCCAGCATCCCGGCGACAGTAGATACCGCGGTCGGCACCCCGATACCTGGTAGGGTACCGACCGTCTGAGACACAGCCCTGGGCACCAGCTTGGCAAGAGCCAAAACGCCTAGCGCGGTTCCCAGACCAGGTATGGCAACCGATTGCACCGTCTGACGTGACATTTCACGCCTCCAGCCACGATATACCTTGCCGACCTCATTCTAACACACGTCCCCCCCGCAAGGTAGACATCCGTATCATTCGCGGAACGCTCTGGAGCTTCAGATGGACAGCCTGCACGACTGCCTGGCGCACTGACGCCGTCGCGTTCACCCCACTTTGCCTGCATGGGCGGCCCCATATTCCCGATGTTTGGGTAGACTTCTGCCGATGAGCGCCTCCCGCATGACCCCACGCGATCCCTTCGAGTACGGCCTATCGGAGGAGCTGAGCGCCGACATTGCTCTGCTGGACAGACTGCTGTCGGAGGTGTTGCGTGATCAGGAGGGCGACAGGCTTCTGGAGATCATCCGGGTGCTCTATGACGTGCACAGGAGTGCGCCCGAGCTCGATGACCCGCAGACTGTTGAGCGCGTCCTGAAAGCAAGCACGGTGTTTTTCCAGCTCATCAACACGGCGGAGCAGACCGAAATCATACGCGTCAACCGGCGTCGGAGGGCTTTGCTTGGCGATATCCCGCGTCCTGAGTCCATCTCTGAAGCCGTCCAGAGGCTGCAACGACTGGGTATGACTGCCGACCAGATGCAGGCTCTGATCGCGCACCTCGAGGTCTGCCCGACACTTACAGCCCACCCGACCGAGGCGCGGCGGCGCGTCGTGGTCGAAAAGCATCAGGAAATCGCAAGGCTCCTGACCGAAGGAGCCATACCGACGGATGCGGCTCGGGTGGATGTGCCTCTGGATGGCGGAGGTATCCCCGAGCGTGAGCTCTATCGCACCCTGACGTCCCTCTGGCAGACCGACGAGTTGCGCGCTGCACCCATGGGCGTCGCCGACGAGGTCCGCAATGTGGCCCACTACATCGAGCACACGGTGTTTGACGTTGTGACATGGCTGCACGCCGACCTGCGCCGGGCCCTGGCATCGGCCTATCCGGGCCAAACGTTCGACGTCCCGCCGTTCCTTCAGTTCCGGTCGTGGGTCGGCGGCGACCGTGACGGCAACCCCAACGTGACCCCGGAAGTCACGTGGGCGACGCTGGTCTACAACAAGCGATGCGCCCTGGAGTGTTACCGCAGGAGGGTCTGGGACCTGCATCGCCGTTTCACGGTGAGCGCCCGGCTCGTCGCGCCGTCGGAGGAACTGCTCCGCTCCATCGAACGCGATCGGGCCATCGTGGGGCTGCCTCACGAGCAGGACGAGCAGCACGCTCGGGAGCCGTACGCACTGAAGCTGTTGTGCATTCATGAGCGCCTCAGCGCCACACTGCGTCACCTCGACGCGCTGTCGGATTTCCATGCCGAAGGACCATCCTTCGTGGCGCAGCCCCCAGCCTATCGCCGTTCGACGGAACTCCTAGACGACCTTGCGCTCGTACAGGAGAGCCTGCGAGCAGGCAAAGCGTCGGTCCTCGCGAACGAAGGTGCGCTGGCCGATCTGGTCGTGCAAGTGCGGGCATTCGGTTTCCACCTTTTCTCGCTGGACATGCGCCAGCACAGCTCGGAGCACGAAAAGGTCATCGGTGAGATGCTGCAGGAAGCCCATATGCTTCCCCCGGAGCGGCCCTACAGTACACTCCCCGAGGCCGAGCGCGTGGCGATACTGACGCGTGAACTCTGTACCCCGCGACCGCTCGTTGCGCGTGACTGGATCGGTTCGGAGACCGCGCAGAGGGTGTTCCAGGTGTTCGAGGTCATGCGCCATGCCCAGCGCTACATATCGCCGAACTCCGTGACCGCCTATGTGATCAGCATGACCCATCGCGTAAGCGACATGCTCGAGGTCCTGGTGCTGGCCAAGGAGGCCGGGCTCATACGCTGGAAGCTTACCGACAGCGGCAAGCGGATGGAGAGTGACATTCACGTCGTGCCGCTCTTCGAGACCATCGAGGACCTGGCAAGGTGCGACCAGTTGCTCCGCGAGCTGTTCGCCAACCGCGCCTACCGTGCCCATCTTGATGCCGTTGGGCGCTTTCAGGAGGTCATGCTGGGGTACTCCGACAGCAGCAAAGACGGCGGCTACCTGGCGGCGACATGGGCGCTGCAGGATGCTCAGACGCGGATCACGGCCGTGTGCAAACGTGCGCGAGTGGAGCTCCGCGTGTTCCACGGTCGGGGCGGCACCGTCGGTCGAGGCGGAGGCCGCGCCAACCGGGCCATTCTGTCGCAGCCCAGCGGCAGCTTCAGCGGGCGGATCCGATTCACCGAACAGGGCGAGGTCATCTCGTTCCGCTACAGCCTGGCCCCCATTGCCCATCGCCATCTCGAGCAGATCATTCATGCCGCCATGATCAAGGCCTCCGGCAAAGAAGATCGGAAGCGCATCCCGACGCACTACCGCGAAGCGCTCCGCTCCATGGCCGCGCAATCCCGACAGACCTATCGCAGCCTCGTCTACGACGATCCCGAGTTCTGGCACTTCTTCACGCAGGCCACTCCCATCGCCCATATCAGCCGGTTGCCGATCGCCTCTCGCCCCACCAGTCGCACGGGCGTGGAACTGGTTGGCCTTGAAGAGCTCCGGGCCATTCCCTGGGTGTTTGCATGGGTGCAATGCCGGTACACGGTTCCCGGGTGGTACGGTCTTGGATCGGCCATCGAGTGGTTCGTCAACTCCTCATCGGACGAAGAGTGTCCCGCCGCCGGACCGGGCGGGCGCCTCGAACTGCTCCGGCATATGTACCGCGAGTGGCCGTTCTTCCGAACGGTGATCGAGAACGCCGAGCTCGAGCTCACGCGATCGAGCATGGACACCGCGAGCATGTATGCCGCGCTGGTGCGCCCTGCGACGCTCGGATGCCGCATCCATGACACGATTGCCGAGGAGTATGGGCGCACGACGTCATGGCTCCTCCGGGTCACCCGGAAAGACCGGCTGCTGGAGGATTGCCCGGCGCTCAGGCGCACCGTCGAGTTCCGCGATCCCCTGGTGGCTCCGCTGAGCGGACTTCAGGTGAACATCCTGCGCCGATTGCGTGACGGGGCCGACTGCGCGTCGTGGCGCGAAGCCATGCTCCTCAGCATCACAGGGCTCGCCGCCGCCATGCAGAGCACGGGGTAGAGGGGACCGGCCTACCCGGTTGCCGGAGACGACGTCTGCCCAGCATCACGCAGAGCGATGCCGGCGGTCAAGGTCGCCAGAACCGTCTTGCCGTCCCCCGCAAGCATCGCGTTGACGTTGAGGCGAAGGCCCGGAAAGACGCGGCTCTCGACGATGCCCTCCCCGAGTTCCGGAATCGGGACGTATTCCCCCTCATGAAGCGTCCACCAGTCAATGGCCTCGTCCTCGACGCGCCACACCAGATACTCCTGAACGCCCGCCTTCGCATATAGCGCCTTCTTCACGTGAAGGTCGTACGTGGCTGAGGTATAGCTGACCTCGCAGACCAGCTCGGGAGGGCCCTCGATGTAGCCGTCTTCCGTCCGCTTCGATGTCCCGCCGCCGGTTCGCCGCAGCAGCATATCGGGCTGCACCTCATTATCCCCGCCAAGACGAACAGATTGAGTGTCCAGGGCAATGACTCCCGCTGTATGGTGGGCATATACGGACGCCCACATGATGAGGTCCGAATGCGGCGCGCTGTGGAGGTCGGTAACCGGCGAGGGCATGTAGACGACTCCTTCGATCAACTCGGCGATCCAAGTGTCAGGGGCACAGGCATACCGACGCTGGAACTCGGCCAGAGAAAGATGATCACCCGGCCTGAGTTGTGGCAACGGCGTATCGTGCGCGCCCCCCCGTTGGACCCGTTCGGCCTTGCGCTGTGGCTTGGCGGCAACTGCCATGGTCATCTCCCACATGCATTCTACCACCGCGATGGATTGCCGCAACCGACGTTCGCGACATGGTCTCACCTGGCCGGGCGGCCTACCCTCACCCCTTCAACGCCCCCGCCACCATCGTCTCGTGGATTCGATCGCGGAACGCCCAGTACACCGCCAGCACCGGTCCCATAACAATCACCAATCCCGCGAACAGGGCGCCCCAATCGCTCTGGTAGTGCTCCATCATCATGAGGTTGGCGATGCCGAGCGGAAGGGTGCGGATGTCTTCGCTAACGGCGATGACGAGGGCCAGTGGGTACTCGTTCCACAACCCGATGGCGTTGAAAATGCCCACGACGATCAGGCCCGGACGCGCCAAGGGGAGCATGACCTTCCAGAACGCGCCCACATGGCTGCAGCCGTCTATCATGGCGGCTTCCAGCAGCTCGTGCGGCAGTGTGTGGAAGAAACCGGTCATGACGAAGATGGTGAAGGGCAGCGAGTAGGCAACGTAGACGAGGACCAGCCCCTCAAGCGAATCGAGCAGGTTCAGGTCGCGCAGCAGCAGGAATAGCGGCACGATGGCCAGGAAGATCGGGAACATCATGCCGCCGAGGAACGCCGTCAGGACCCATCGCGACCACCTGAACGGGTACCGGGCAAGGACGTAGGCCGCCATGGAGCCGATCGGCAGGAGGATGACGAGCGTCGCGACCGTGACGATCAGACTGTTCAGGAAGCACCGCGCGATGCCGGCCTCCTGCCAGGCCCTGGCGTAGTTCACCCACCGAAGCTCACTCGGCAGGCTCCACGGCGAAGCGAATATCTCGGGACTGCTCTTGAACGACGTCACGAGAACCCACACAAGCGGCAGCACCACAGACAGGGCGAATACGCCCAGGCCGATAGTGATCAGCGCCCTGCGGATCATGCCTTCGCCTCTTGCGGATTGTGCCGAAACAGGGCCATGACGGCGCCCGACAGGAACATGACCATTGCGAAGTTGGCAACCGCCAGGGCCGTGCCGTAGCCGAACTCGCTGTTCTTGAATGCCTGCTCATACAGATAGGTCAGCATGGTCTCGGTCCGCCTGTCGGGACCGCCGACCGTCATGAGGAAGACGAGCGCGAAGACGTTCAGCGCGTTGATGACGACATACACCATCGCCACGCGCATCACGCCCCAGAGCATCGGCAGGGTGATCGTCCAGAATCGGCGCAGCCCCTCCACACCATCCAGCAGCGCCGCCTCGTGAACTTCCGCCGGAATGGTCCGCAGCCCTGCTGAGAACAGCATGATATAGAACCCGACGGCGTGCCAGACGAAAGTGACCGTCACTGCGGGCAGAGCCGTGCGCGGCGTGCCGAGCCAATCGAACGCCAGCGAGCCAAGCCCCATGGCCTTGAGTGTGCCGTTGAGCACTCCGAACGACGGATTGTAGATGAACATCCACAGAATGGCCACCACGACGCCCGAGATGATCTGAGGGAAGAGGTAGACGCCCCGAAGGCCGCGCACAAGGCGTCCTTCGCCATGGACCGCATGGGCGATCGCGAGCCCGAGCGCCATGATGGCGGTGCCACCGGCCAGCAGAAAGAAGAGGTTGTGGCTCAGGGCCTGCCCAAAGACGGGGTCGCCGGCCAATCGCGCGAAGTTCTCCAAGCCGACGAAGGTCCGATGCTCGGACACGCCTCGCCAACGAAACAGTGAAAAGACGAACGCCTGACTGACCGGCCACACGACAAAGAGACCATAGAGAGCCAACGCCGGTGCAAGGAACCCTGCGATGAATGCCGACCGCATGACGCCGGCATGGTGTCTTCGGCCCGTGTCCGGCCCCCTCAACCTCGACATGCAGCGTCTGTAACCGCCGACAGGTTCGCCGCGGTCATCTCACGACCTTGTGCTTGGGCAGGGCGGAATCCTGCCGTGCCTTCTCGGCCGCGTCTTCCAGCCTCTGCACGAACTGCTCGGGCGTCGCTTCGCCGGTCATGAGCGCGGACATTGCGTCCTGGCTAGCCTTGCCCAGAGCGGGGTACCACTGAGCATACTCGGACGAGTAGGTGACCTGTGCGGCCCGGAATGCCGCTGCCGGCGCCTTCAGGTACACAGGCATCTTGGCCTGATCGCTCCCCTTCACAGCCATGAGCGTGCCCTTCTCTTCCACGAACTGCCGCGCCTTCTTCGGCGTAGTCAGGTACTTGTAGAAGTCCACCGCCAGCTCGCGGTTCTTCCCGTCCGTCGGGATCACCCATGGCTCGATGCCGATAGCGACGGCTGTGGGGTCGCCCTTGCCATTGTCCAGCACTGGGGGCAAGAAGAACTCCATCTCGAAGCCGGAAGGCGGAAGTTGCTCGCGCATCTCTGAGTGCAGCCATGTGCCGCAGGGGATCATGGCGGCCCGCCCGGTGATGAACTCCATCTGGGCTTCGGTATGGCTCATGCCGTTGGCGCCCTTCTGCAGATACCCGAGGTCCATGAGCTGCTTGATGCGGTGCGCAGCCTCCAGCATGGATGGCGACTTCCATGCACCAGGCACGAGGTTCTGGCAATCGTCGAACACCTGCATGCCGCCGTGACTGATCGCCCACGGCACGAGGAACCCGCCAATCGCATAGTAGGGGTATTTGCCCTGGTACGTGATGGGGGCGATGCCGGCAGCCTTGATCTTCGCACAGAGCTTCAGGAGCTCCGACCACGTCCGCGGCGGCTCCCAGCCATGCCTGGCGAAAAGCGCCTTGTCATACCACCAGCCGCTGATGCTGAAGAAGTAGGGGAGCATGTACTGTTTGCCTTCATACTGCCCGAGCGCCAACAGCGACGGTTCGAACGTCTCGCGCCATGTGCCGGAGCCTTCGAAGGGTGGGCCATCAAGATACGGATCGAGCGCGATCACCTTCTTTTCATACACCAGCGGCCAGTAATCCATGCCCCAACCGGGCCAGGTGAGGTCCGGCGGCGTTCCGGCGACGAAAAGGGGCCGAAGCTGTTCCCACACCCGGGGATTGCCCCAGACCTTGATGCGCTTGCCCGGATGTGCAGCCTCATACTCCTTGGCGGCCTTCTCGAAGAAGTCAATGCCGTAGCCGCCCTTGAATAGAGCGACATTCAGCTCACCCGATTTGGAGCCGCCGCCGCGGCGCGGTCCACAGGCAATAAGGCTCGTCAGGCAGATCGCCGCAACGGCGATCGGAGCCAGGCTTCGCATGGCATACACCCCCGGTCCAATGGATGGTCACCTGCATCGATTCGGCGGCCTCACGGCGTTGTCCTTCGCGGATCAGGCCCGTTGCCTGTGCGTCTATTCCGCCAGGGACCTGTATCGCGCCGCCATCGCTCCGAGCAGCCTGATCGCGCGTTCGGACCGCTCCGGTGTCCAACCGGACTGCTCGCCGGCAGGCACAGCCGGCGAAAAGGCAACGTGCGTATCCACCATCTCGTTCCAACTGTAGAATCCGAAGCCGTCGCCGTGCTGCGCCGCCTGGCCTGCACAGGTCTCAACGGATCGCGCGAACGCGGCTGAGGCCGGCGAGACATCCCAATCCGAGTATGTGCGGTAGGTAAGCACGAATCGCTGGCCTGTGCGCTTTCGATGGCGCTCGAGGGCCGTAAGCTCCCCTGCACTCAGGGGGCCTGTAGCCCGGATCAACACAATGTCGGCCCAATCGCAGGAGACGGGGTCGGCTCCGTACTGGATGCGGTAGGCCCGTGCGTGCGGGTGTTCGGCCTCGTACTGGTAGGGGTACTCGGCCATGAGCAGGACGTCGGGGTGTGTCTTTCGCACCTCCCTGCCGATGGCGCTCAGCACGTCGCGGATAGTCTCCGAGCGGAACATCACGTGGTCTTCAACCGCTCGGGGATGGGCCGCCTTACCCTCAATATGCGCTCCGTAGTTGAACACTGTCGTATCGCGTGGATCAATGGCTGCCCATTGATGCAGTTGAGTGCCCCACGAACGATTCAGGTTCTGAAGCGAACGGTACTTGCGGCGGCACCACGCCCGGAACCGCTCGCTCGACTCGTCGTCGAACCCTCCGTCCCAGGCAGATTCGACGCTCAGGCTGATGACCGGCCTGTCACGCCCATTCCAGTGTAGCCAGAGCAGGGCCTGATCCGCGTACCGATCGAGGTACATTCGCGCGTATTTCACGCCTGCCACATGCACGGCATGATCCCATATGATCGGCGCGGCACGTGAGCCATCCTGCCGGATCCCGTAGCGAGGCTCGACGCCGAACCATTTCTTGGCGAGATCATGCCGACGCCCGGGCATGATATCCACCCAAGTCTTCGGGCTCAGCCACGGCACAATGGCCATGCCGGCTTCCTTCGCCAACCGATGGGAACGATCGAGCCACTTCCAGTCGCCGTCAATGGCCTGGCTCCACTCATGGTCGAGCAAGAGCGTGTTGATGCCCATCGCACGAAGACGTTTCAGGTCGGCGCGGATGGCGTCGTCGTCGCTCTTCCACGGCTCCCACCAGTGAGGGAAGTAGTAGATGCAGGTGAGGGGCTGGCCGTTGGAGAGGGCGACCCGACCACGTTGGACCCGATGGCCGGACACACAAGCGGGAACCAGCATGCCCCCGGCAGCGGCAAGCACCAGTAGCGTCAAGGTCATGTTGGCCATAGGAACACCTCTGTTGAGTTGACACGATGATACCAGTGTTCCCCGGCAGAGACCCGTACGAATCTCTCAGGACAGCGTCGGCCTTTACGGCGAGGCATTGCTGCCTGCGTGTCCGACCACGACCGAACCAGCGCCCTCGCACGGATACGCCGCCGTGGCCGCGCATATGCAGGATTCACCGTGCGTGACGCGAATAGGTTCTTGTGTGCCGCGATTAAGACGGCAGACTGATGGAGGGGGTGAATGAAAACCGCACTGGCAATGGGAACAATAGCCTGCTTGAGCATGGGAGTGAGTGCACTTCAGGCGACATCGGAACGCCAGTCGAGGATCACGCTTGCTGCCAGGGGCCAGGCCCGCGCCGTCATCGTCACCCAGATAGGCGCAACAGAGCCGGAGCTGATGGCCGCACGTGAACTGCGCGATCACTTGACAGCCGTCACCGGTGCGGCGTTCGTGATTACCCGGGGACTGCCGTCATCCGACAATCCAGTCATCATCGTAGGCCAGGGACCGATTGCCGACCAGAGGTTCCCAGGTATCCGCTGGGATGACCTTGGCGAAGAAGGCATCGTCATCCGCACGAACGGCAACAGCCTGCTCCTGGCAGGCGGCAGACCGCGCGGCACTCTGTACGCCGTCTCCCGTTTTCTGCAGGATCAGATCGGCATCCGGTGGTGGACGCCATGGGCGACACGTGTGCCGAAGCGGGCATCCCTGTCCGTAGGCAACCTGGCGATCACCGAACGGCCTGCATTCGAATCGCGCGACCCGTTCTGGTTCCCGGCCTTCGACGCCATGTGGGCAGTGCGGAACCGCTCCAACAGCCAACACTCCAGGATCACACCCGAAATGGGCGGGAAGATCGTCTACAAAGGCTTCGTCCACACCTTCTACCCGCTCGTACCGCCCGAACAGCACTTCGAGCAACACCCGGAATGGTACAGCCTGATCAATGGCAAACGTCAGGTTCAGGGCGGGCAGCTCTGCACCACCAACCCTGAGCTTCGGGCGTATCTTGTCGAACGCGTCCGAGCGTGGCTGAAAGAGGCGCCGGAGGCGCGCATCGTCTCGATTTCCCAGAACGACTGGGCAGGCGCATGTCAGTGCCCCAACTGCAAAGCCATAGACGACCGAGAGGGCAGCCATGCGGGCACCATGGTGGACCTGCTGAACCACATCGCGGCGAAGCTGGGCCCCGAGTTCCCCAATGTTGCGTTCGACACCCTCGCCTACCAGTACACACGCAAAGCGCCAAAGTCGCTCAAGCCGCTGCCGAACGTCATCATCCGACTGTGCTCGATCGAGTGCAACTTTGCCGCTCCGCTCACCGACCCGAGCAATGCCTCGTTCGCTCGGGATATCGTGGACTGGAGCCGCATCTGCAACAGGCTGTACGTCTGGGACTACACGACCAACTTTGCCCACTACGTCATGCCCCATCCGAACTACTTCTCGCTTGGGCCAAACGTCCGCTTCTTCCACGAACACGGTGTGAAGGGTCTGTTCGAACAGGGAGCCTACCAATCACACGGCTCGGAAATGGCGGAGCTGCGTGCATGGGTCCTCGCCCAACTGCTATGGAACCCGCGTCTCAACGACCGGAAGCTCATCTCCGAGTTCCTCGACGGCTACTATGGCAAGGCATCGGCACGCCATATTCGAGCCTACCTGCGCCTGATGGCCGATGCTGCCAAAGGGTTCTACATGGGCTGCTTTACGCCGCCAAACGCCCCCTACCTCACGTATCCGGTGCTGCTCAAGGCCGAGAAGCTCCTGCAGGCTGCAGAGGATGCAGCCGGAGCCGATGCCGACCTGAAGTGGCGAGTTCGGCAGGCTCGCCTGCCCGTCTGGTATGCATGGCTTGTCCGCTGGACGCAACTGAGACGTGAGTGCCTGGCGAGGGGCGCCGAATGGCCGGTTCCAACCTCACGCAAGGCGCTGGCCGACATGTGGCTGGCGACGGCTATCGGACCGGGTCCAGCCGGATGGAGCCGCATGACGCATGTGAATGAGGGCGGTCTCACTCCGGAGCAGTTCGCAGCACGCTTCAAAGATGATCCCCCCGATCCGAACATACAGCCATTGCCCGCGCGCATGAAGAATCCGTCGCCTCCCGTCGGCATGTCGTCCGCCACAGGTGTAGACGTACAGGATCATTACGCCCGACTCGCCAACGAGTGGGTTTGGGCAGAACCGCGTGCGGACGCGTTGGCATCCGATGGGCTCGCCGTGTATATGCCCGGCAACCACCATGAGTGGGCGTTCCAGATTCCTCTCGATCGGGTACCGAAGAAGGCGAGGACGGGCCGGTGGGACGTGTACGCGCTGATCCGTGTTGACCGAGCCAAGACCTCCGGATCCGGTATAGCGTTCACCGCCGGCGTCTGGGACGCAGAACGCGCAGCCGACTGCGGCACTATCTCGATCAACGTTGCCGATGCCGCCCCTGGATACCGCGCCTACAGGATCGGCACGGTTGAGAGCCGTCCCGGCCGGTACATATGGGTCGCTCCGGCTGCCAATCCGTCCGTGAACGGCATTTGGGTGGATCGGATCTGGCTTGTCCGCGCGCCGTAACACCTCGCGCAAACCGCATGATTGCGACCGCTGCGAGCCCTGAAGGGGCGAGCAATCGTAGCCTGGTCCACCGGGCCAGGATCGCGGTCTTTGCCATGATCCTGCTCCTGGCGCAGACCGCCGGCGCCCAACCGACCGAGTTGCCTGGTTCCGAGAGCGGCGTCCGCGGCACTGTCCTGATGCTGGTCGTCCCCGGACTCCAGGCATCCGACCTGACGCGACCGGAGCTCAAATGTCTGGATCGGGTCGCCTCCATGGGCGCCGTCGGATGGATGAACAGCAGGACCGGGATTTCACGAGCTTGCCGGGGCGATCCCGTGGCCTCAGGTTTCCTCTCTCTTGGAGCGGGCACGAGGGCGTGCAGCCCGTACTCCAGTTGGCCCCGGCATGCCGACACCATGCTCGGGGCGATGTGGTTCCACGACATTGACGGACTGCGGCGCACCAATCGCACGCTTCTGCATCGCGTCGAGATCGGCGAGCTAGGCCGGATCTGCCGAAAGGCCGGATTGTCGCTTCATGTGGTCGGCGACGAGGGTGGCGACATGCCGACGTGTGGCGGAATGCTCCTCGCTTGCGACCCGAGGGGATCCGTAGACAGCGTTAACCCGGCCATCACCACCGATCCGACTGCCCCGTACGGTCGGCGAGCCGAGATCGCGGCATACGGGCGCCCGGCGAACCGTTCGCTGACGGTTTGGGTATTCGGCGACCTGCTCCGAGCAGAGAGCTATGCCAATGTCTGCACACCGGCGCAGGCCGAGCACCATCGCAACGCTGCCCTGATGCGGTTGGCCACGCTGCTGAACGAGCGCTGGATGCCCTTCGCCTCAGAGGCCGCCGCCGGAGGCAATCAGGCATGGCTCCTGTCGCCGGCTCCTTCGATGCAGGCTCACGCCCTCGATCGGTTGACGCCCGTAGCGCTCCTTGGCCGAGGGATCAGCTCCGGCCTGATCATCTCGGACTCGACGCGCCGGCCCGGTCTGATTTCCATGGCTGATGTGGCCGCTACGATTGCCCGCTTGGTCGCCGTACGGCCAAACGCATCGGTTGTCGGCAGGCCCGCTCACTCATGGCGAACGCGGCCCTGCACAACCCTGGTCTGGCGCAGGCTTCACGACGACATGCTCACGACGAGCATTGCTCAAAGGACGCTTGGTCCCCTGCCAGCGGTCCGCCTGGCCATACTTCTCGCCTTCTGCATATTGGCGATAGCGGGCTTGAGGCTTGCGGATGTCGCGGCTCGGCGGAGCCTCGCCCTCCCATCGGCAAGGTTCGCCACCGACAAACCCATCTATGAGAGCATTGGCGTGGGCGTCGCATCAGCCACACTCATGCAGTTCTGGTCAGGAGCTCTGCCGGCTCTCAGTCTCGTTCAGGCAACACTGGTTCTCGTAACGGCCATGTCAGCCGGCGCGGCGCTCGGTTGGGCGTTTCCTCGCGCGGCCAGGGCGCTGGTCTATGGTCTCTGCGCGGGCATACTCGCTGGGTATGCGGTCGGGCTCACAGCATGTCCGGCCATTCTGAGCGATGGCCGGCTCGCCTACAGCGTGATGGACGGAGCTCGCTACTACGGGATCGGCAACGAGATGGCCGGCGCGCTCCTCGCAGCATGTGCTGTGCTGTCAGGCCCGCTGATAATGAGCGGTCGAGCATGGCTTGGCGCCGGCTTGTTCGCCGTGCTCGCCATGACGCTCGCTTGGCCGTCCGGCGGCGCCAACCTGGGAGCGTCAGTGGCTGCCGCTTTCGGAGTGGCGTTTGCCGCAGTGGTCGCCTTCGGCTCGGCAGAGCCTCGCCCTCCCTTGCGCACACTCGCGATCGTGCTCAGCGCCGCAGCGCTCATGGTCGGTCTCATCGCAGCCGTGTCTATAGTTGACACGGGCAGCGGCGCATCGCATATCGGCCGCGCTCTGGGGTCGAGCGGTTTGATCGTGTCGGTCGCAGTCCGCAAGCTGGCCCTCAACGCGCATCTCCTCGTGAGCAGTCCATGGACGCTCTGCCTAATCGTCGGAAGCGCGCTTGCCCTTTGGATGCACTCGGTGCAGCCTCTGCCCGTTCGGCCAGGTATTCGAATGCTGCTGACCGTCGCGACGGGTTTGTTGATCGCCAACGATTCGGGAGTGGTCGCTGCCGGCATGGCCGTCAGTGTCGGAGTCCCGCTCCTGCTCGGGGTGCAGGACCGTAGGCCGGAAACGGGTCAGGCGAAGCGAGTTGCCGACGACGCAGACTGACGACAGTCCCATCGCACCTGCAGCGAACATGGGATTCAGCAGACCGGCTGCTGCCAGGGGTATGCCGATCGTGTTGTACGCGAACGCCCAGAACAGGTTCTGCTTGATGACGGACAATGTTGCCCTGCCGAGGCGTATGAGGTCGGCAACACCGCCAAGATCAGGGCGCATCAGAGCGGCATCACCGGCCTCCAGGGCGACGTCCGTCCCGGTCCCCATCGCCACACCGACGTCCGATGCCGCCAGAGCGGGCGCATCGTTGATGCCGTCGCCAACCATGGCGACTCGCTGGCCTGACTGGCGCCATCGGTCCACCATAGCCGATTTGCCCTCGGGGAGAACGCCTGCTTCAATGTCGTCAATGCCGACCGCACGCCCGACAGCCAGCGCAACGTCGCGACGGTCGCCGGTCACCATTCTGACCTTGAGGCCCAGCCGCCTCAACGTCTCAATCGCGGACGCCGCACCGGGAGCGATTGGATCGCTTACGGCTACGAGTCCGATCACGCGCCCGCGATAGGCTGCCGCGCATGTCGCTTTGCCTGACGCCGCCAGATCGGTGGCCGCTCGCTCCATCTCCGCGCATGCCGCCATTCCCTGGGCACGCATCCATTCGAGCGAGCCTACCCTGACCTCTTCACCTTCCACGACCGAAACAACCCCACGTCCTGGATGTGAGTCGGACCTCCCGACGGAAGGGACCGCCAAACCCGTTCGAGCTGCCTCTGCCTTGATCGCCGCCGCGATCGGGTGCGCTGAGCCCTGCTCCGCAGCCGCAGCAAGAGCAAGTATCTGTTCCGGGTCGGCATCTGCGGCAGGAACGATGTCCGTCACGGTCGGCTTTCCGACGGTTACCGTGCCGGTCTTGTCCAGCATCACTGCAGTGACCCGAGCCGCTCGTTCCAGAACCGCCCCGTCCCGTACCAGCACGCCGATCTGCGCGCCTCTCCCCGTTGCTGCCATCACGGCCGTTGGCGTGGCGAGCCCCATCGCGCACGGGCAGGCGATGACGAGCACGGCAATGGCGGGCCAGATGGCTTCGGCGACGGGTACGCCGGCAACGAGCGACCACCACGCGAACGTGGCCAGCGCGACTGCCAGAACCGACGGGACGAAGACGGCGGCCACTCTGTCGGCCAGATGCTGAACCGGCGGTTTTCTCGTCTGAGCTGCCTCGACGAGCGCCACGATCCTGGCCAGCATCGAATGAGCCCCCAGATTGGTCGCGCGGCAGATCAGCACGCCCATCCCGTTGACGGTGCCTCCGATCACAGCATCGCCGACGCGCTTGCTGACCGGCCAGGTCTCACCGGTTAACATGGCCTCATCAACGGCGCTCTCACCTTCGAGAACGATGCCGTCCGTAGGGATGCGCTCCCCTGCACCTACCAGAATACGGTTCCCCACTTGCACCTCGGAAACCGGAACCGCGACCCAGCCCTCGTCCCGTTCAACGGTGGCTGTCGGCGGACTCAGCGCCATCAGGCTTCGAATGGCCTGCGACACTCGGCCCCGCGCCCGCGTCTCGAGGAAGCGCCCGAGCAGCACCAGAGCAATGATCGTCGCGGCGCTCTCGAAGTAGAGGTGTCCGGCTCCCGTAGCCATCGCCCACACGCTGTACCCGTAGGCTGCCCACGTGCCGAGTGATACAAGAACGTTCATGTCGGCGGAGCCATGCCGAACCACTCGGGCCGCTGCGGCATGAATCGGCAGCGCGCACCAGACCTGAATCGGGGTAGCGAGGGCAAACGAGAGCCAGCGCGCCCAGGCCGGTGCGTGGTGCATCCAAGTCATGCCTATCACCACCACCGGAGCTGCGAGAGCCGCGGCAGCGATCACTCGGAAAAGCGGCAACCGTGCGGAGACATCCGGTTCAACTGCGCCGGCGTCGCGGGCCGTAACCTCGTGGGCAACATCGAAGCCGGCGATCTCGACGGCCTCGACGAGGTTCTCCCGATCCGCTTCGCCGCCGTCGCACACAACGGTGGCCTTCTCCGTGGCCAGGTTGACCGTCGCCGACTGCACGCCCGGAACGCGGCGGAGCGCCGCCTCCAGCCGAGAGACACACGCCGCACACGTCATGCCTACAATGCGCAGCTCGACAGGTCCGCACGGCGCGGTTGGATTATCGGGCGGTCCGGCATCTGTCATGGTTCACCATCGTCGGTCACGACTCGCCCGCCCGGGTGCCGCGCCGCCCGGCTGATCGGCACCGACGGAGCGACCCATCGGGCGCATGCGGCCATGCAGTCAGTCCAGTCCCCGTGCGGTTCCATGAAGCGATATCTGTTGGGCATACTGAAACATACGATGCATGAGCGGGTCCCATCGCCAGTATATGCTCGCAATCTCGTCGAGACTCGCGAGGCGCGCTCCAGTGGACTCGCTGCCGTCGGGAATCGCGCCCCGTGCCGCAAGGCGGCTATGGAAAACGGCAACGCATTCGGTAATCCCATTGCGCATGACCGTGACGAAGGTTCCGATCCTGCGCAAGTCGCTCACCGTCGCGCCCACCTCCTCGAATACCTCTCGGCGCGCGGCCTCAACGAGCTCCTCGCCAGGCTCGACGTGGCCGCTCGGAGTGCACCAACCGCGCGGTACGTGCCCAACAAGGAACCTGTCGCCTTCCGTGACGAACACCACAACCGCCCAGACCTGTCCGTCACACACAACGTCGCGCGTCGTGAACGATGCGACCCCGCCATACCACGACACGAACGGAAACGCACAGCCCGGCAGATCAACCGAAGAGATCATGGAAACGGCAGAGCCCCGAGCACCCTGCCCACGATATCGCGCCGCGCGACCGGCCCGAATCGGCGGCTGTCATCCGAGTTGGACCGATTGTCACCCATCACGACGAAGCGTCCGGGAGGTACCCTAAGAGTGTCCGGCGTGTTCCCAACTTCGAAATACTCAGCCGCGTGGCGAAACAGCGGACGATCGAGCGGATGCAGAAGCTGCGCGGGCAGGTAAACGATGCGCTTGATCAGAATCTCCCGATTCCGGCGTACAAGGACGATGTCACCGCGGCGCAGACCGGCCGACGCCCGGACCGCGAGGACGATCTGGCCGTTGTGCAAGGCCGGCATCATGGAATCGCCGTCCACAACCACGACTTGAAAGGCGTTCGTCAGGACAATGATCGAACCTAGCAGCAGTGCTGCCGCCCATAGGCCCCGTTTGCGCTTCATCGGTTCAGGTTACCGCTCCATGGGTTCCCCGTGTTCCCGCGCAATGAGCCTCATGTCAACGGTATCCGCAGATGGATAGCCTGAATGCCCTTCTGACCCCTCATATGGGGACGGTGGTCACGGTTCTTGCTGCCCTCGTGCTCCTCTTGATGGGCCTCGTCTTCGCGCTGCATCGGAGAATGGCGGCCGTACAGCGCGTGTTTGATCGGATCACTCGAGGCGTGCAGATCGGCAACATCGAGGAGATACTCGTCCAGCACCTCGACGAGGTAAGGTCGTTCGCGGACCGCATCGCCGAACTTGAGGCCCGAGCCGCTCGATTGGATCAGCGCGTAGACGGATGTGCGCAGCATGTCGGCGTCGTCAGGTTCGATGCCTTCGACGATGTCGGCGGCCGACAGAGCTTCGCCTGCGCCATCCTTGATGCCAATCGAACAGGTATCGTGCTTAGCGGAATACATGGCCGGTCGGATTTGCGCGTCTACCTCAAACGCGTGATCGCCGGCCAAGCCAGTGTGCCTCTTTCGACCGAGGAAAACGAGGCCATGATGAAGGCAACGGAGACATGAGCGAAGCTGCCGCCAACACGAATCGCGTTGCGCTCGATGATGGAGACGCCGACGCGGCTCTCATCGCCCAGTGTCAGGCGGGCAGCCGTGAAGCATTCGATCGCCTGATCAGCAAGTACCAGCGACGGGTGTACACCTTCGCATATCGGCTGACAGGCAATGCCGAGGATGCGGCTGACGTAGCCGCTGACGTATTTGTGCGGCTATACACGTCGCTGGGCAGCTTTCGCGGCCAGAGCAGCTTCGTCACCTGGCTCTTCAGGGTCGTAACGAACATCTATCTCGACTCCCGAAAGCGCAAGCGTGTTCGGCAGACGCAGTCGCTTGACGACGTGATCGAGCTCGAGGAGAGCTCGGTCCAGCGCCAGTATGACGACGACAGCGCGACACCGCACGAACTCGCCGAAGGCAGGGAGCGCACCGCGGTCCTTCAGCAGGCGATCGCTTCTCTGCCGGAATACCAGCGCGTGATGATCGTGATGTACCACGTGGACGGCATGGCCTACGAGGAGATCGCCGAGGCGCTCGAACTGCCGATCGGCACCGTAAAATCGCGGCTGAACCGGGCTCGAATGGCGCTCCGGCGGAAACTTGAGCCGGTCCGGGAACAATACGGTTTGTAGCGGTGTCGAACCTCTTGATGTTAGGATTCGACCGTTTGGCAAGCTTGGCCCACACGTGGCCCATGTCCGGTTCATGCCGGGAAGGTGTACGATGAAGTGCGAACGCGCTCAAGCGTGGTTCTCCGATCTCATTGACGGCAGCATCGGGTCCGCCGAGAAGGTGGTCCTCGACGCACACCTGCGCGACTGTGCCTCATGCACCGAGGAGGTGAAGCGCCTGACGTCCCTCTGGCATGCGATGGATGCGATGCCGGACGTGCCTGCTCCGTCGAATCTGCGCGCAACGGTCTGGCAGCGCATTGAGGCGCAGAGCACGCAGACCACGGCAGCCAGGCCGGTGCGCAATCCCAGACCCATCTGGGTACGCGGGTTGGCCCTCGTCGGAGCGGCTGCTGCCATCGCACTGCTCGCCACCGTAACCGTGCCCGGCAAGTTCCGGCCTGCCGGATTCTCGAGCCTGTTTGGTCTCGTCGCCGAACGCAATGACGGCGTCTGCCGTGCCCGAGTCGAGACCGGTGCCAACGGGGTTCGAACCGTTTTCGTCACCGTTGAGCTGCCCAAGCCCGATGCTTCACGGACGGACAGCGTTGCCATCACCGTTACAGATGCGAACGGCGCCGCCTATGAGACCAGGGCCGTCGTTGCCAGAGGTCGGGGCGTTGCGCCGCTGAAGCTGCCTGCAGATGCGGTCCTGCCCATCTCGGTTACCGTCCGGTGGGAGGGCTCCGGCGACACGCATGGATCACTGGTGGTCCACGGCGTGAGGTAGGCAACCGCAAGGCGAAAGTCCCGCACAATGGCAGCGCCCGAAAGTATTCGGGCCGGCGAACCTCAGTCGAAGCCGCAACAGCCCTTACTGGTGTTGCGGCTTCGGCGCTTTGGGCGAAGCTGACTTCGGGCGTTTCCCGATCGTGACCCGGTGCGCCACCTCCCCCTCGTCGAGACGACGGATGTGCACGGTCACCCACTGCCCGACTCGAAGCTGGCTGATCGGAACGTCTTTGCCATCGCGGCGAACAACACACGGATTTGCGAGCCGCACAACCCTGCGATCTCCGGCGCGTGTGTCCAGTTCGACCGACCTCCGAGCGCCATCCACAGCCCGAACCGTTCCAGTGACCGTGGGCATGGTGCGCTCACGCAGCCGCGCTGCGCCTTCATGGGTACTGGAGATCGCTCGCGCCATAGCCTGACCGTTCGGCAATAGACGTGGTGCCACAAACACTGTCATCTGCGGCTTCAGCTCGGCCAGCGACCGCGCGTCGCCGACCTCGATGAGGGTCTTGTCTGTCACGCGGTACGACAGCACCCCATGGTACTTTGCGTCCTCGAACACGATGCCCCGTTCATTGACCTCACGGATGACGCCGCCGTTGATTTCCCTGCGCATCCGAACCAGCCACGGCCACGTCGCACTGTCGGTCAGATCGTACGCCCTGTGCGGTTCCGATGCTTCGATTCGGTAGCGGATGGTCACGCTCGCTCCGACCTCAAGACGATCGAGACCGCATGCCGCCCGAGCGACCATGACTACCGCAGACTCGGGAACGTGGTAAGCCGTCTCCGTCTGTCCATGCCGAAGGACAATCCGGCGTCCGGGCGCATCCACGGAGACGACAATGCCGGACTTGGTCGCGGCCGCGAGACCCATTGCAGTCGTAGCAGAAGAGAGACCTGCCGCAATGACCAGAACGGGTACAACAAGGCGCGGGAAGGAGAGGTACGAATGGTGGAGGCGCCGAGCGGAATCGAACCGCTGAATAAAGGTTTTGCAGACCTCTCCCTTAGCCACTTGGGTACGGCGCCTCGATGCATGTCATTCTATCACAACCCGTACTTCACGGTCAATCTGATCGAACGCACCGGATGAGCGAATCCCCATTCCCATATGCGCGCTGACGCCACGATCATACCATGCGTGTCCGGGCCGTTGGATGACGACACGCTGATGCCGGCTGCGCTGGCCCTCCGAGAGGGGGGTCTGGTAGTCTTTCCCACCGAGACGGTCTACGGGCTGGGAGCCAATGCACTCGACCCACATGCCGTTCGGCGCATCTTCACCGCCAAGGGAAGGCCGGCCGGCAATCCGCTGATCGTCCACGTGCCCAACGCCGAGGGAGCACGCGCGCTTGCGGGACACTGGCCCGAGACGGCGGCGGCACTCGCCGAACAGATGTGGCCAGGCCCTGTCACGATTGTGGTCCAGCGGGGTCCTTCGGTGCCCGACATCGTAACAGGCGGAGGCCCAACGGTCGCACTTCGGTGTCCTGACCATCCGATCGCTCGACGCCTCATCGAACTCGCCGGCGTACCCGTTGCCGCACCAAGCGCCAACGTCTCGGGTTCCGTTTCGCCGACGCGTGTCGAGCACCTGTGCCCTCGGATACGCGCGGCTTCCGAGTACATCATAGATGCGGGCCCGTGTGAGTACGGTCTGGAATCAACGGTCATTGACCTGACCGTGACGCCGCCAACGCTGCTCAGGCCCGGCGCCATGTCTCGTGCGTCCATCGCCGCAGTCGTTGGGCCTCTGAGCGATGATCGTTCCCCATCAGGGGGCAGTCCCGCCAGGTCGCCGGGAACGCAGGGGAAGCACTATGCGCCTCGGGCCGAGGTGATCCTCGTCGAGATACCCGCGTCAGGTGAGGCCCACTGTCGGCGCGGGATTAACGATCACCTCCTGCGGGACCGAGACGAGCGCGGCAAGATAGCATGGGTCACGCACGATCCGGAATGCGAGGAAGTCCTCAGCGCAGCCGCATCGGTCATCGTGATGCCGTCGTCCCCGCGTGCCTATGGCCGCCGCCTTTACGCCGTGCTGCAAGAGCTCGATGCCGCGGGAATGGAGACCATAGCCGTTCACTTGCCGCCGGATACCCCCGAATGGGAGGCTGTGCGCGACAGACTCCGGAGAGCGGCGCTGAGGTAACATTCAACGTGACCATGTCCACGACTCCCTCAATGGCGCGTCGCCGCAGTGTGCGTTTGGCCGGGATCTACGTCGCACTGATCGGTCTGTCGGCTGTCTCGTTCGCGCCGTTCGTCTGGTTGGCGATGACGTCAGTCAAGCCGGAGGCCGAGATATTCAGCAGGGTCTTGCCAACGCACCTAGTACTGGAGAACTACGCCAAGGGTCTTGTGCATTTCCCGTTCCTGCTCTACCTGCGCAACACGATGGTTCTCTGCACCGCCAACGTCGTCGGATCCGTCGTATCCTGCTCATTGGTCGCATACGGACTGGCGCGCATTCCGTGGCCTGGTCGCACCGCCCTTTTCGCCCTGCTCCTCTCAACGATGATGCTGCCGGCCCAGGTGACAATGGTGCCGTTGTTCGCGGTCTTCAAATGGCTGGGCTGGATTGACACGTTCTTGCCCCTTACCGTTCCTGCCTTCCTTGGGAACGCGTTTTACGTGTTCCTGCTGCGTCAGTTTTTCCTGACCTTGCCGGCAGAGCTGACCGATGCAGCGCGGTTGGATGGATGCACCGAGTTCGACATCTACAGGCGGATCGTGCTGCCGCTCGCGGCACCGGCCCTCGCCACTGTAGCGCTCTTTGTGTTCCTCGGGACCTGGAACGACTTCATGGGCCCGTTGATTTACCTCTATGACGACACGAAGTTCCCGCTCTCGCTCGGTCTCGCGATGTTCACGAGTCAGTACGGGTCGTTCTGGGGGCAGTTGATGGCCGTCTCGACGGTCATGACCGTGCCGATTCTGATCCTGTTCTTCTTCACCCAACGCACATTCATCCAGGGCATCACCATGTCCGGCATCAAGGGCTAGCGCGCTTGGAGCCATGTACGGGCGAGCTTCAAGACATGGTCCTCCGAATGTCCACGCCCGTAGCGCTGGCCGTTCTCACTGAGGCGAACGAGTCCGGTCCGTATGCTGTCAGCAGGGCCCTCATGCGCATCGGCGTTGACGACGCACCTTACAGCCTGTTCCACACGCGCATGGGGCAGCCTCGCCTCAGAAGGAAAAGAGGCTTCGCGCCTTCCGGAGCGTCCCATCCGGTGGTCTCGTTCTCGGATGAAGGCTCGTTGCGCATGGCTGCGGTGGCGCGATCCGAGGCGGTTGCCGGGCTTGGCCTGGATATCCTGGACACTCGCCGACTGGACCGCTGCCGGACGGATTCTGCGGCACGACGCCGTATGGAGAGGCGACTGTGCCACCCGGACGAGATATCGGATATGTGCGCGCACCACGATCTGCACCCATGCGACGTTCTGGCCCTGCGCTTTGCCCTCAAGGAGGCGGTCTCGAAGGCGCTTGGCACGGGACTGCGTCTCGGATTGGGGCTCGGAGCCAAGCACGGGCTCTCACCTCAAGACATCCGTGTCGTCCCAACCGCACGGGGAGCCGACATTCGTGTCGTCGGTCGCGCAGCGGGCCGGATCGCTTATCTGGGAGCTTCGACGATCGAGACGCACATCGAGCATTCCGGATCGCTGCTGATTGCGGTCGCGCTGCTGCTGCGATAGTCGAAAATGCGAAACCGCTCGGTCCGATCGCACGTATTGGGCATATCATGGAGCTCAGCCTCGGTCTCTCACGGAGGTCCGCAAGCGTGGACGCGCTGACCGACTCGGCGCTGGTCCGCCGATGTTTGCGCGGTGATATGGCCTGCTACGACGAGCTGGTCCGCCGCTATCAGCGACAGGTCTACAGCCTCCTCTACAGAATGTTGGGCAATGTTGATGATGCGGAAGACCTCGTCCAGGATACGTTCATCCGTGCCTACAACGCCCTCCATACGTTTCGCCAGGATGCCAGCTTCCTGACATGGCTCTACAAGATCGCGTCGAACCTCGGCATTGACCGGATGCGGACCCGAAAGAGCAGAGCCGCGGCATCGCTGGAGGAAGAGGTCGAGAGCGGGCGCGAACCGGCCGCCACAGAGCGGCACACCAGTCCGGAGGCCGCAGCGGTCCGGAACTGCGTCGGCGACGTCGTTCATCATGAGATCATGATGCTGCCGGAGCGATATCGGCGGGTGGTGCTCCTTCGGCATGTATCCGAAATGAGCATCGAGGAGATTGCCTCTCAACTGAACCTGCCTACGGGCACCGTCAAAACACACCTCTTCCGGGCGCGCGAAATGCTGCGTGACAGGCTGCGTCCGGTTCTGGAAATGGAGAGCCATGGAACAGAACAGCCTGCTTAACGAAACACCCGAGAGGTTCTCGCTCTGTCTGCGCGTCCAGGAGCAGCTCCAGGACTACATCGAGGGGTACCTTGACAGCGTCGCCGCCGAGGCCGTCCGCGCCCATCTTGCCGTGTGTGTGATCTGCCAGCGAAACTACGACGAGCTGCGCCAAACGATCAGGCTGATCGAGACACTGCCGTTCATGTCCCCGGGGCGAGACTATTCCTCGGCTATCCGGGCAGCCATCACGCCCAAGACCGGCACGCAGTGGTGGAAGTGGCGGCCTCCGCTCAGGTGGTGACGGTGGCTGAGAGCCGAGGGCTGAGAGCGACCGGAAGGTGCGCTACGTTCGGTTAAGGCAACTTTTCCCTGTAGACGACTTCGGCCACCGTTTCGCCGACCACCTTCAGCGACGCTGCACTGCACTTGTCGGGCGTGTCGTCAACCGTGTGCCACGAGGCATAGTCGAAATCTATCAGGTCAATGCACGGAACCCCTGCATCGTTGATCGCGACGTGGTCATCGCTGACTGTGTACTCGACGCGATCCACGAACTGCCGCGAATGGCCCAACTCGCGCGCTATGCCGAATACCAGATCGTTGATCCTTGGGGCTCTCTGCTGGGAGACACCCTCGCGGTAGATCCGCAGATCCCGATCGCCTATCATGTCCAGCAGAATGCCGTAGGCAGGCGAACATAGCGACTTCATCCGTTTGGCGAAATGCCGTGAACCCAGAAACACTCCCCAGTCACGCCGGAAGTCGCCGTAGTCCTCGCCGTCAAACAGCACGATCACGATTCCCACGGCCGGCTGCTGGGCTTTGAACATGCTTGCCAACTCCAGCAGAACCGCTACCCCCGAAGCGCCATCATTGGCCCCCATCACCGGCCTCCGACGCTTGACCGGGTCTATCTCTTCATCGGCATAGGGCCGACAATCCCAATGTGCGCACAGCAGGACCTGCCGCTTAGCCTTTTCATTGAACAACCCGATTACGTTGGTCATGGGCAACTGCCGGAACGCAAAGTCCTGCGTCACCACTCGGTCGGCGGACTTCTTCAGCTCGGCAATGAGATAGTCGCGGCACTTGCGATGGGCATCGGTGCCTGGGACTCGCGGTCCGAATGCGCACTGAGCCTTCAGGCACTCGTAGGCCCGTTCACCATCGAAGGTCGGGCGGGCAACATTCGGTTTGCCTGATGCTTGCGCCGCCGTGGAGCTCGGCACAGCGGTCCCTGCTGATCTCGGGCACGCCGCGCTCCCAAAGACACCCAGGATTGCCGCAGAGACCGCATAGAGCCCGGCGCGGCGAGCATGACCCATGGCGCTATCGCCTGAACCGGATACGGTCGCCGGTCTTGGCACTGATGGTCGGCTTCGTTGCAAGGTATTCCTCGATCGCCTGTTCGAGCGTCTTGCGCGTGTCGCGCTCAAGATCATCGCGGCTCCACGCCTTGGAGTACATCAGGGCGCCACCGGCAAGAGGCGATGGCATAGCAACCGTGTAGGTCTTTCCGTCTTGCATCGGCTCCTTCCCAACACTGATAGTCTGGATGCGCGAGTTTCGGTCGGCGGAAGGATCTACCGTCATGGTCAGCCCTGAAACCTGAAGGAAGGCTGCACTCCGGGCCGGGTAGAGGCTCAGACCATGCTCAAGCGCCCGCCTAATCTGCGTGCCGGTGAGCTTCATCACGACTACATTGTCGCCTCGGAACACGAGGGCGCGCATGACCTCGTCGGCGGTCACATTGCCCTTGGCCAGCGTGACGTCGGCGAATGAGGTCGCAGCGATCAAGGCGATGCTGCTGTTGCCCGCAGCTCGAATGGCGTCGGCAACAACATTGGCCAGATTGCTTTCCTCGGTTCGCACATTGGCAGTCGTCAAGTCGCCGTCAGCCTTGACGGCATCGGCTCGGGCCGGCCACCGCCCCATCGCCGCAACCGCGACGATCCCGACTGCCACAACGGCACACATCATGCACAGCGGCTTGCGCCACATCGAACGCTTCATGTTGTCGGCCTATCCCTTCCCGCCTTTCCATTGCAGATATGCCTGGATCAGCGCATCGAGGCGACCATCCATGACGGCCATCACGTCGCCAACTTCACAGCCTGTTCTGTGGTCCTTCACCAGAGTATACGGCTGAAACACGTAGGAGCGTATCTGACTGCCCCACTCGATCGCCTGCTGTTCACCCCGAAGCTGGTTCACCCTGGCCTGATCTTCCGAACGTCTGCGCTCCAACAGCCTCGCCTGAAGGACTTTCATCGCCATCGCCCGGTTCTTGTGCTGCGACCGCTCGTTCTGGCAGCTCACGACGAGACCCGTAGGGATGTGCGTAATCCTCACAGCCGAGTCCGTCTTGTTGACGTGCTGCCCGCCTGCACCGCTGGAACGATACGTGTCAATGCGCAGCTCATCCGGGTTTATGACGACGTCATCGCTCTCATCGGTTTCCGGTATCACATCCACCGAAGCAAACGACGTATGCCGGCGCTTGTTCGCATCGAACGGCGAAATGCGGACAAGACGGTGAACGCCCCGTTCGGCCTGCAGGTAACCATAGGCATACGGACCGCGAACCTCGAACGTGACACTTTTCAGTCCGGCCACATCGCCCGGAACCTCGTCGGCGATCTCCGTCTCGAAACCCTGCTCCTGAGCCCACCGGAGGTACATCCGGAGCAGCATCTGTGCCCAATCGCATGATTCCGTGCCGCCCGCACCGGCGTTGATCTCGACGATGGCGTTCCGGCTGTCCCACTCGCCGCCCAGCAGCGATTGCATCTCGATCCGCTCGCATTCCCGGCGCACCGAGGCGGCCTCACGACTCAACTCGGCTTCGAGCTCAGGGTCCTCGCCGTCCGCGGCGGCCAGCTCCAGCATCTCCACCAGATCCGCCGACCTCCGGATCAGGCCAGTGATCGGCTGGAGGCCATCCCGTATTCGCGCAAGTTGCTGCAGCTCCGCCTGCGCGGATTCCGGGTCGTCCCAGAAGTCAGGGGCCGCAGCAGCAGCCTCCAGTCGCGCCAGCTCCGCTTGCCTCCCTGCGACGTCAAAGATGGTCTCCGAGCTCAAGTATGTGCGAGTGCAGGTCCTTTGCTTCCCGTCTGAGTTCGTCTACGGCCAATGCAGGTTCATCCTTCCTATGGGCAACGTCATCGCCCGTTGCCTTGTAGTGTACTCCCAGTGCGCCGATCTGACGCATTCGGCGCCGCCAACCCCCGTATGGATGCAGGCTGTGCCGCGATACATGCGCCCGGATTCGCTCTTGACACCCGGCCCAAACCGTCGTATAATGCGTTGTCGG
>DYKI01000171.1 GCA_020722705.1 Chthonomonas calidirosea | reverse complement strand
TGAGGCGTAGGGGCGAGGCAGCCGCATGACCACGCCCAGCGTCGAAGAGAAACACGTTTCAGAGCGGCTGGCTCGCCCGCCTTCGGCACGTTGCCAACGTGTCGGCGAGGGCGTGCCGGCCGGTTGCGACGTTTGGCCATCGGAACATTTCGGTCCCCTTCCGGCAGCCACGCCCCTACCGCGCGCACACCCCTACCGCGCGGCTGGTTCGTGATCGGCGGCAGGAACGACCGCCTCGACCGAGACCGGTTCGGGCAGGGGCGCCCAGGACTTCGTGGGAGCATGATCCCGTCCAGCCCACTTGCGCCACATGGCGGCATCGTAGAGGGCCTTGATAAACAGCCCGCCCACGACCGGTCTGGCGCGGAACCCGACGCATTCGCCCGTCTTGGTATCGTACCAATCCGTCAGAGCCACGCGGCTCGGAGTTGCGTTCAGCCACTCGGCCACCGGCCCGATGAGCGCGTCGAAGTCCGCCCTGTCGCCGCTCAGGCACGCTGTCCAGACGGTCCAGTCCAGCTTGGTGTAGTCGCGCCGATTGTCGAGCGGCAGTCCATACCGATTCTGGATGCGCCGATACCATGCCGTCTCGGTCTTGAGCACATGCTCGGGGAAGAGGCCGAAGCCCAGAATCCGGTCCCAAACGAGGTTGTACTTCTGGCTCCAGGTTCCGGGCCGGTCGAACGCCAGACGATAGCGGCCCTCATCGGCGGCTTCCTTGACCCAGCGCTCGGCGAAGGAACGTGCGAGGCGCAGGTACTCGTCGTGTTCGGTCTTCCTGCCGCGCATTTCGCAGAGCATCGCGAATGAGGCCAATCCCATGATCGCCTTGGCCGAAAGGTTGACATTGTGGGCGAGATGACCGGCGAAGTCGTCGGTGCAGAGCTGATTCTCCGGGTCGAAGCCCTTGGCCTTCAGGTACTCGGCCCACTTTTCGAGTTGTGGCCAGTAACGCTCCGAGAACGCTGCATTGCCCTCGGCCTTCGCCAGCGCCGCCATCAGGATCAGCATGTTGCCCGATTCCTCGACGGGCATCTGGTTCTCTTCGGTGCGCTCGCCGCCGCCGTAGACCTGTCCGTTGGCCTTGGGGTAGGTGCCGAGATCGTGGGGCGCGAACGGCCATTTCCATCGGGGCGAGACCGCATAGTCGAGCACCGGCACGAGCATGGCCTTAGCCAGGGTCGGGCTGAAGAGCAGGAACTGGGGCGCCATAGGGTAGATCACATCCACGGTGGCGATGCACCCGTTGCTGAAGTTCTCCTTGGGGAAAAGGAGCGGCGCGCCCGAAGCGTCGGAAGCCAGTTTGTTGCCCGCGATGGCCTGACGATAGGCCAGAACGCCGAGCCGGACGTAGGCTTCGCCGCCCGCCTTGCGCAAATCCGCCTCGAGTTCGGCATCGAAGCGCTCACATCGGCGACGAATGGCGGCATGGCGGGCATGGGCATCCTTCAGAATATCGGCCGCCTCGGCGCCATCGCGCCTCCAGTATGGCCGCAGTCTTGTCCGGAAGTACTCGATGCTCCACAGGTCGTCGTAGGCGATGAGCGCCGTCCGCGACACGCTGCGTGTCCCGACCTTGCCCAGGTCGAAGCCGACGGCCAGCAACGGGTTCCGTTCGTTCGCCGGTCGCGGCTGGGCCGTGTCGTCCTGATCGGGCAAGGCTCCTGACTGCACGAAGCCGTCGCGGGCAGTCTCGGGCATGATCGCGAAGCGAACACCCTTGCCAGTCGGCGCGGCAAGATACAGGAAGCCCCAGTCAATGCGCAGGTTGTCGCCCTTTTTGTCGAGCACGGGCTGATCGCAGGAGCCGGTCCGCAGCGCAGTCAAAGGCCCCATCGGCTCCCGCGACCACACAACGCGCTGGACAGACGCGTTGACCGCGATTTCGGCCGAAGCGCCAAGCAGGACCTGCACCGAATGGCCCTTGCCGTCGCTCGATCGGGCGGCGAACGTGATGTAGGTCACCGGTCGCGACAGCAGGTCGAGGTCGTCGGGCAGGGCGGGTGTCAGGAATGTCAACGTCAGTTCGACACCGGCAGCCGTGAAGCGATAGATGGTCCGCGTTGGATGAACTTCGATGCCCGTCTGCTCTGCGGGCGGGGCGGCCTCCGGCTTGTCACCCATCAGGCGGAACGCATTGCCGTCAACGCGCACGATGGCCATCAGTCGGTGCGGCGTGCCGGTCCAGTGCGTCGTCGGTGCGTCCGTCAGCCGATCGGCAGCCGACCAGATGCTGAAATAGGGATCATGGGTAACGAGCGGAACGGCGGGAGGACGAAGCGGATCGCCGAGCGCGGCCGGGGCAGCACAGGCAAGCACGACCGCACAGAAGATGACGATGGGAAGCACAGGCATTGGGCCAAACTCCAGACGATGTATTGACTCTGCCATTCGGTCCGGCGGTTTTCTTTTCCTGCTCGTGCGCCCGTGCTGGGTACTCTATTGGTGTCCGTGCGTCAAACCGGAGCGCGTATCAGGCGCACGGCGACCACCTGGAGGAAGACCTTGAAACTGACACGAGCCGCGAGGCTCATGATCACACTGATGCCGATTGCGGGGATGCGCGCGCATGGCGCGCCGCAGACCCCATACTTCCGTGCGCCTGCCGGCACCGAGCACGCCAGGGTCGTGCCCGGGGGCCGAACGATACTGCCCAATGGCCGTTTCCTGACCCCGAAGGGCCGGAGGCTCTACACCGGGGACAACCTCTGGCGCGTGATCGTCCGCCCGGACGGCAAGGCCGTCGTGGGAATCTACGACGACGCTCTTGCCGTCTATGCTCTGCCGCACAGGCCAGGCGACAGTGCACGCGTCGTATCCGTGCGTGGCGTAGCCCCTTCGGCCGTCTTCACCCGCGATTCCACAAGGCTCATTGTTGCGGGCGGCGAGCAGGGAGGCGTGCTGGTGTTCGACTCTTCGGAGTGGCACAGGCCGGTGCCGCGCGGTCAGGCAGGTCCACTGGTGAAGTCGGATCAGGAACCCATCGCGAGCATCACCGCCAATGACGACGCTCGGAACGCCACGTATATCAACGCGGTAGCCTTGCGATCCGACGAGCGAGTCGTCTTCGGCGTGGACACGGCTCACCAGAGAGCCATCGCCTTCGACCTGAAAACGCACCGGGTTCTCTCGGCCGTTCCTGCAGGGCGTCAGCCGTATGCGCTGGCACTCTCCGAGGACGGCAGGTCCCTCTTCGTCGCCAACATCGGCCTTTTCAACTACTCGCTGGTGGGACCGCCCGCTCCGGGTGAGGGCAACGTGCGTGGACTGTCGAAGCCGCCCTTCGGATTCCCGTCGCGCGAGGCCGAGGTCGGCAAGCGCATGGAGGGCCGCAACGTGCCCGGGCTGGGCAGCCCCTATGTTCCGGACGGCCAATCCGTGTGGAAGTACGACGTTCGAGATCCGGCCAATCCGAAGCGGGTTGCCACTGCCAAGGCGGGCATCCTGATCCACGCTCCGGCTGACGGAGGCAAAGCCGTTGGAGGCAGCGCACCCAATGAGCTGCTCGTTCGAGGAAACCGCCTGTACGTGAGCAACGCCAACAATGACACTGTTCAGATGTTCGAGACGACGCATCTGAAGCCCCTGGCCACGATCAAGATGACTCCGTCGCCGCTGGTTCGGCGCCTTCGCGGAGTGATCCCGTCGGGCATGGCCATGAGCCGCGATGGAAAACGCCTCTACGTTTGCGAGAGCGGCCTGAACGCAGTAGGCGTCATTGATGTGGCCGCAAGGAGGCTCATCGGCCACATCCCGACCGGATGGTTCCCGACGCACATTGCCGCCACTCCGGACGGTCGGTCGTTGTGCGTGGCGACGCAGAAGGGGATCGGCAGGGGACCGAGAGGCGCTAAGCACCAGCGCACCCCCGCGGATGAACGTTACGGCCTGCCCGATATGCCCGGCATGATTGACCTGACGCCCATACCGAACGCCGCGACGCTGGCGCGTCTGAGCCGGGAGGCGCTGGCCAACAACGGCATTGCCGACCGCAGTTCCGAGCTCGCGCGTCTCCCGAAAGCGCCCATGTCGCGCGTTCACGGCAAGCCCAGCGATCAGATCAAGTACGTGGTGTTCATCACCAAGGAGAACCATACCTACGACGGCATCTTCGGCGACTTTCCCGGGGCGAAGGGCGATCCGGACTACGCCGAGTTCGGCATGAAGGGTTGGATCCGCGAGAAGGGCAAAGCGGAGCGCATGCCCATCATGCCCAACCACCACAAGCTGGCGCGCGAGTACGCGTTGTCCGACTCCTTCTATATGGAGCCCCAGGCCAGCGGCGACGGCCACCGCTGGCTGGTCGGGGTGTATCCCAGTCTGTGGACCACGCGCGTCTTCTATTCCGGATGGAACTATGCGCCGCGCAACGACGCCCCGGGCCGGCTCGTCTCCTTCGGCTCCGACGGGTCGCAAATCCCCGAAGACTATCTCGAGAACGGCTCGCTATGGGAGCACCTCGAACGGGGCGGCATTCCGTTCCGAAACTACGGCGAAGGTTACGAGCTGCCGGAGACGGATGAGGAACCGATGACCAACCGCACGGGCACCTACTATCAGGCCAACTACCCGATGCCCAAAGTGCTGTACGACAACTCGTGTTTCGACTTCCCGGCCTACAACACCAACATCCCCGACATTGCGCGTGCGGACTGGTTCAAGGAGGACATCGAGAACTACCGCAAGGCCAACGGGGGACGCATCCCGCGCTTCATCAACATCGCCATCTGCAACGATCATGGCATGAGGCCCCGTCCGAGCGAGGGCTATCCTTACGTGTGCAGCTACATGGCCGACAACGATCTTGCCCTGGGTCGGATCGTCGAGTATCTCACGCATCTGCCCGAGTGGGAAAACATGGCCATTTTCGTGACGCAGGACGACCCCGGCGCCGACGATGACCACGTGGACCGGCACCGGAGCTTCGTGCTCTGCATCAGCCCCTATGCCCGGCGCGGATACGTCTCGCACGTTCACACGAGCATCATGAGCATGATCAAGACGATGTACTTGATCTTCGGCCTTGGCCCGAACAACATGTTCGACGCGCTCGCCACGGACCTGTCCGACATGCTTACCACCAGGCCCGACTACACCCCTTATACCCATGTGGGCTCCAACCGGCGGGTGTTCCGTGAGGAGGAGACCTTCGACCCGTCCGATCCGGACTTCAAGAAGCGCCGGCAGCGGCCGTCCGAGGTGCGTCTTGACGACCCGAAGTTCTTTGAGTGGCTTCGCAATCGGGGCAACTGACGGATATGGGACGTTTTTTTTCGCAGAGGAGCAGGACAACCGCGGGCGTCGTCGAACTTCGGAGAGTAAGCGCGCATCAAATGAGCGGTATGTGGCGCGCGAAAGGAGGAAACGGTATGAGACGCAACGGTTTCACTCTGATCGAACTGCTGGTGGTGATCGCCATTATCGCCATCCTGGCGGCGATCCTCTTCCCCGTCTTCGCTCAGGCCAGGGCACAGGCCAAGCGCACCCAGTGCATCTCCAACATCAAGCAGTTGGGGCTGGCTGTCCTGCAATATGCTCAGGACTACGACGAGAAACTGCCCTACGGCGGCCAGTCGGGCACCTGCGATGAGGTTGGAACCTCATTCGACGGGCGCATCGTTCGGAATGTATGGGACTGGCGCTACTCCACGTACCCCTACATCAAGAACTCCGGCGTCACCGTATGCCCCATGTGGGAGCACGAAGAGGAGCCCCTGTGGGCTTGGGGCCTCTGCGGCGACACGCAGCGCGCATGGCAGCAGCCGATGGCTCGGCGCTCGTACGCGGGATGCCACAGTTGGGCGCACACCGGCTTCGCACCCACAGGTCGCAAGCTCGCGGAGCCTACCCGACCTGCGACCCTCGTGATGATCATCGAATCGCGCGAGTGGTACCCCGACCTCGGTACATGGACACTCCCATGGACTGTCTGGTTCGATGGCTCCAAGGGCATGTTCAACGGTCACAACTCGGCCAAGTCAAACTGGTGTTTCTATGATGGCCACGCCAAGGCCATCAACGCCTGCGCCACGTTCGGCGCCCTGAACTGGGCTCCGGGCCAGGTTCCAGCCGACGACTTCCTGTGGGAATGGTGGGCCGGTCCTGACAGCAACGTGCTGCGCGACTGGCAAAACCAGTGCCGCAACATTCCTGAGAACCGCCAGTAAGGCATCTCGAACGAACGTCTCGGTCAGCCCCATGTGGTCCGGCCGGGGCGTTCGTCTGCCGACATCGGGGAGCATGTCCGCCA
>DYKI01000170.1 GCA_020722705.1 Chthonomonas calidirosea | reverse complement strand
GCCAAGGTCCGCTTTGCGCGGGAGAGGAGACATTCGGCTCGGCAGGAGCCTCGCCTTCCCGCGGAGCCTCGCCTTCCCGCGGAGCCTCGCCCTCCCGCGGAGCCTCGCCCTCCCAGGGTCGGGCGTTGGGAGACCGCGTCGCCATGGCGCGATCAAAGGTCGCCGACATCCGGCCTGGCGTCAGAGCGGCGGACGGTAACATACTGAACGCCGATGCGGCCGCGGGCGTCCTGCATCCACGCCTCCAGGCGGGCAGGTCCGGCAGTCAGTCGAACGCGTCGAAAGGTGCAGGTTCTTGCGCCCGGCCTGGCGGCCCTCTCGGCGCTCGCTGCACCGCAGGCGAACCCTGCGCGTGCTGGAGTGCGATCGGGCCATAGACGGAGCGCAATGTCGTAGAGCCCCTCTTGCTCCACCGAGACCTCCCAGTACCCCTCACCATCCGGGTTCCAGCTCGCCCGTGGGCCTCGCCAGTCCTGGCGCGACAGCACCGACGTCGTTTCGTGGGCGCTGCCAAGCACAATCCGGGGTGGGGCGTAGCCGCGCTCCGCCGACACGTCCGCGAACCACCGTTCGTAGAGCTCGCGCAGATGCCGGACCGTGTCGGGCTCGTTCGATGCAATGTCTGTCGTCTCAGCCGGATCTCTCTCGATATCGTAGAGCTCCTTGCCGTTCACCAGTTTGCGGGTCTGCGTCAGGACGCAGCAGTCCCGCCACGGCTCGGGCGCATCGCCCCGATGCCACTGGTAGAACAGAGCGCGACCGGGACTTGCCGACGGAGCCCCATCGAGCGCCGATCGCAGACTGATGCCGTCAAGGCGAACATCGGGCGGCGGCTTCACGCCGGCGAGATCGAGCAGCGTCGGCAGGATGTCCACGTTGGCGCCTATCGGCTCGACGACGCGTGGCTTCAGCCTCGCAGGCCAACGGACGAAGAACGGCACGCGGATGCCGCCCTCATACACACTGCCTTTCAGCCCGCGCAAGCCCCCGTTGAACCTGGGTTGCTGGGGGCCATTGTCGCCCATGAAGACGAGGATGGTGTCGCGATCGAGGTCCAGTCCATGCAGCCGGTGCATGATGCGCCCGACGTTTTCGTCAATGTTCTGGACCATGCCGTAGACTTTCGCGGTCGTCTCGTCGAGTCCGGCATCGGCGTAGGGCTTCCAGTACCGCTCCGCAATCTGCAGGGGCACGTGCGGCGCAACGGTGGCGATGTAGGCAAAGAACGGCCGGCGACGGTTCCGCTCGATGAACTGCAACGCCGCGTCGGTGATGACATCCGTGCAGTAGCCCCTCGTCTTGACGGCCCTGCCGTTCCGATAGAGGATCGGATCGAAGTAGCTGTTGCCTTCGGGATCGGACGGCTGGGTGATGCCCCCTCCCTTGTTGATAAGCCCGGCGTCGAAGCCACGATCCTGCGGTCGCATGGGGTAGTTGTCCCCCAGGTGCCACTTGCCGAAGATGCCAGTCCGGTAGCCGCCGGCCCTGAGCGCCTCGGCCAGCGTGACCTCGTCGGGATGCATCATGGATCGTCCCAGATAGGTGTCCACAACGCCCGTGCGGTAGTTCCAGCGGCCAGTCATCAGACATGCGCGCGTGGGTGAGCAGACGGGGCAAACATAGAAGCGGCTGAACCGAACGCTCTCGCGAGCGAGGCGATCGAGGTTCGGCGTGCGGATGCGATCGTTGCCGTGGATGCCGACATCGCCGTAGCCCTGATCATCCGTGATGATGAGGACGATGTTGGGCGGCGGTGCTGAGTGGGTGGTCATGTTCGTTCCGCGCTCTTAAGGCAGGGCGGTACTCACGCTTCGCATGTGAACACCTGCTGGACCCCGTTGACAGTACGGTTGTAGGCGATCAGGCTGCTTTCCGGCGAGACGACGATGTTGTGGGGCATGGCGGCACCGGTGGGAGCAACCTGACGGGCACGGCCCCAATCCGTTTCGCGGGCGCTCACTGCGTAGACGCTGCCATCCGATCCCGCCACTGCCACAAAGCTTCCATCGGGGCTGAACCGCGGATCGCCAACCACGCCGCCGCGAATGCTGGACAGCCGCCGCACTTCGCCGGTTGTGGGCGAAACAACGAACACCTGAGACAAGACCGCTCCGTGAATGTTTGCCTTCCCGATAAACGCCACCCATCGGCCGGCCCCCTCCGCCCGGAGATGACCGGACACTCCGCGCAGGCTCCGATCCGCGCTTTCGGCGGTGCGGGTCAGCCGTCGCACACGCGCGCCTTTCGGCGGGGAGGGGTGCGCCATTGTGGTGCCCTGAAGCGGTCCGGACGGCCCAGGGACGGTGATATCGTCCGGAACGTCCACGACGAACACCTCGCCGTAGGGCTTATCCTCATCGTCCTCCTTCACAACGACGGTGCCGCGGAAGGCCCTCGCCCGAACCGGACCCTGGGCCGTGGGATAGCCATGCCGGCCTACCCAGCAATCACCCTCCGCGCGGCGGTATTCGTCGGAGCCAGGCTTGGGGCGATCCACGCATTCGGTCAGGAGCACGCTGAAGCTCTCGCCTGTGAAGTTCGCGCCGGTCGGTTCCTCCGGCACGGCGACCCTGACGCCCCGCTTCGATACGCCCACATTCCTCAGGTCCGATCCCCGCGCCCTCATGATGTGATCGTTGTACGTGAAACCGATCCACACGCCCGATGCGTCCGGCTCATGCTTATGGGTGCCGCCCCGGAGCGCACCCGGCGTGAAGGGGGGCACCACATCGCGGCTGTCGAGCCACCGTATCGCACCCGAGCCGTCCGTGGCAATGATCATGCCGCCGCGCACGGTGAAATCGTAGGTCAGCCCCGAAGTCAGCGCATGGATGGCCACGACACTGCCGACAGTGAGGAAGCTCGCGGCTCCAACTCCGAGCGCCGGAGGCTTCTGCGTGTAGAATATCGTGACTTTGCCTGTGGCGACCTCGACAACGCCAAGCCGACGGTTCGTGTTGATGCCGCCTTTGTCGCGGCAATCGAAAACGAGAAACCGCCCGTCCGGCGAGAAGTTGATATTGTTGTCCAGGTTCTTGGGGATCGGGTCGAATGTCAGTTGCCGTTCCTTGCCCATGACCGACTCCTCAAACATTGATGTGCTACTTCCATCCGACCCGCACGACCACGCCTTCCGGATCGTTGGCGTAGCGCAAGACGACCGTGTCCTTCTCGATGCGGCTCGACACGGCCACCTTTTCGCCTCGCAACGTGACAGCTTTCGCGCCCGCGAATGCTCTTCGACCGGCCGACAGTCGGGCCACTCCCGACGTGGCCGATGGCCCACTCGCGACAAACGCCGTCACATTGGCTGTTTCAAGCCTGGCCGATATCCGGCCGGAGACTGCCAGCAACGCAGGAGCAGACCCGCTCAGCGACACCTGCCGGTACAGAGCAGCAGTCCCGGACGGCACCTGCGGGTTCTCAATGACGCTCAGACCAGGCGAGAGCAAGTCAACATAGGTTCCATCGAGAGACACATCGCGGGCGAGGGCACGCGCAGCGACATACGGTCCTCGCCGCGCCACGAAGCCGGTCGAGGTGGTCAGCGTCTCACCCGTTGCCTCGTAGGCTTTTCGGGCCAGCTCACGGATCCATCGATCGGTCTGGGCCGTCGCCGTCACGAATCCGGGCGCGACTCCGACATACATGACGCTGCCGGCGCCGACCTTGACATGCCAGACCACAGGCTGCCCGTCGCTCGTCCGCCGGTAGAGCGTCTGCGCTGCGGTGGGAGCATCGTAGACCGTAACGCCGTACCCATCCAGTATCCGCAAGCGACGCAGGACCGGATCGGGCGTCCACCCGGGCAGAGCGCCCGGAGTCTGCTGCACTGCCTCGATGACGCGATTGGTCGGAGACGCGGCATATGCGCTCACGAGGAACCCGTTTCCCATGTCAACCGTGAGCTTGACGGAGGCGTCTTTCGGAAGTCCATCGAACCGATAGACCCAGTAGGCGTTTCCATCGGCGAAGCGCCCCTTATCGCTGCACACACTATTCCGATCATCGGTCAGAAAGCGCGTTTCGAGTTCGGAGCCTGATCGGAACGAGGCCGCCAGCAAGTCGTTGATCCGCAGTTCCGTTGAGGCGACGAACGCCCCCCAGCCGTCGCCGGCCGATACGTCCTCGAACCGTACGCAGACGCTGCCCGACTGCTTGACGAACGGGCATAAGTCGAGCGTGTAGCGTCGGCGGTTCTTCAAACCCCTCTCTGCCGGATCGCCGCGCAGGAGCTCAGTGGCCCGCGGCTTTGGGCGCGCGCTCGGCTCATCGAGGACGCGCTTCGTCGCCAGCCCCAGGCGCGCGAACAGATCGTCGAGGGGCGATGCCGCCCCGGCTTTGCGCCACCAGCTATCGGCAACGGCACTGTAAGGATCGGATCCGCCTACCACGACCAGCGATCCGCCGCGCCTGACCCATTCGGCCAATCCGGCGTTGCACTCCGGCGAGTCGGGCTTCATATAGTCGAACGACACCAGGAGTGTCCTGAGCCCGTTCAGATACCCCGGCTCCGTGCATCGGTCGAGGCTCGTGACCTGCAGCGGAAGTCCATGCATCACGAAAGGCATGGACAGCCCGTAAAACCCGTCGAAGTCACTGGGACTCGGGTTGCCGCGCTGATAGGCGATGCTGTCGGCAATCAGGACCCCCAGCCCTTCGGAACCCGCCTCAACCTTTCTGGCAGGATACCGCCACATGTCCGCCAGCGCTCCCACGACCGTGTTAATCACCGTCGCATAGTCCGACGGCACGCGACCGTAGATGCGGTTCGGCCAGGGCATCACCTCGAAGCGATCCACAGTTGGGAACATGAGCGACGCCACGAGGGTCTCGCGGTAGTTGCGGATGTAGTCGTCCATCGGCAGGTCGGGGTTGTCCTCGACCGGATCCATCAGCGCCCACAGCGGCTTGCCTGTCCCCCGCAGCAAGTTGACAAGCGATGAATGCTCCACATACGCCAGAGGGAACGTGCGCTCCGCCCGAACGCCTCCGACGCGCGTCGGTGTGCGAGCGGTACCGGTCCATACCTGGCCGATGACCTCCTGCACAGCCGGCAGCCGGAACAGCGCATGATGCGGCACGACGATGCCCCAATGGGCATAGGTCACCGGGCTATGCACAGCGATCATGCGTCTGACCTTTGGCGCGGTCGCCGCCACCGGGCCCAGAATCGCCTGGATCTGGCGCAGGCAGAGTTGAGTCTTCAATCTCTCGGCCATGGTCCGAGCTTCGATGCTCGTATGTGGGGCCACCCAGGGCGTGCCGTACAGCGCCTGCCATTCCTGCCTGAACGCCTCCGAGTAGCCTGCGCGTGCGAACAGCTCCGGCTCTTCCGGGCATACGGCCATCGCTCCGCCGATGATCGCCTCCGCATAGTAGGCCCGATGTTTCTCGTTGAGGCGCGTTGTCGGGATCATGTAGTAGCTGTTGCCGCCGATGACGATACGCTTCCCGTTCCGATCGGTCTGGACCTCGTGCGGGTTTGCGTTGGCATACTGCTCGTACTGCCGGAAGCCGCCCATCGTCATAACCGTGTAGCCGGCTTCACGCCAGCCCTGGAGCACGTTCCTGTCCGACGAGTACACGAGGACCGCATCCGTCGCAGGCGCCATGGTCGGATCGTACGGATGGCCTGTCTGAAATGCAGTGAACGGCCGGGTCGGCTTGGGTTCCGCTCGGAGTCGGGCGGCACCCGGCGCGCCGGCGCCGACGAACGCCTCAATGGAATCGGGTACCCCATTGGCATTGGCATCCGGCATCGAGACCGTTGCTGCGGCCTCCTTCAGCACGGCCTGGGCTCCCGATGCGACAAACCGAAAGCGTATGCCCGATCCGACGGCGTGGTTCGCCAAGGTGCGCACGGTGATGGACGAACCTGCCCGAGAAACGATCGGCAGGGCTTTGCCGTCGTCGGCGGTCGCCGCAACAGAGAGAGAGCCCTCTGTGCGCATTTCGAACTTGCACTGGGCGCCAGGCGGTACCACAATCCGGTACGTCCAGCCTCCGCCCGACGCTGCCACGCGCCCGCCATCAGCAAGCTGCGACATGTTACCCGTCGCGACGAGCACGCCCGCCTCGACGCCCCGCCCCGGAATGATGCGCACGGTCCGCGTCACCACCGCGCTGCAGGCAGGCAATGAGGCGATCACCAGAAGGAGGGCGAGGGCGAACCGTGGGAGGACGAGGCTTCCTGGGAGGACGAGGCTCCGTGGGAGGGCGAGGCTCCTGCCGAGCCGTATGACCCCGCCGAGCCACGGGAGGG
>DYKI01000343.1 GCA_020722705.1 Chthonomonas calidirosea | reverse complement strand
CATCCGTATCTGTATTGCGAGCACGATGCGGTCAACGCGGTGGATCCGAGTGGGCACGGGAAATGGGCGGTCATCGGGGGGGTGTGTGGAGCAGTCGCGGGTGGTGCTATCGGGTTCATTTTCGGAGGACCGCCCGGTGCATCTGTCGGAGCTCGCATAGGCGGGAGTATAGGGACATTCGCCGGCAGCTTCTGGGGCGACGGAAGCGGCCTGGGGTGGTCGATCGGGGCTGGCGTTTTCGGGTATGTGGGTGGCGGGGGCATAGGCACAGGGGTCAGTAGGTTCGGAACCTATCTCTTCCCGCGTCCGGTGGTCGAGCCGATTGCAAGTAACTGGGTGTATCGGATGGGGCTCAATGGCGTCTTGCGCCGATACCTATAGCGAGCAGCCTGCCGACGTCTCGGAAACTTCAGCAGCGCCGCACATCCTGCTTGTACCGGGATGGCCGTGGACCGCCTTGCTCGGTCCGGCACCCGACGTGCTCCGGCAGTTCAGCTACTCAGTGCTTGTTGCGCTGGGCTGGGGCGTTCTGGGTCAGGATTGGCGCATCGTGCCTGCAACATGGTGCGCCCGCATCCTGCTGAATCTTCTGATCGAGCCGGTGATCGCTCTCGACGAGCACGGGATCGGTACGTTCGCGCGCTCACGGGCTCGGCGTGGTCCGTTCTCATCGAGAAAGACAACCGCACCGTGCACGCTCATTCGCTGGCGCGATGTGCAGACATGGCGACGAGCACGATGGCGGCGTCGGGAGGCGATCGTGATTGATGCTCGAACGGGACGGTTCGTGTTGGTACCAGCGGGCGACACGACTGCCGCAAGGGCGCATCTGGAAAACGTAGAAAGCTGGCTCCGTGAACGAACGGTCGTTACTCCAGCGCCGTCGGGCTAACGGCAACATCCCAGCGCATGGCACGTGGCAATGCGATCAAGGACCGGCTCCGACGACGGGCGAGCCCCCACGTCATTGCGTGCGCAGCGAAGTCCATACGGATCCGTACCGGACAATCCCAA
>DYKI01000169.1 GCA_020722705.1 Chthonomonas calidirosea | reverse complement strand
GCGACGGACGAAGCTGCGGCGTGGGCCGGCTCACGGCGCTCACGGCGCGATTCCCTCGCTTTTTTCGCATGCCCGCCCCTACATATCGGGTACAACGGCTGGGGTGTCGGTCCTTTCGCACCGATGCTCACTCAGGCACCAGGGACCAGTTTGCGCTTCACCGTACTTTGCATCCTCGCCCTCATGGTCACGGGAGGACGGGGCTCCTGCCAGTCCGAACCAACCATCCAGCGGCAGCTCAACGCTGTTCGCGTGACGACCCCACCCGCCATTGACGGCGTCCTTGACGACGATTGCTGGAAGACGATCGAACCCACGTCCGGCTTCAGCGACGAGATGCATGGAACCATCGTCAAGGACCAGACGATCGTGTGGATCGGCTACGATGACCGGGCTATCTATGTCGCTTTCCATGCGAAGGACAGCGATCCGAAAGGTATCGTTGCCAGAGAGACCAAACGTGGTGCGGAGTTCTTCGATGAGGACCGTGTCCGGCTGCGCATCAACCCGTTCAACAGCAAGCGCTCGGAAGACGAGAGTGAGATCAACCTGAACGCCCTTGGAACCCAGATGGCCGAGTTTGCCGGAGGGCGGGCCAACAAACAGGAATGGGAGGGCGATTGGCAGGGCGCCGCTCGAATCGTCCAAGACGGGTGGACCGCCGAGATGGCCGTGCCATGGACGTGCTTCGTTCGACCAAAGTCCAACGGAACGCCAACCACGATCGGCCTGAACTTCGACAGGTACCAGGCTCGCACCCAGATCAAGTCATACTGGAGCAACCTCGGCCAGAACGAGCGCCGCGAGCTTGGAGGCGAATGGATCGGGGTCATCCTGCCGCCCACGCCCAGCGAGAACCCTCTCTCGGCGCTCCTGTATACCTTTGGAGGCTATGAACGCGGCGACGCCGTGCTTCGGTCGGGCCTCGATGCGCGCTACCGGTTCACGCCCTATCTGACCGGCGTCGCCACGGTGAACCCGGACTTTTCGAACGTCGAGGGCGCGGTCACCAGCATTGACTTCTCCTATTCCGAGCGCTTGCCCGAAGAGCGACGTCCGTTCTTCCTCGAAGGCGGCGACTACCTCGAGTCCCCGCTATACAGCGTTCGGCCCTTCGCCAGTGTGCGCGTAGGGGCACTCGACGCCGGCCTGAAGATGTTCGGACGCATCGGCAAACGCACCGATGTTGGAGCGCTGGCGGGCTTCGACGGCGGCGGCAGGACCGATGCGGTCTTCAACCTGCGCCATCAGTTCTCGCCGTTCGACTCGTTGACGTTTCAAGGTGTCAGCCGAACGGGCGGCGGCATCAACAATCAGGTCGGCCTCGCAGTGGGACGCGTCCGGCGGGGCGACTGGATGCTCCAGGGAGCCTATGGGAAGTCATGGGACAACACAGGCCCCGGCGAACTGACCGACATCTGGCTCCACTACAGCTCCAAGGCCTGGTACGGCAGCGTCAACTGGGAGCAGACGAGCCGGAACCTGCAGGCGCGCGACGGCTACGTCAGCTTCCTCGATCAGAAGGGCGCCTCGGCCGAGATCGGGTACTGGTCCAAGTGGCGCACGGGAATGTTCCGCAGCGGGCACTTAGGACTCGAATACAACCGCTACGACCATCTGGACGGCACGCCGTTTCGCGAGCAGATGTCCATCTCCGGCAGACTCGAGACGGTTAGCCAATGGGCGCTGAGCGCGTCAACCAGTCGCGGCACCTTCGAAGGAAGCCGCGATCACAGGACCTCCGTGTCCGTCACGTACCCGTCCCGCAACTCGTTCCAGAATCTGTCGTTTCGGGCGGCATCGGGCCGCATTCAGGGCACGGAGTACAGCCTCCTTGGCCCGTCGGTTGTGTGGCGTTTCTTCAACCGGCTGTCGCTGGGCATGTCCTCGGAGATCGTCCGCCGCGACACCAGCCGGCACCAGCACATCCTCACCGTGGCCTACGACCTGTCCCGCGATCAGGCGATCGGCGGCAGGATCGTCGGCACCGACGATGGAACCAACGGCTACCTGAGCTACCGCAAGTCGGGCTATGGCGGAACCGAGTACTTCTTGATCCTCGGAGATCCGAACGCCGAGGAGTTCGCCGACCGTCTCGTGGCCAAGGTGATCGTGCCGCTTTAGGTCGAGCCCGGGTTCGCCCAGCCGCTATTTCATCAGCATCTCCAGCGCCTTGTCGAGTTGCGGGTCGCGCTTTGCTTGCCAGTCGTCGTTGGACATGGGCACGCGGACATCCGGCTGCTCGCCCTGGTTTTCCATCGGTGTTCCGTCAAGCCGGTAAACGCCGCTGCCCGGCATTCGGCCCGACGTGCCGTCCACGAGCGGAAGCCCCCATGTCCAGATGACATAACCGGGAGTCGGCATGCCGACGAGCCTGGCGATGCCCCGGGTCTTCATGGCGCAGGGAAACATCTCGGCATTGGACATGCTGTGCTCGTTGAGCAGCACGATGATCGGTTTGGTCCAGGACGTTCCGGGCGCAGGCTCGGGCAGCGCATCGCGCCTCTGATAGTAGCCGTGGGGGCGTCGCTCGAGGCGGTCAATCAGGCTGTCGGATATGTTGCCGCCGCCGTTGAAGCGAACGTCAATGATCATCGCCTGCTTGCCGATGGATCGCTCGTAGAACTCGCGGTCGAATGTGACCGAGTTGCCGCCGCCCATGCCCGAGATGTGGACATAGCCGATCTTGCCGCCGCTCTTCTCGTCCACGTACCTGGCGAGGCGGTTGATCCGCTCGCGGTAGCGAAGTCCGCCCCACTCGCCGAAGCTGAGGCTGAAGTACTTGACCGTTCGAGCCCCTTCCTTCGTGGGCTTATCGTTGACCAGGAATGTGAACTCGCGCCCTCCGAGGTTGTTGATGTCGCGGAACAGCTCCTCGGTCAGCGTCACGTCCTTACCGTTGATCGCCATGATGTATTCGCCCGGCTTGATCTGCGTCTTTTCGAACGAGGCGGGCGAGCCTGGCAGCACCGATCCGACCTTGATGCCCGGTCCATCGTGGCTGTAGTCGAACGTGAAGCCAAGGTGAGGGGTACTGGCGCTGGGGTTGCCGCCCGGTGCGGGCCCGACCTCGGAGTGCGACGATTCCAGCTCGCCGACCATCATCTGCAGGAGCAGCGCGAACTCGATGCGCGTCTCAACGCTCTCCAGCATGGGTTCGTAGCGCTTCCGGATCGCTTCCCAGTCGCGCCCGTGCATGTTCGGATCGTAGAACTGCCGGTTGTAGGCCGACCAGAACTGGGTGAACGCAGCGCGCCGTTCCTCCTGGAGGTTGCGTTGTATGTCCGCCGTAAAGCTCACTTTCTCGGTCGGGTTGTTGCCCTCCAGCTTCATGCTGTAGAGCTCGCCGTTGCGGACGAAAAACGCCTTCTTGCCATCCTTCATGATCCGCAGTGCGCTGTGCCCGCCGCCGGAAGTGATCCGCTTGACCTCCTTGCCGTCGTAGGAGGCCGACCAGATGTCGCCGTCGGAGATGAAGTACGTAACGCCCGTTTCGGCGATGGTCAGATCGCCCTGAGGGTTCTGCGAGCTCAGCTTCCGTATCCGATCGGTGATGTTGTCGAAGTCAATGGCAACCTTCACGACCCCCTTGGGCTTCTCGTACTTCAAGTCCGTCTCGTTGACCCTGGCCTGCTCCTTCGTCAGCGGGATGGCGTAGAGCCCGGCGCCGTCACGATCGCTCTGGAAGAAGAGGTACTTTCCGTCGGGCGTCCAGCGCGGCTGACCGTGATAGGCGTTCAGGCGCGTGACGTTGACGGCTTCGCCCGTACCCAGCGCGATGATGTAGATGCTCCACGGGCCGGCAAGCTCGTTGATGCAGACAGCGAGCCACTGGCCGTCGGGCGACCAGGAGAAGTCGCCGCCGGATTGCCAGTTGCGCGCTGCGTCCGGCATGGGAATAACGCGCCGAGCGGCTCCGGTCTCGATCGTGACGGCATACAGCCCGCCCTCCTTGCCGGCGACCCAGTGCCAGAGCTCTTTGCCGTCCGGCGACAGTCTGAGCTGGCCCGCATCCTCGGGGCGGCTCCAGAGCGACCGGGTCTTGAGCGTTTCCATATCCATCTCGAAGATGCGGCTGACGTAATCACGATCCGACCGATAGAAGAGCTTCTTGCCGTCGAGCGACCAGAGGAAGTCGCTGTCGTCACCCACCCAGTCCGTGAGCTTGCGGGCGATTTCGGCGGGCTTGGCGGCAACGCCCTTCGGCTTCTCCACAGCGACAGTGAAGATGTCGCCGCGAATGCCGAAAGCGAACGTCTTGCCGTCGGGCGACGGCTCGGCTTCGGTGACGCCGCTCGTCAGCGTCTCGCGCTTCACCTGCGTCACGGCCTCGTCCTCCGAGGCGACGAGAGCGACCCGCTGGGGCTCCTTGGCGCCGCGCTTCAGGATGTACACGTCCTTGTCGTACTCGAAGGCAATGTCGCCGGTCTTCCAGGCTACGCTCGGAAACCGAACCGCGCCGCCGACAAAGTCGGTGATCCGCTTGCCGTGGCCGTTGAGGTCAAACGTCCAGAGGTTCGGGGTCCGTGCTGCGCTGTCCGTGAACTTGCCGGGATTCTCGCCCAGTTTGTGCGACGACGGCGTTACCTCGCCATAGGTCACGGTCAACAGCGTCTTGCCGTCCGGCATGAAGCGCGTCCACAGGTGCTGGCGGCCATTGTCGGTCACCTCGGTGGTCTTGCCGGTTGCGACATCGAGCACGACGATCTGCATGGCCGACGAGCCGTGGTATCGCGGTCTTGTCCAATGGAAGCCCCTGTGGCCGAACACCACCTTCGAGCCGTCAGGCGAGAAGCTCGGATAGTTGATGCTCTCGAAGTCCTGCAGGAGCTTCTTCAGGCGCAGCGTACGAACATCCAATGTAAGCAGCTCGTTCTCACCGCTCTCGCGGCCCGCCGCGAAGATCACCTTCGTGCCGTCCGGACTCCAACCATAGGCGATCTCGCTTGAGGAGTGCCACGTCAGCCTTTTCGGCGCTCCGCCTGCCGCCGGCACGGCAAAAAGGTCCCAGTTGCCTGTGCGCTGGCTGGCGAACACGATCCAGTTGCCGTCAGGCGAGAACTGCGGATAGCCGTCCATCTCAACATTGCGCGTCAGCACTGTGGCGCGTCCGCCGGCCGCCGGTGCAAGCCACACGTCGCCCTTGTACACGAATGCGAGCTGCGATCCGTCAGGGCTCAGGGACGGCATGCGCGGAGCGATGACGGGCTTTGGGGAAGGCGCAGGGAGCTGGGCGACAGCGCCGGCGGAATACGTGCCAAGGACGGCGAGACAGGCAAGCGCGATGCGGACACTCACGGGGAAGGAACCCTCCAGTCTTGCGAAGACGCGCGCTCAGCGCTATGGGTGAGCCCGCGCGGATGGACAAGTCTATCCGTCATTGCCGGTGGTGTCAACGGGCGGTTGGTTCCGAACGCACCCGGCCCCTGCGCGCACCTGCGGCCGATCGGCGCCCTGGCTTCGCGTGTTCCGGATGCTGAGGATGCGGTTTTCTCCGACCCGGTACCGAGAATGGGCGATATGTTGGCGGCGTTTCCGGAGATGGCGGCGGAGCGTCTGGACGCCGCTGGGGTCTGAGATCAGCTCCGAAGTCCGGCATCTGCCTGCACTTCCACAGGCTGTTCTCGCATTCTACAGCCAGCACGCTGCGCGCCAACAGCGCTTGAATGGCGCTTGCGTCCTCCGGCGTGAACGGGAGCTCGCCTACGCCCCCGACCTGCCCAACCGCAGCTTCGACAGATGAACGCTCGCTCGAAGGGAACACAAGCAGGTCGGGTCGCTTCAGGCTGCCCAGCCCAGCACGGTCCAGCCGCTCGAAGTAGAGCTCGAACGCACGAACGTCGTCGTCGGGTGCCGCGCTGCTTGGTCCGTAGGGCAGCGCGAAGTAGCGCTCCGTCATGTTAACGGCCCCAATCAGGAGATCTTCGCTCCAACGCCCCTGAGACCAGCGCATCAGGAAATCGCTCCCGCGCAGGCGTCGGGGAGTCAACCAGAAGTCGGCCCAAGACACCGGCCCGCCCGCTCGAAGCTCGAACTCGATGACGTTCATCGCCACGAGCAGTTCGGCATCGAAGAGTGTCATGCTCCCTCCCCCACGCGCGTCTTGTGCGACTTGGGCCGGCCCCGGAGGTGACGCGTCGCCTACCGCGCCATCTTGGCTGCCACCCGTCGGCCGCAAGGTTCCCACCACCGTAGGCAGGACGAGCCTGGCATGCGACTTCTTGCCGGAGTCTGCCGTGGGCATCGTATCCGGCAAATGCTGACCGACGCAACCGCCCCCCGGTCTCGCGCGCGCGACGCCACTGCGCCATGAGATCGGCGCACGCCCTGGCCATGTCTTCCGGCTTGCCGCCCGCGACTTCGATGGCCACAGGAACGCGCGTGCGCCTGCGCCCTCGCCCGGATAGAGGGGATAGGGGATCGGCAACCGGACCGGCGTCG
>DYKI01000342.1 GCA_020722705.1 Chthonomonas calidirosea | reverse complement strand
TCACGACGAGAGTTCACCCCGCACGTTACGGCAACTGAAGGGTGGTGAAAGCCATGCGACATATGATCATCGCGCTCGTCGCGACCACGATGCCATACACCGCAGGCGCTGAAGCCATCAGTCCCGACCAAGCCGTCGCCGCCGTGGCGCGATTCACCGACACGCCGCAGAACACCTGGACCGTGCGCGGATTGTTGTCATCGCACGCGGCCAGCTTCCTGGGTCCATGTTACGAAGTCGTGCGCCGCGGCGACCCAGAGGTCTCGACGACCTACAGCGTCCGTATCGCCGACGGGGTGGTTGTCAAGTTCTGGGACTGCCGTCCCGAGGATGCGCCAGACGACGGCTACAACCATCTGGAGGGCGGAGAGAAGCTTCTACCGGTGCCCGTTGAGCAGGCGGACCGGATCGCTCGAGAGTTTGCGAGCCGGCACTACGACGGGTTCGGTGTCCGGCGGTGGTACTCGTTCCCGGACGCATGGGGCTTCTCAACGATCCGTCAGGGTCCCGGCTACGAGTTCCACTGGTTCGAGGTGCTCAGTGACGCGGGCGCACTGGCGCCATGGCCACTGGAAGTCAGCGTCAGTGGATACACCGGCAGGGTTACGCGCTACGTCAGGCCGCCGGACAGGCCGATCCTGGCGCCTGTGCGTCCGCTCGTGAGCCGCAGACATGCCGAAGCGGCAGTGCTGCGCTTCATTGGCGCCGCTGCGGCGCCGCTGAGCTTCGAGGAGACGTGGCTCCAGGTGCGTGAGGATGTCCTCGGAGTTCAGCGGCTTGCCTGGTTCGTTCGTCCCGCGTTCGTCCCCGAGCGGGCGCGGCAGCGGATGCCGCTCTTCATTGTCGACGCGATGTCCGGCGATGTACTTGGCTGGATGGGCGAGTTCGCGACCGCGAGCGGGTCGGCGCCTCGCCTGCCGGCCAAGAGCCCACCCTCTCCGGGCATCCGGATAGGAGGTGAAGAAGGTCGCGGGCTTGGCTCGTTTGTCTCGCCCGCGCTGCGCGGCGGCCTCCTCTGGGTCCGCGCCGAGCACCTGCG
>DYKI01000033.1 GCA_020722705.1 Chthonomonas calidirosea | reverse complement strand
ACCCGCCGCCGCCATAGCCGCCGTACCCGCCGCCGCCATAGCCGCCGTACCCGCCGCCGCCATAGCCGCCGTACCCGCCACCGCCGTAACCGCCGCCGTAGCCGCCGCCCATACGCTGGTTGGATATGATGACACCGCCCCCGAGGGCGATCGCGATATCAACGGCATCGGCATACGTCACAGGGATCTTCACGGTCCTGCTGCGCTTTTCCGGAGTGGTCTCCTCCGTCGTGCCCGTTGTGGACTGCTCCTGTATCTCCTCCTGCTTCACCGAGACCGTGTAGACGTTGTCCTGGACGCGGTACGTCAGAGGCAGTTGCGATTGCGTCGTTCGGAGGATGTTCTCAAGGGCGACCCGGAAGGACACATCAGCCAGCGATGCGGTGACCGCTCCCTGCACGTTCTCCTCGAGCACATAGTTCACGCCGACCATTTCGAACAGCATCTTGAGGGCATAGCGAATGTCCGCGTTTTCAAGGTTCAGCGTTACCTTCTTGCTTGAGACGTCCGAATCCTGAGCCCTCGCGGGCAATACAGGACACACGGCCATGCCCACAACCGCGACAAGCACGCCGATGCGGACCCATCGCATGATCGAATACATCGTGCACCTCCTGATGGACACTTCGCTGCCACCTATATCTTGGTTCATCGGTCTCCCGAACTTCATACGCCGCAGACGCCGACCGGGTTACAGCTCGCTCTCGGCTCCAACCCCGCCAATGCCGCCGCCCATGCCGCCAGCTCCGCCAGGGCGGAACATCATGCCCGATCCGCCCGGCGCGCCGGGGGCGCCGCCAACCGTCCGGCGCTGACTGCCGACGTCAGTAAGCGGCACTTCCTGAGTGTAGCTTACATTGCCGACTTTTCGCGTCAGGACAATGGAGCGCGACCGAATAGCTTCCACCCGGTAATCGCCGAGCATGTCGCCGGCCTTGACGACCGTCTGGCCCTCGGGACCCTCGACAAGTGCGTATACCCCTGCACCCGTCGCAATGCCGGCCACTCGGCGGCTTGGTACTTCCTGCACCTCGACCGTCTCTTCAGCCGGTTTCACACCTGCTTCGCGCGTTGCGATCCTGTAGGGCTCTACAAGAGTGATCGCAGGCGGTGGCGGAGGCGTCGTGCTCCACCACGGCGCAAATGGATCGCGACGGGCATTGGGGGGCTTCGATGTCACTTTCGGTGCGGCTCCGGCAACACCGCCCTGTGCCCCCTGTCCGGAGGCCGCCCCAGCCATGGGACCACCCATGGGACCTCCCATGGGGCCACCGACTGGCGGCATGCCGCCGCTCATGCCGGCCTGCATTCCGCCGCCCATTTGAATGCCGGGCGCCATCGGGCCGCCGCCCGGCTCTTCAGTGCTGTCGCCCTCGCTGGGTCCAGATTGTGCCGTTGCTCCCGAACTGGCGCCCGTATCTGACGTGCCGCCACCACCGCACCCGGCTGTGCCGAACAGGGCACACGCCAGCGCGAGTAGACCGAGCAATCGCATCATGTCACGCATAGCCTTGACCACCAAGGTGTCCTCACTTCCGCACATGCCTGGGTTCCTAGTCGGCCGACAACGACCTCATACTGCTGGTTCCGCCACCACCGCCGCCAGGTGCGCCGCCGCTCATTCCGGGCGGAGCCATCATACCCTGCGATGTAGCCCCAGCCCCACCCGGACCTCCTCGGGCCATATTCGGCATTCCTCCAGGGCCTCCAACCATGCCGGGCATTCCGCCAGACATGCCCCCCGGCATACTCATGCCTGACATGCCCATACCCGGCATACCCATCCGACCTGCGCCTCCGCCCATCGCACCTCCACCGGTACCGGTAATCCTCGGCATCTGGGCGGGCGTCTTGTCGCGCACGATGATTGTAAATGTGACGTTGTAGGTGGCCGAAAGGTTAGGGCTGTTCCCCGCGATTTGCAGACCATCTACGACAGGGACACCGGCTTGAGCGAGCGACGACCACGACCTGATGTGCTGCATCAGCTTGTCGAGGGTCCGTGCCCGAACCGACATCTGATAGGTATAGGTCAGCACCGGCCCGAACCCCTGCCCCTGGGCGGCCACCTGAATGGTGTTCGGATCCGGCCCGTAGGATGGCAATACCAGCGCACCCGGGTTCTCCCAGACAATGCCATTCCGCTTCCGCTCGGCGGCCATGTGCTGCCTGATCGTCCGTATGAACCGCTCAGGCCAGGATCGCCCCTTGTTCGGCACGAAAACCTTGAGCCAGGTCGTCAGGGTGTTGTCCGTGTAGCCGATGACGGGCATATACTGCCGCTCGTATTGCGCCCATTCAGCCTCAGCCTGGGCTTTGTCCTTCTGGGCAGTCTCAAGCGCCCGTGTTGCCGCCGGGAGTTTCTCGGCGCGGGTCCTGACTGCGGCCAGTTCCGAGTCGGCCTTCTTCTGGGCGTCGAGAGCGCCCGTAATGATGGTGAAGTAGAGACCGGCGCCAACGATCAGAGCCACAACTATCCAGATGATGTTGATATGGAGCAGGGTCAGCTTTGACATGGTGGCAGCGATCCTCCTAGCGTTCCGATCCGCCCGCCGGCCCGGTAGATGTCTGGGCTCCGGCCGACATTGGGGCCATCGGAGCCCCCCCCATCCCGCCTGGTCCCATACCGCTGCTCATGCCAGGCATTGCACTCGCGCCAGGAGGTCCTCCCATCGAGGGAGCAGTCATCCCAGGCGTGAACAACGAGCCGCCGCCCTGGGGGGCCCCGCCCGCCGCCGCGGCGCCGCCCGACTGGTAGGCCGGTCCGGGCGGTATAGGCTTGTTGAGGGTCAGCGTCACCCCAAAGTCATAGCCTCCCGCGCCCGGAGGTCGCGGGTTGGCGCCCTGCGGCTGACCGTTGAACCCCGGCGGAACCGGGAAGGTCGGAAGGCCGCTCAGCGAAATAGCAACCTGACTGATTGCGGGGTTATGCTCCATCCACATCAGGTAGTGCCCGATCTGGGCCAGCGACCCTGCATAGGCGTCCAAACTCACCGTCTGCCCCGAGGGTATCAACGAGTAGTAGAGGACGCCTTTCATCGTGTAGTCGCGAATATTGTAGACGACCGGCTGATACGTCGAGCTGTTATGCAGCCGCGCGTTCTTGACGAAGTCGCGCTTCTCGCGAATGGCAGCAGATTCCGAGTTGATCGTGTTGGCCTGCGCCTGAAGCCTGTCCGCCTTGTCCGCATCCGGGGTCAGGCGGTCCTTCTCTTGCACGAGCGCAGCCGTCTGGTTGTCTATCTGCATCTTGGCAAACACGAATCCGCCGATGACCGCGAGCAAGATGACGACCCACAGCACCATCACGTTTCTGCGTTTGGAGCCCTCGTAGATATAGGGGGGCAGGAGGTTAATGCGTAGCATGGCGCTAGTTCCCTGTCCTCACTTCTTCCCGCGTTTCGGAGGCTTCGTCTTGGGCGCGACCGGCGCCGCAACGAAATCACGTGCAGCGAGGCCGGTCGCGACCGTGAAGCTAGGCCCAAGATCGCGTATATGGTCGGACGAGTAGTTCTTGGCTGTTACCGTTGCGTATCGGAATGGATCGGCGACGCGCGTTGGTATGCCGAGCTCGCCGCTCAGGAACGTATCGAGGTTCTTCAATCCGGCGGTACCGCCGCAGAGCAGTATTTCATCAATCGGACCGCCGTTGGTCCGCCCCTGATAATACTCGATCGAACGGCGCAGCTCTGCAACAAGCTCGCCCAGTGTTGGGGCAATCGCCGAGAACACCTGGAGCTGGTCATCCGTGTAGTTGCCGGTCGGGACTGGAGTCGAAACCGAGCTCGCCGCTTCGGGCTGAGCACCCAGGTCGAACGTATCCGCGTCAGCCCCCCCTCCACCGAAGTCAAACCCGCCGGGCTCCGGACCTCCGCCGGCACCGACATCAAAGAAGCCGGTATCCTGCGAAGCCGCCTGCGCCGGCATCTGGTCCAGCAGGACCTCGGCCGTGCGGCACTTCGTCTCCTCAGCTTGCTCCTCATCTACGCCAAGCTGCTGAGCGAGCGCAACGGTCATGGCATCTCCTGCCAGAGGCAGAGATCGAGGAAAGGCCAGGATGCCATCGCGGTAGATGCCGATATCCGTGGTGCTCGCGCCGATGTTGACAATCGCGGTCGTCTTCTTGCCATAGGGGTCAGGCCCCAACTCGATCAGGGCCCGGGCCGCGGAGAGGGGCTCGACATCAATGGCGCTCGGTGCGAGGCCTGCAGCAAACAACATGGCCACGTGGCGGTCAATCATCTCCTGCTGTGCCACCGCGAGGAGGACTTCCATATTCTGGGCGTCAGGATCGTCATCGGCCCTGGTTATCGGCTGGTAGTCCATGATGACCTCGTCGGCGGCGAAGGGAACGTGGCGTTCGATCTCCCACTTCATCGTCTCCGCCAGCTCCGACTCGGTCATCTTCGGGACTTCGATCACGCGGACAACCAGTGCACCTTGTCCTGATACCGAGCTCACCGAGCGCTTGCAGGCGATCCCTGCTTCCTTCAGCATTTTCTTGACAGCGTCTCCAAGCAGCTTAGGATCAACGATAACGCTGTTTTCCATCGCACCGGGAGGCGTCGGGGCCATGCCGAGAGCCTTCACTGTCGGGCCGTTGCGGCCAGGCACAAGCTCTACAGCTTTCATGAACTTGGAGCCTACATCAAGCCCGACCGTCGGTCTTGCGGACTTCCCCATCCTGGGTCCCCCCCGATGTGATCGTGAAGCAACGCCTCACGCTAGCCGGATAAAATGAGCGTGAGCGCTAGATTGTAGCAAGTTTCGATCGGAGTGTCAAGCACGAATACGCGTCCACAGTCGTGACTGCCCTTCGCGCTGCATTCCGGCTATGCCGCAAAGGCCGCGGCGAATGGATGCGCGCCCCATTCGCCGCGGCCCAACTGCGCGGGCTATGGATATGTCTGCGGATAGAAGGACGGGCTTAACGTCATATAGTAGAGGTCCGTGGTGCCGGATCTCGTGCTCGCCCAGAACAGCCACATCCGATCCACGAACGGATCCTTGACCGCCGTAATCTGGCCTTCGTTGACCGCTGCGTCCGTCGGCAATGCTGCCTCACCGGTCGTTTGATCTCCCGGCGTGGCGGCCACAGTGAGTTCATCGCCCCACGACACACGATAGTCGGCCTCCACCGATCCTCCGCCCGCAATCGCCTGGGCCACGTGGATCGTAGCGCCCTCATCTATCTCGGTGAAGTACAGCCGTCCTCGCTGCCAGTCTATCTCGACCGGTCCACGATGTCCGCTGATCTGGATGTTGGACCCGATCGTTCCGTCGGCATTGCGCGGCACGGGGCGTGGGAGTCGCACCATCAGGCGCAATGTCTTGAAGTACAGTCCGCCTGAGCCGGCAATGTTGCTTCCCGTCTTGCGGTAGAACACCCAGAGCCGCGATACCGATGTCGGGCGCGCCGCCTGAGTGCCCGGCCTGACCGAATCGGCCTCAGTCACCCGGCGCGGGTTGTCGGACCGATCCAGCACGGCCACAGGCCCCGTGTTCGCGCCCGGGGCCCGCACGGCGGGTTGCGCCGCAAAGCCCGCATCGCCCTGCCATCCGGCAGGCACGTTGACCACTCCCGTATCCGATCGGGTCACGTTCAGACGGATTGTCTGCGGCGTGTAGGACACGGTAACGGCGTCGGCGATGCGCGGCGCGACATCGAGGAAGGTGATCGTTCCTGCCTGCGGATCAACGGCGATGCTGCCGCCGAGAGCCGATCTGAAGTACAGCTTGCCGGTCGGGCTGTCGAACCGCGGGGCGCCGAGGTTCACCCGCGTGCCGTTCACGGCTATCACAATCCACGGGCTGTTGCCCGACCCATCCACAAACGCCCTCGTCACCGGATCTCGGTACACCCAGGCCACGTCACGAGTGGCCCACGTCTGGGAGGCCCCCTGTCGGGCTGCCAGTTCGGATTCAGCCCTCGGGAACGGCACGACCGCCTGCCCTGGCCTGCCGTTGACCAGTTCACGCAGCAGGTACCGCGTCATGAATGTCTCGGGCTGAGGACGATCCTGGAACTGCCCGGTGTAGACGATGTCCACGTGGGTTACCACGTTGGCTGCTCTCTGGTCGCCATCAAGACGCCGCGGAATCGGGATCGGATTGGCGAGGCCGGTCAGGCCGCCTGGCGTCGGCAGCGCGCGATCCACCGACCAAGCGGATGGATTCCTCATCCCCTGCGGATTCCGGGTGGGATGATAGACATTGACGTTGTAGAACAGCCTGGCGCGTGTGGCCGAACCGCCATACCAGAACAGGTAACCGGTGCCATCCACCACGAGGGGCTTCGGGCCGTACTTGGGCAGATTCGGATCGTTGAGGAAGCCATACGGCAAGCCGCCGGGAGCGCCTCCAAGATCGGGCACATATGCTCCGTTGCCTTCGCGTCGGATCGGTACATACAGCGTGCGGCCATCGAATGCCGATCCCCCATCGGGCGTGTTCTTGTTGATGCCGCCCTGCCAGAACATCCACAGGTCAGGCGTGCGGCCCGACGAGGCCTCGTCACGCACCAGCGCGGGCGCTCCATGAACGACAACAGGATCCCCATCGGCATTGGTCACAGGCAACCCGGGCACAACCGGCGTGGTCGCCGGTCCGGGCGTATCCGACGGCTGGGATGGGAACATGGCCTTCGTGCCGGCCAGAGTCGGGAAAGGCGTGCCGACACCGGTCGGACTCCACCACCGGTCCGGCGCTGGGGCAAGCACGTCGAAACGCCACCCGAAGAGCGACGGGGCCGAGCCGCCGAACGCACCGGCCGGATCGAACGCCGTCGCGCCGCCCGTCAACTGGGAGTAGATCAATCGCCACGGGACGTCCGGCAACGCCGGAGCCGAGCCGAATGCCTCGGGCCTGTTGGAGGCAAATGCCAGGAGCAATCCGAGATTGACATTCGCCCCCGTGCCGGATCGGTCGAAGATCACCGACGGCATCACGTTGGCGCCGAACGGCCCACCAGATGGATTGTTCGCCGTCGGCGTCCGCAGGTCAATCTGAGGGAACGTACCGTCGGTCTGAATCAGCGGGGCGCCCGGAGCGGGCTGGAAGGTCTCGGCGTTGGTCAGGCGCGCCTCGCGAACCTGGATCTTGAGCTTGAACGGATTCTGAACCATCGGCTCGACCGGCGCGCTCATCGAACGCAGTCTGTCGGCAGGATCCACATAGCTGCGGAAGTCGGGCATTCCGTTGTCGTCAACTGCCGCCACGAGCGGGTTTGCCGCCGCATCGTAAAGGTTGAGCCACTCACGCCATTGCCGTGGATAGGCATCCTCGAACACATAGACCGGCGCCGAATAGGTCCCCGCAGGGACACCCAGCGGAGGCGCGATGCCGATCTTCGGTCGAACTTCGCGTCCCGAGCTGCGGAGAGCCGCCAGAACCCCGAACGGGTCCCCGTGGCCGACATCGGGAATGGACAGCACCGTCGGCCCGCTGTCGCCCGGTCGCGGCTTGTGGAGCGTCGGCCTCGGGTTGACGCCTGCCGGCCAGCCAAGCACGTTTCCGGCCCTGACATAGGGATTCCCCGGCTCGACATCGGGCCGAAGCGGTCCGAAGCCGGGCACAGCATTGAGATCGTAGGGCCACAACGACAGGGCATCAATCGCGAGCCCCGCCTGGTTGCCGTGATCAAGAGAGCTCACGATGCCGTAGTTGGCGCCAGGCGGCAGGGTTGGCGCAAACGGCGTCGGCAGGGCCCGACCCAGAAGAGGCGAGTTCAGTTGCCATGCCAGAGGCACGTCGAACGGTCGCCCCGGAGCCACGGCGGTGACCAGGGCTCCCTGCGAGTCATAGACGGGCAGATACGGGCTGACATGATCGCTGCCCAGACGTGCCCACGATCCCGGATAAGCCCATGCATCCGGCGCATCGCCGGCCAGCTTCGCCACGCGCAGGTTCGTCAGGTTCACGTTGCCCGTGTTCCGGATCGTGAACGGCGCGAACAGACCGGTCCCGCCGGATGGATCGAAGGGCGACGGCGTGTTCAGGTAGGGACCTACGGCGCTCGGAGCGAACGGAACGCCGGGCACATATCCCGCCGAATGCGGAACCTTGCCCAGGTCTATCGTCTCCTCTTCGGCCCGCAGCGCTATGTCGGGCGGCACAGCCACACCGACTGCGAACTGCCGGTACACCTCTTCGCGCGCATTCGCGATGACCTGCGTGGCGCGGGTCTGCAGCCCTGAGCCCTGATAGCGGCCATCGCCGTTGTTGTCAACATATACGACCATGCCGCCGTAGTAGCCGGCGCTCGGGGCAATCGCACCACCCGGAGCCTCGGCGCGGCTGCGTGCCGGCCGCCCTGCCGCCACCAGCATCGGTGCGGTCAGGCCGGGGATCGTTCCTGTCGGGTTGTACGGGCTGCCGTTGATATCCAGGTACGTGAGGTTGACGTTGGCCGGCTGGTACCGGGGAGCGCTCACCGTCAACTCGATCGGGACATAACGGAGTTCGCCGCCGGCAGCCTTGTTCGGCAGCGTGACGGCCCGAGCCGTCATGTCCACTCCGCCGACCCGAAGGCGGACGTTGGAGCGATCCACGTCGGGATAGTCAGGCGATGTGTTGGGCACCGTGTTGGGGAACGTCTCCCATGGCAGCGGATTCATCACATTGCCGGTCGCCTGCACGAGCGGGTCGGAGCTGGCGGTATTCCACCCCCAACGCAGGTCACGGCGCTCCGCTCGGACATTGTTGAGCTGTTGGTTCAACTTGAACAGGTTGGACCGGTCGGCCACCAGCAGGGCATCCACGTTGCGCCCGGCTGGGTCAACGCCGAGGTACGTTGCCGACGCCCCATGCCCGACATACCCAATCGGGGCTGCCAGGTCCTTGAGCGGCGGGCTTCCGGCCGGCGCGTTGTAGCGGGCATTCCCGTTCGCCAACAGCTCCTGCGCCGCAATCGCCGATCCCACAAACGGAGCCCAGCCGATCACGTTGGTCACATTGGAGCCGACCGTCGAGCCTCCCGGCACCGCGCGTGTCGAAAGCGCCAGCGGATGGGCAATGGCCAGCTCTTTGCGTGTCGTGATCTTGAGGGTGGTGCTCAGAACGCCATCCAAGTCGTAAGGATCAGGATCGTTCTTCTCGATCAGCGATTGGCCGGCGGCAAGCTGCAATGACGACACCTGGACTCCGGTCTCCGTCGCGAGCTGCGCTTGGGCCAGAACCGTATAGCGCCGCCCTGGTGTCTGGGCGTCGGCCTCGGAGCCGCGTCCAAGTGGGAAGGCAACCTTCGCGACCCACGCATACATCTGCGAGCCCGGCGGGTATGGAGGACTTGCGGGAACAGGCGGAGCCGGAGCTGCATGGTCCCGCACAGCACCAACGGTCAATGGCGGTCGTGTTTGGCCCGCGCCGAACAAGCGGAACGTGACCGTCGGCAACGGGGGATTGAGAGACGTGCTGACCACCGTTCCCCATGCGGCAGCGTAGATGGTGTCGCCCCACTCGTAGACCACGAGCCGGTCGGGATTCGTCAGGGTCGGCTGCACGTCATAGCCAAGGTTCCACGCATTCAGCGGCGAAAGCGCATCGTTGCCTGCGTCCCCATCGCCATCGGGGATCGTCTTGCCGAAACGCTCGTAAACGATCGGGATCTTGCCGGGAGGGGTGTCGCCACGCCCGTACCAGAGATCCGCGAACTTCATCGTCATCTGCGTTTCGTCGGGATCCTCGTCGTACGCCGGCTCGTCGGGCGTGACCATGCCCAGGCCGGCCGGATCGGCGGAGGTCTTCGCTCGCCAATAGGCCCGCATTTGGCCGTGGACCTCGCCGGTGTTCTGATTGCCCTCATCGCCGCTGAACATCCAGTTGTTCGCGGTGACCGCATCAGCGCCACGGAACGCGCTCGAAGTCGGGTAGATCAGCGGTATCGGCAGGGGCTCAGTCGCACCCATCGCCGAAAGGGGCACGCGCCCGATCTGCGCGTCCGCAAAGCTCCACATAAGGTCCCCGCCCTGGAGCCGGTCCTGTGTCAGGGCCGACACGCCAATCACCGCACCCGTATCGAGCGGCAGCAGCAGAGCCGGGAACTGGTTCGCCGTGAACGTGTCCTGATACCATGTCTGAGGCGGCAGATGCTGCAGGAACACAGCGGACGCACGTGTGGGTCCCCTCGACCAGGCCTCCCAGAGAAGCCCCAGGCTGCCAGGATCGTTGCCCGTTCGCGACGCATCCAGGGCGAAGATCCGGCCGTCGCGATTGGCAACGAACACAACCTCCTTACCGCCGTTGAGCTGGACGCCGGCGTTGTTGGCCACTGTGGATACCCACACCGGCGCCGTAAAGTCGGTCTCTTCGGCCAGGGCGTCACTGTCCTTGTTCGGGTTGGCCGGCGAGTTGGCGTAAGGGAACGTCCATTCCGGCTGCAGAAATCCGCTTGCGTCCTTCGGCTGCCCGACGGCGCTCTCCGGTGCCCGTATCGCGTAGACACGCCCGCCTGCCGCGAAAATGAACTTGCCGGTGTCGGTCAGCACTCCCGGTTGCACGATCGGCGCGAGTTGGGTCGTCTTCTCCGGCCATTGCCAGATAGCCTGCCCGTCGTTCGCCGGGTTCGATATGCGCACGCGTCGGTCCAGCGTCTGCATGTCAACGCAGTATACGTGCCCGTCACCGGCGCCGGCGATGATGCGGTCTGTGCGGAACCCGGCGTCCAGCTTGGGCGAGCTCGGCGTAGCTGCAAACACGACCTTGGCGGGGTCGTCGGTATAGGCACCGAAGCTGCCGCCCGGCAACAAATCGCCGCCTTTGTCGAGCCATTTGTCGCGCGCCAGCGTCGGCCACGTCATCAGCCTGCGCGTCGTACCCGGGATGCCCGGTGTGTCAGGCTGCCCTGGGGCGGGTGGCGCTGACGCGAGCGTCGCGGGGAAGGGTTCGCCAGCGGCGGTCGTGCGTCCGGCGGGATCGAATGCATACAGGCGACCGTTCTGGTTGCCGATCACTATGTATGGTGTCCGAACGACATTCGGCGCGATGCCGGTCTCAACCTCGACGTACAGCGGCGCTGATACAAAGCCGCCCAAGTCCGGCGTCCGGTTGATGGGCACATAGGGTCCATCGCCGCCAGCGCTCCCCCTTGCAGGCTGGAGATCGCCATCTATCCCCTGGCCTGCTCTGTTGTTCTGAGGATCGGCGAAGTAGTTCGGATCGTCCTGCGGGAAATCGAACTCGCCGTTGCCGTTAAGATCGCCGGTCGGGTCCGGATTGGCCAGTGACGGGTAGACCCAGTATGCGGTGGTCAGTGTTGTCCTCGGGGCGTCCGTTATCGGATCGGCGCCAACGGCGTCGAGTGCCCAGAGGTGTCCATCGGTCGTCCCGAAGTAGACCACGTCGCGAAGCGTGCCCGACGGCCAACGAACGCGTGCCAGCAACGGCGAAGCCACGACGCTGTTCGGCGTCTGAGACTCGGGCACAAACCGCACGGCATCCGCCACGATCACGCGGCTCGGATCGTCGGCCACGTCGCGCGGCGACTCGTTGGAGAGCACGACCTCGCATCGCTGCGTCGTGCCGTCCGGGTTCACCTTGAACCGGATGCCCGATGCCAGGAGGCGCCACATGCCCGTAACGGGAACTCCGTCAGCAGTGTTCCGCTGATCCAGCACGGCATCCACATAGCCGTCCTCGGTCATCATCCGATACCGGGCGTAGTGCGCGAGGTTGGTCGTGCCCGAACCGGCCGGAATATACACGAATACGGAGAACGTCTGTGCGCTCGGCCCTTTGATCGCAACATCGGCGGCCCAATGGGCCTCCAACGTGTTCGTCGCGTTGACCGGCGTCCACCTGTACTCAGGACCGTAGGGCTGGTGCAACGGATCGGCGACGACATTCCACGAAGGAGGCGACGGCACGGGCGATGCCGTGCTGAACCCGCTCCCCGGAAGGTCAACGTCGTCAATCGTAACCGGCACGATCGGCACCGAGCGCGTCGGATAGCGCCATCGCAGGCGGCCATACGTGCCGTTCGCAGGCGCAACAGGGTCCACTCTATCCTCGATGCAGTAGAACACGGCCGAACGGATGCTGCTCGTTGGGTCGGCCACCACCGGATTCGATGCGGGCAGCGTTGTCGAAGCCGGCTTGGTCGGGTCGAGCGGGATACCCGTGAATCCCGAAGGGTTCGTGAACTTCACAACGTTTGGGAACAGGATTTGAGGACCAGTGGTTTCGTCGCGACCGAAGTAGGTCAACTGGGTATGGGGCAGGTTCGGATCCGCTCCAGGCGGGAACACCGCACTGACCGCCGGTGCGTGAATGTCGCCCCGCATGCTCTCCGGAACGAGCCGGACCGAGTCGGCGGGAACAATGGGCTTGTACGGATAGAGCGTGCCGTCATCAACGTCGTCGGGCACGACCCCATACAGCGTGACGCGGATCGGGTTGGTCCCGTCAAACGGGAAGTACCGATCGTCATTCGCGCCGGACCGCACACGCATCCAGAAGCCGCCCGTCTGACCGTAGTCGAGCATGAATATGCGGCTTGTGACCGGATCGTTGACGTCAGCGCCCCAACTCACGCGGACGAAGACATGATCGGCGTTCGGGTGAGCGCGCAGTTCGCCGCCGGTGTCCGCCAGCGTTCCACTGGCCGGAAACCGAATATAGACGGCGTAGCGGACTCCGGCTGCCAGCGGCGTCGCCCGTAAGGGATCCGTCGAAATGTCAACCGTGCCTTGATAGGTGTGAAGCGGGTACTTCGTGCCGAAGCTCCACCGAGCGTAGTCCGAGCTGTTGCGCAGTTCGCGCTCGACGATGCCATACAAGGTCGTCGTATCTGCGGGGTTGGCCGGGTCAGGCAGAGGCGTCGCGGGAGTGTTCGGCAACGCTGCCAGTGTTGCGATGTCCAGCGAACGGAGTGTCGCATTCGGCTTCGCCGTCATGTAAACGTAGTCGCCGATCTTGTCCAGGCTCGAATCGCTCGGTGGCCAGCATCCCGATGCCCGATTGCTCGTTGCCGGCCACACCCAGGATCCACTGACCTCAAACGCCTGTCCCGTAACGCTCGCGGGACCCGGCGGCAACGTCGTGTTGTCCACCACAATCTCGGCAGGCATGTCGCGCGAAGGCGGCCAGACCCAGACGGGACCAAGCTGTCGGTTGAGCGTATGATCCAGGCCCGTATCGGCGTTGTGCCCCGCGCGCGTCTGAGTGCCGCGGTGCCGCACCCAATCGCTCTCCGTATACTGGGCGGAGCAGGCGGCGGCGGTCCCCAGCAGCACGGAGACGGCTAGAGCTCGGATGAGTGGGCTCGACGCCCCTCGATTCGTATCTTTGCGAAGCATAAGACGTTCACCTGGTTTCATGTGCGCGAACCCTTGCCCGGGCAGGGCAGGCGGACAGGCACTGTGCCCGCCCTTACACAACCGACACGGCTCAACGGTACGGCTCGCAACGGCATCCAGTCAGGCAGCTCTGAGAGTCAACCCTACCAGGGCCGATCGGCAAACGCAGGCTGTTCGAGCACCGACGTTGAGGTGCCTCGACTCCGATCACCGATCGCGCGCCGAATCGTCCCCGGCGGGTCACCCGCAAAGGCCGCATCGGTATCGCCTGGCCTGTGCAGGACAGCATACGGGGGCCTGGGTACGCTTTCGGTCGGCGTCCGGCGGATGATGCTGGCCTGTGGCATCTGACGCGCAACCCCGTTCACGATGTAATGCCCGCCGTCGTTCGGCCAGAGGAACCCGCCCAGCGGACTCGCGATGACCGAGTAATCCCCGATGTAGCCGTGCCCCGCTCCGAAGTTGAACGTCGAAGGCTTGATCGTGAACACCTCGCCTCGGAACTCACCGCTCCCGATCACGTTCACCGTCGAGCCGAACACACCCGGATTGTCCTCTCCGCTGAACCGGTTGGCGATCACGAACTGGCGCAACGATGGGAACAGAGGATTCTCGGCTGAGGCCGACAGCCTCGTCACGCCCGATGCGAGCAGGCGCTTGCCGGTCATCGCCGCATAGTCTGCGGCAGTCAGAAGCCACTCGACGTCAAAGATCGGCTCCACATACGGAGGACTGCCGCCCGCATGGTCAATGAACCCAAGCCGCGCCTGATAAACGCCGTTGGCATCGGCCAGCAGGAACTTCACGACGACCTGCCCGCCCTCGGCCTCCTGGAATGACGAGAACCACGTCGGGTTGACGATCGGCTGGATGCGCGTTGTCAGTGCCGCCCCATCGAACTCCGGTATGCGCAGGTTGGACACCACGGCCAGGGGATCACCCGTCTCTTTCAGAATGGCCACCGAGCCCCCGCCCGTCTCCCACGACTCGCCGTTGCCCGCGTTGGCTCCCAACGGCATCGAAGGATCCACCATACGCGCGTTGGCGACCGTCGCCATGGTCAGGCAGCGCAGATCAAGCGGCGGAGCGGACGGATCGTACGGGTTCGCTCGCCAGGAATCGGACACGGCCGGCAGATCGCTGTTGCGCATGACCAGCCTCTGAACAGAGCGGTACCGATACCGCCTGCCCTGCTTGGCCAGAGTGCTGCTCACATAGTTCAGTTGGCGCACCATGACGCGCTCACCGCTCGCCCGATAGACGTCAATCAGCTCGACGATCCGGAAGTTGCCCGAGTCCGCGATGAGGTAATGGATCACATAGCCCGGCCCCTGGTAGTTGTAGGGACCTCCGCTGATGTTCAGGTTCGGCTGGAACTCGGTCCAGAAGGTACAGTCGGTGGGCTCGTTCAGGCTGAGGGGGTCACCGGGCCGCAGCAGCCTCTTGTAGTCATCCTGAATGCGGTTGACTTCCCACTTCGTGTAGCCGCCTCGATCAATGGCGACCACCCGATTGTTGCCCGTGTCCACGACGAGTATGTCGTTGCCGCCTATGCGGCGTGCGACCGACGGCCTTCGGAACGGAACGCGCTGCCCCGCAGGCACCCCGGTGCCCACGATGGGGTTGTTCGGATCCGTATAGTCGGTCAGCGCACCGTTGACGATGTCGAACGTTCTCGTTCCATCACACCACCATACAGCATCCCCCGCCGAGTTCACTTCCAGAAGCCGCGAGGCGTCGGCGATCAGGGTTACCGTGTCTTCGCGAGCGAACACACCCGAACCGGTGGCAACGGCAAGCACTCCATTGACCGCGGTCGGCGGCGCAATCACAGGGCGCGCAGGATTCGGGTCGCCGCGAACCGCAAGCGGCGGCGAGACCCATCGCGTGGCCACTTCGCTGCCGGTCGCCTGAAACTCAGGATTGCGCGAAGCCGGATCGGCATCCACCGACACCACCGAACCATCGAGGAGACCGACCCACACGCTGTCGCCCTGAACCGACGGCCCCGATGCCGCCGCCGCCGGCAGAACCGAGAACCAGAGCAGGTTGTCGAAGCCGTCAGGACCGCCGCGGCGGAGCCCGTCAAGGTCCGCCCGGGTCGGGAATGTCACCTGCTCGGGACCGTTGCCGACCTGAACCACAAACGGCACCGACGCGCTGGCATAGGCCGCGGCGATTGCGCCCGGAGGCGCCATCGCGGTGATTCGGATCAGTCCGCTGTCACGATCCACGGTGAACTGCCCGGCAGAGAGCTCGATCCAGGCATCCGGCTGGGCGTTGCGGTCAACGAACAGGTTCGGCTGTCGGACGCGCACCCGCGCACCGGTATCAATCCGCGTGTTCAGGCGCAAGACGAAGTCCTGATCGGCCCGGAACGCCATGAGGACCGAGACCGGCTGACCGCCGACCGTCCTGCCCGATGCGACCGCGTAGACTGTGTCGTTGTGCACGGCAGGAGTGCCGACGTACCGCATGTTGATCAGGAAGTCGCCGTTTGAACGGCGGATCCGCGCCGGGACGTTTACCACGGCGCCGTTGACGCGCATCTCGAACGCGTCATACAGCGCATACGTCCATTTCACAAGGCTGCGGTTCGCGCTCTGCTCATGGGCCGCGATCAGCACGCTGCGCCCAGGATAGGTCGCTGCATCGTTCGAGGCGTTGCCGGCGAAGTATGTCATGTCGTTGCGAGCGAGGGCCACCGTGCCCACGATCCGGTTGTTCGTATCCGTCGGATCAGGGGCCACGAACACCGAACGTGCGTTGACTTTCGGGAACGTGCTGCCAACCGGCGGCGCCCAGTCGTAGACGTAGTCAGCCACGATCGTCACGTTCGGGTCCGTGGGAGCGACGGTGCGCAATCCAACCCGAGTGCCGTCGGGCCTCTCGACGTTGGTGAGCTCGATCGTGGCCCCAATCTTGACGCGAGCCTCGCCCATGTCGAACTTCTCATGCCACTGGTTCGCGGCTGGCGGATCGGTGAGCGTGTACTCCAGCTCGCGACTGCCGTAGGTGCCGTCCGAAGGGTTCCGGTACACACACGTCACGCGAGGCCGCATGAATGGGTTGGTGCCCGCACCCAGGTAGATGTACCACGGCGATCTCGCGCGGCTGCGAAACAGGCGATCCGGAGCAGATACCAGGGTCAGAGGCTCTCCCTTAGTTCCGAACGGAATGGCTCTGACTGACGCCGGCTGACCCGTTCGGGGGCTGACGTTGACATAGATCACCTTGTCCGTCGCGCCCGTCAGCGTATCGCGCACGTAGCCGACAGTCGGAGTGCCCCTCAGCGCCTCCGTGCCCGGCACATCCGGTATCAGGCCCTCCCCGATGCCCGCAGGCTGCCCGATATGGAACGGGCTGCCTCCCGTGAATGGGTCAATGGCCAGAATCCGACCGCCCCCGGTCGTATTCAGGGCAACGAAAACGACACCTTCCGAGAAAGCGGGGGCCGGTATCGGGTCGCCGGGACTGAGAGCGAACTCCTGCGCGGCCGTCTGGCCCGGTGCCACTGCCCAATCAACGTTGGTGAAATCGGAATACGCCGCGTACGTCTGAGCGCCGTTCACCGTCTTCAGTGTCTGCGGCAAGGCCCGCGCGGCCACCACACAGCCGTTCGAGAGCGTCACAACCACCAGCTCCCGATTCGGAAGCGTCAGGAGCCCCGCCGCTGTCGGAGGGTTCGTATCGAAGAACTCGACAATCGTGGGCGTTGACGCGCCGCTCAGTCCGCCGCCGGCACCGAACGCGTTCAGGTCAAGAGCCCAGATGGCGTCGTAGGGAGCTCCCGCAGCGAAATCAACAAGACCCTCGTCAGGATTGCCGTCGCCATCCAGGTCCTGCCCGGGATTAGCGTCGAAACAGCGAAGCACAAGGTCGCCGCCCACCGCGAAGATGCACCCCTTGTGGAATGCGGCTCCGCCGACGCGCGCGGGTCCGCCCCCCGGCGCCGACCACTTTTCGTCCGGCTGAGCGCCGACCGAATCGTTGGCCGAGCCGGTCCGGCGCATATCGGAGTATGCGGTTCGATGCGAAACAGCCCAGTTCGCCACATTGTAGGCGAACTTCAGGTCCTGCGGCTTCGCCGCCAGCAGATTCTGCCCGCTGACCGCGCCGCAGTTGCCGCCCCAACCGACCTGAACGCCGCCAACATAGTCGTTGATGGCACAACCGGAGTCCTGAGCGCTCAGGATGAGCTTGCCCGAGCCGACGACGCCGGCCAGCACATAGGGACGCCAGTCGGGATTCGCGGTGCCGCCTGCTCCGGCTGCGAACCCGCGAGTGTTCCAGACAACCGGCGTCAGCGTTTCGCGGCCGGGAGGGTTCAGGGCATTCTTGCCCGCTGACGGGTCGTAATAACCGGGATCGGCCGGATCATACGGGTTGAAGATATACCATCCGCCCACGTTCTTGTCGCCTAGGGTCTGCACTTCCTCGGGCGACAGCAAGTAGGGTGATGTGAGTAAGGGATGGTTCGGCGCACCGATGACTGCGCCGGGCTTGCCGGGACCGCCGGCCGGTCCGCCCGATCGCCACTGAGCGTCGAAGAAGAACGGGGCGTAACGGTTGAACGTGAACCCGCCGCACTGTTCGACCCACAGCGTTCCGCCTCCGTCTATGTACGCTCTCAGTTTCTCACGTGTGTCGGCCGGCAGAGCTACGTCCGGTTTGTGGGTGTGCATATACAGAAGGTCGAACTGCTGCAGGTCCGACGCCTCGAGGTCGTCTATGTTGACCTCCCAGTAGGCGCCCATGTTCTTGGTGACCTTGGCCCCAACGCGGAACAGGTCGTAGATCGGATTCCCCGGAGTGAAAGCGGGGTCCGCCCCTCGGCTTCGCCTGCGCCACCGCTCGTATATCTCGCCGGTCACCGTCGGAGGCGCCAGCGGGTTGACGAACTCGACACCGGTCGGCTTCAGGTCCGTCCTGGCATCGAGAATGTAGAATACGTGCGGATCGGGGTTCTCCGAACCCTCGTTGTTCGGCATGTTCAGGGCACGAGTGGCAATGATGCCTACCCGTATCTGGCGCCGAGCCGACGCATAGGTTCCGGCGTCGCCGGCGGCGCGATCCGCCAGTCCGAACAGGATTCCGGCGACCACAACCGCCGCAAGACCGGTCATGACCGGACGACAGGCCAAGGTCAGGCCTCCATATTGTCTGTAGTGAGCGGCACGAGGTTTCATGGCGTCCTATTCCGCTCCCTATCGGTCCTCGCCGAAGTATACGTAACCGGGGCACACCGGCAGCCTCGGGAGAGGCGGCAGCGTGCGTCCGTAGTCGTCTTGTCGGAAACTGCCCCTCGCAACGTGAGCCCACGCGCTCTTGCGAACCATGGTGCCGCCGTTGGGATTGTATGCTGAATAGGGAACGCCCAGAGCAGGGTCGTATATCATCCGCAGACCGCGTGTTATCCGCGCCGTTCGCTCCACATTTGCCCGATGGTCATCGGTTGCGCTGTTGCCCACCGGCATGCCGACATCCGTCGCAAAGAGGTGTTCGGTCGGCACCTCCGCATCTGTTGCCGATGTCGGACTCTCGCCCGTCGAGCCGTACTTCTGCGGAATCCATCCCCAGAGCTGCATCCATGCGGCCTGGTCGGCAATCGCCGCAGTCCGATTCTCAGCAATGGCGCCGACTATCGTGATCCGGCAATCTATAGGCTCGCCATAGAACGGCCACTCGTCAGCCGTCCCCTGCGGGCGCAGCATGGAGCCGGCGCCGGATCCGCCGTGGCGTCTCCTCGCAGCATCCGGGGTGTCACTCGGGTCGCCGTTGAAGGGGTAGCCCGGAATGATGAAGAATGAGCCGTTCTGTGCGTACATCACAGCTTCGATGCGCACGTCCATCGGTACGACCGCGGCCCGAGAGAACAGATAGTCCTGGGTGCCCGTCTGTGCCGCGAAGTTGGGATCAACTGCAGGCCGGATGGTGTTGCGCAGACCGGGGGCGCTCCACATCGTGTACGTCGTTCCGGCAAACGGGAAGCTGAAGCTCCGGTTCTCGAAGAGGTCCACACCCGGCTGGCTGGCGTTATACATCGGATAGACCCAAGCAGGCACCGGCGGATTCGCCGCCACATTGAAGCGGTACAGCGAATCGGCCGGAGCGGCCGGCGGGAACGCCTCATTGATCAGCAAGTTCATGTAGGTCACGCCGGGCGGTGCGCCATGGCGAATCAACAGGAATGGTCCACCGTTCAGCGAGTATCCGGATGGATCGTCACCGTACGCGAAGTCCAATGCGAAGGGCGGCGTCCGCGCGCCTTCAGCCACGTCTATGTTCGTGTGGTACGGCGCAGCCTCGTTCTGGTTCGAAGCCGCCCACGGCATCAGCTTGTTCGGCGTCATGAACATCGTCGTGTTGACGACGACGTACTCCTGTGCCAGCAAGGCCACCATCGAAGCCGCATCACGCTCGGCCGTCGGCCCCGGAACGTGCTCCCGGACGATGCTGCCTTCGATGTAGATATTGCGCGCCGACACCACCGTCAGCGCGGGCGGATTGACGGCGTCGCGGATCTCCGCCGGACTCAGCGCGTCGGGGTCTCCCGTCTCCTGTCGGATCGGGATATTGGCAAGGCTTGGAACCAGACCCCTGATTCGGATGTTGCCCTCTGCGTAGATAACGCCGTTGAATGCCGGAAGGAATCGGTTGATCTGCGCGTCCGTCATTCCTTGGTCGCCGGCCAGGAACTCGCGATAGAGGGCGTTGTCGAGCTTCAGAACCGGTCTCTGCCCTGCGCCTTTGAAGATGAAGAACGTGTAAACCTGCTCACGCGTCCGCACGAGGCCGCTGGGATCCACCCACATAGCGTCGCTCACGTCCCGGACGATCCGGAAACCAGGCTGCCGCGTGTACTCACCGGGAATGGGAGCGCCGGACGCATCCCTCGCCTGAACGACGGGATACCCGAGGTCAATGTACGCGGCCGGGGGTATGTAATGTGGACCGTTCCAGTAGGGGCTTGAGCCCGGTCTGAGCCAGACAGAGCGCAACGACTGCCCGCCGGAGATCACCGTGGTCTCCAGCTCACGGCTTCGCGTGTTGTTGATGAACACGCCGGCCCCAAGGCCGATTCGCCCTGTGTTCACCCAGCCGCCCCGGCTGCGGCGGAACGCCCATCCTGAGTCGCGCGTCAGTGAGCGGTACCGCGTGATCCCCGACGCCGGATCGCCCGCCTCCAGGCTCGGCGGCTCCAATCGGCTGATGCTCCGCGCATACCCATCGGTGTCAGGAGCCGGTGAGCCGTCCCGGATCAGCCCGCCAAACGTGCTGAAGGCCGGCGATTCGCTCGGCAGAATCATGGGTAGGCCTGGCCCACTGCCGAACGGCGGCGACAGTGGCTCCGCATTTGATGGGTTGACCGAAAGATCGTTGACTCTCGCCGTCTGGCGCGCCGGATCGTCCGGGTCCCCAGGCTCAACGTGGATATTCCCTGCGACGTATACCGTCTCGTTGTTCCGCGGGTTGACCGCAATGGTGACGTTGTTCAGAAGGCGCAGGTCACCGTTGATGTACATCGGTGCCCCCGAACGGGGGTACCCGGCCGGACTGCCGCCCGCGCCGATCGCGCGAACGGGCATGCCGCCAAGCTGCATCCACGCCGGTACGCCCACAGGCGGCATGCCGATCGCGGCCTCAAACTTGCTCTCGTTGTCGCGGTTGGTGACATACCGCAGGTAGTCGGTGATGCCGACAGCCTTAAGTGCGACGCGCCGCCGCATGAGCCGGGGAGCCGGAGCGCTGATGAAGGTCGTCGGGTCTTGAGGGTCCACGAACCCGGGTCGCCCGATCGACTCGATGCGGATGTACCGCCCCAGCGGGTTCGACGGGCTCGGTGCCATGGAGACCCGTATCAGCGCGCGGCCGTTCGTCAGGGGCACACGCGTATACTCGCCGGTCTCCAGCCAGCGGCGATCAGGATCGCGGCCATCGGTCAACGGCGTCGGCGCAGGGCGCCAATCGGCTCCTTCGGGGCTGTTCTCGAGGAACTCACCCGCATACCGGATTCCAGCGTCAGCGAGCACGGCGGCCGACACCGTCTCTTTGGCGCGTCCGGCGCTCAAGAGGTTTCTCGCCACCAGGGACACGAATAACCCGCCGATGAAGAGCATCACGAACAGCGCGATGACCGCAACGATCAGCGACTGGCCGCGTTCGGAACGGCGGCACGGTTGCTCAGGTCGCACATGCTCGAACTTGGTCATGGCTACGCCCATCGCTCTCTTCTGGTGCAGCATATCGCTCTCACCGTCTTCCCTGTATCTCGTCCCAGGCCCAATCGGATGCGGCCATCCAATCCGCTCCCGCGTGCCGGCCTATCGTTGAAGGTTGCGTACGCTGATCTTCTGGGTCAGCGTCGCCGACTGCGGCTGCCGCGACTTGAAGTCGTAGAGCTTGACACTCACGGCGGCTGTAATCATCTGCCGCGTCAGGTAACTCGCCTTGACGACATCGGCAGGCCTGTTGTTCTGTATCTTGTAGTTCACCTCGATGAAGATCGGATCTCCGAGGTCGTTGACCGTCTCGGGCAGCGACCTGGGCGAGCCTGGCACATCGTCGGCGCTGTTGAAGATGATGGTTCCGGCGCGCTGGAGAGTGCGCAGCATCGCCTGAACGCGCGGATCCGGATCCGTTATGCCCATGTTGGCATTGGGCACATTGGTGTAGTTGATCATGTACTCGTTCGGCCCCAGGTCCTTCATGTCCGTATTGCGGGGCGCCCGCGTGTAGGTGATCGGCTGGCCGTAGTGCGGTCCCGGACGCATGTCAGGCCCCGAGACCGTTTCCGATCCCGGAACAATGCGGACATCGGGAATCCGCAGGAGGGCAGGGTTCGGATCCGCCGGATTGTCGCCCGGCAGCATGCCGGTCGGGTTCTCGATCGGGTCGTAGGGCAGCAGGGACACGGTGCGGCAAGCATTCAGCGCATTGCCTGCGGTGCCGCGAACGTAGTTGTACTCACCGTTCGCCTGAGCGGGCCTGATGCGTGCCGGCATGCTGTCTCCGCCCTGCGTGATCGAATGCGGGAACGCGAAGTTCAGCACGCCCCGACGCTCATCCACAGTGAACATCAGGAAGCGTCCCGGAGTCATCGCTCCGGGCAGATTCCTCGGCTCACGGGGGTTGAAGCCTGTATCGGCAACTCCTGTTACCGTGCCGCTGTTGGTGTCGAACGTGATGTACTTCACCGTTGTGCCCGGCGTCCCGTCCCAGAAGAAATACTCAAGAACCTGCGCGGTCAGATTGCTCCGGTAGATGTACGTTCCGAACGGGATGGCCCAATGGCCGTAGGTCTCAATATGGGAGCTGGGCGATACCGATGGCGACTCGGCGGCAAGGTCCGACTTGGAGCTTGGCACGCCAGGATCGTTGCCGACATATGTGGGCTGGAACCGAACCTCGGGCGTCAGGCGCATCCGGGGCTGCCCGCCCACCGTGTCGTAGATGGGATTGCCGAGATCGTCTCGCTCTGCCGTGATCATGTCGGCACGATCGGAAGGAACGAGAGTTCGCGCCACAGCGCGCCAGTTTTCGCTGTAGTTGACCTGTCCGTCACCGTTCAGGTCCTTCCAGCCCGGAACCGCCGCACTGGCGATCGTCGGGTCGGCAGGCCTCTGGGCCACATCGTTGTCATAGAAGAAGTTCGGGTCGGCAAGCGCCGCATCCAGACTGCCGTGTCTGCCGATATTCAGGAGGCGAGTGTCAACGAGCCCGCGAGCTGTGTAAGGAGTGAACACCGCTCGATACAGCAGGAATGGGTTGTGGTCGGCCGGCGAGAGGTTACGGTTGCGAGCGTTCTCGTAGTGATTCACATAGGGCTTGATCGGCCTGCCGGACGTCCCGAAGATGCCGTCCGCCATGGTGGCGTTGTCGCGCAGCCCGAGCCAGTACCGGTGGATCACGCGGCCCGGAGCGAGAGGCACCGCCAGTTCGCCGCGCTCATCCTCAACGGGCAGCCCCGTCGTCGGGTCTATCGGTACGGTCGGGTCAAGAGCGGGGTTCTGGTCGTTGACGCGAGCGGGCGGGATAAGGTCGAGGCGAGCGAACGGCGTCGGCATGACGATCGCGGGCATCGGCGTCACCCCTGGTGCCCCCGAAGGATCGGGCACCCAGAAGTTCACGTTCTGCCCCGAGTTGTCGTGGATGAAGACACCGTCGGCTATGTCCCGCTCGAGCGTCTCGATGATCTGACGAGCCGTATCCTGTGCCTGCACCTGAACGCGAGCGCGATTGGTCAGGTCGAACCCCTGAACCATCGGGCCGAATATCAGCCCCAGCAGGATAGCCGTTATGGCCATCACGACTAGCAGCTCAACAAGGGTGAACGCGCCGGAACCTGCCGGTCCGGTTCTCCCGGTCTTGAGCTTCAGTCCATCAGTCTTCCGACCGATCATCGTGCTTCCTGCCTCACTTCGGGCTTCTAGTCAGGAACGTATCCAAATCGTTGCGTCGCCAGCGCAGCGTGGTCACGTTGCCGGCGGACGTCCGCGTTACCGTTGCCCCACCATGCCAGACGACGCGAGCTTTGAAACTGATCCCTCGGACCCCGGCGGCCACCTCCACCGGCTGATCCAGCGCCCAGCCGACCGCGGTGTCGCTCGCCGAGTTGTGGTTATCGAGAAGGTCAATCCAGGTCAGGGCGCCGTGCCCCATGCTCTGGAAGAGCGCCGGGTCTGCGTTGATCCGATAGGTCTCGTTCTCTGCCTTGCGCAGCGTGACCGATCCCGCCACTGTGTTCCGCGAGTAGTACCAGAGCTCACGGATCGTGATCGTCTTGCCGGATTCCATCGGCGGGAAGTACATCCGCGTCGCACTTCCGCCGAAGCGTCCTCCGCCGAGGTAGAACTCGCCGTACGCGAGATTGGACGTGTTTCCGCGTGACATCTTGTACGCCGCGGCGGCTTTCTGGATCTGGACACCCCAGTCGCCGTGGGCTTTGTAATAGAACCGGAACGTTGGCGTCTCGCCGCGGGACCGCAGAGCATCACCGAAGGCATCGCTGAACGTGACGACGCCCTCGCGGAAGTTCACCAGATACTCGCTTGCGGGCACCTCCTGGCCGGTCGCCAGGTTGTAAATCAGCAGCGACGCGTGTGGGGACGCAGGATCACGCCAGATGCCCGTGTACTTGCGCTGATCGCTCTCATACTCGCCGACGCGCTTGATATCCTTAAGTGTCAAGCGCACTGAGTACGGGGCGCTTCCCGGCAGCGGACGGTCTTCACGGATGATGTGCCAATCGAGCACGTTGTAGTCTATCTTCGCGGTGAGCGGCACATTGCCGTATGTCGAACGCTCGATGTAGTCGGCCCCGCGGGGGTTGAAAATGATGACGCCGACCGATGCGAACGAGGCGACGTTCGCGGTCTTGGGCATGAGCGCGTATTCATACGGGTCTGCCGAGAAATCCGGCGGGTAGGCGATGCGGCGGAACTGACGCGACACGATCTCGCTGCCCGGCACGATGTCGCGTCCGCCCGGGGCATAGACGTTTTGCCACACAGGAAACGTCCCTGCAGGTACGCCCAGTTGCTGCGCCGCGATCGTGATGATGTCGCCGCCCGGCCCGTAATAGCTATAGCTGACCTTGAACATCCGATCGTAAGGCGCAGGATAGAACGCAATCAGCCCCGAGTCGTAGTCAATCGCGTACTCCGCAAGGCTTCGCAGATAGGGACTGGCAGGGTCTTCGGAGCTCTGAATGCGCCGAATCATCGGCGCGCCGGAGATCACAATGCTGTCCACGGGCACATTGTCGGCGTCGAGGCCCGGGAAATCGTATGCCGGCCCGGAGCTCAAAACGTGTACGGAACCGCGCAGCCCGGCGCCCAGAGGTGAGGGGTTCGGAATGCGCACGGTCTCGCCGCGAATCCACCGGATGCGGTTGATGCCCGAGACATAATAGGGGTCTATCCCGGGTGCGACCGTCTTCGGTTCCGACCTGTCGTCCGGAGTGGTGTCCAGATCAACCCTGATGTAGTAGCCCGTTGGCGAGTTGGCGTCGGCCACGATGACTGTCGGCAGCACCGCATCCATGAGGTTCGCGGCAGCCGTTGTGTACCGATTCGTCTCCTGCGACGCCAGGCGCGCGGCCAGCGTTCGGGACTCCGTCTGCTTGTTGATGAAGAAGCCGGCAGGAAACAGCCGCACGACTGAGAAGATCCCAATCGTGAGGATGACAATGACAACCAGCACCTCGATCAACGAGATGCCCCGCTCCCTCATCCTCGCAGGACCCCATCGAGGATCCGCGCCAGCATACGTGGTTCCCAATTGCCGTCTCCTAAGCCCTCAGCGCGCAGCCGTCACAGGGCAGCGCCAGAGTCCGGGGCTCACTACTCGTAAACGTTCGGCCCCTTGCGCAGCATGCGCCCGACATCAATCTTGCGCGCTGTCCCTGCCAACGATATCGCGATAACGGTACCCGTGTTGTATGACGCCTGGTGCCAGGTGCAGTAGGTCAGCAGCGTCGTGTCCGCAGGCGGGTTGGCATACTTGAGCTGGTTAGGCAGGTCCGTGATGCCCTTGACGCCGGTCCAGTCCGGGCTGTAGTGCCGATCGTAGATGATCTCGCCGGCGGCTCCGAGAACTGCCTTGCCGTCTGGTCCGATGCGCGGCCCGATGTCATAGCTGTCGGCAACGTAGAAGTACTTCGGCTGAAGATACAGATGACCTGTACACGGATCGGACGGGCTGACATCCCAGTAGCAGTCTATGGTCCCATAGTTGTCCGATGGACACCCCTGAGCCTTCAGAAAGTCGCCAATCCACGCCGCGGGCCAGTAGTAGGCATCGTCGGGATCGCCATGCTGCGTGTTGGGGTAGTGCGCGATGGTGATCGCATCAGGCCCCAGGGCCGGCGAGTCCGGGCAACGGAACACCGTGGCGGATTTCACCTGCTCACGATAGAGGAACCCACCGATAAGCTTGTCAGCGGTGACATACGAGCCGGCCCCTGCATACGGTATTGCCCGGGGAACGCCGGGATCCGATGTACAGGCGGGATCCGTGGTCAGAGTCTCCACGTAGCCCAGCAGGGCCGGCGGGAAGGCGCCCTCGTCCTCTTTGTACACGCGGGCTGCGACGTACAACTGGTGCATCTTCGTCATGCAGTCCGACGCGCGAGCCTGTTCTCTGACCGTGCCGGCCAGCGGAAACAGGATGGCTGCAAGGACCGCGATGATGGCGATGACCGTCAGCAGCTCGATCAGCGTGAAGCCGGCCCACGACGCAGTCCTCCGACGCCCGTCTCGGCACGCGGCCTCCGGCGTACGGATGTGAAGTATCGCCTTTCTATGCATCGCTGTTCACCACTCCCCACGCCGGCAATGCCGAAGCGTGCAACATCGCTGCCGACGGATGATCATGCCGTCGGTCCATTCTCTGCCGAACGGTACGACGATGCGCGTTGGGGTCGTGTTCCCGTATCGGCGCACCCGTCCGTCTATCTGTTTCAGGTCACTGCCCCCCGGCCAAGCCCGCCCAGGCCAGATACCAGTCAATGGCGGGTCTGCCGAACAGGACCGCCAGAAACGCCCCCGCAACCATGAACGGCCCGAACGGCACCTGCGTTGGCGCCGGCACGAACTCCTCGTCCTCTTCAGGCGGCAACTGGGCATTCCACCAACGGTTGAATGCTGTTGCCCACCCGACCTTAAGGCGCGCGGCTCCGTCCACGATCAGATCGCCGAATGTCATGTACAGGGCCGAGCCTATAGCGAACATCCCCCAGGGCGTCGCCGTCGGACCTCCGCCATCCTCGGCATCCCCATCGTCGAGTTCCACTTTACGGTCCGCCCCGCGGCGCATCCCTCGGATCACAACAGCCGCGCCGCCGATCACTGCCCCAACGCCAACCGCAAAAACGAAAGAAACAAGGGCAAGCGGCAATGGAAGCATGGCCCCGATTGCGCGGGCCAGCTTCACATCGCCGTCGCCCATAGCGTCTTTTCTGAAGAGGGCGAGCCCCATCGCCTGAATGGCGATGAACACGCCGGCGCACACCACGGCCCCTACCAACGACCGCGGCAATCCATAGACCAGCGCATGGCTCGGTTCACCCGTCGCCAATCCCCAGAGATCGCGCCCCACTCCAACCAGCAGCGCGAACCCATTCACCCCATCGGGGATGATGTAATGCTCAAGATCAATGCCGAGCGCCGCGATCAGCGCGGCTGCGAACAGACAATAGGCTATGCCATCCGCCGTTGCGCCGAATCGCCGCACGAGCGTGACGAATACCAGCGCGGTTGCCAGCTCGATCCAGAAGTAGCGCCACCGTATCTTGCCGCGACACGTCCGGCACTTCGCTCTCAGCACAAGGAAGCTGACAAGCGGTATGTTCTCCCACCACACCAGCGCTCGGCCGCAATGCGGGCAGTGCGAACCGGGCGATACCACCGACTCGCCGCGCGGCGTGCGCCAGATCACGACATTCAGAAAGCTGCCCACGACGCTGCCGACCGCAAATGCGATCACCAGCCAGATCCCGTCGAACGGTCCCGGCATGCCCGAATCGCTATCGCACGACGTTCGGCGCTCGGAGGCCCGAGCGCCGAACCAGCACCGCCGGCCTGGACGAAGGACTCACCTAGCCTTCCAGCCCCGCGCCCTTACCACTGTCGCCTGCTCCAGATGTCAGGTTTTGAATGACCTGGATCAGAGGCATGAACATGGCGATCACGATGAAGCCCACGCAGAATCCCAGAAGCACGATCAGAACGGGCTCGATGGCGGAGGTAAGGCTCTGCAGAGTCGCCTCCACCTCCTGCTCGTAGAACTCCGCGATCTTGCCCAGCATCGAGTCAAGGGCTCCAGACTCCTCACCGATGGAAATCATGTGCACTACCATCGGCGGGAACATGCGGCTCTTCTCCAGCGGATCGTTGATCCGGTCGCCCTCTCGAATGCGGGCGCGCGCCTGCATGACTGCCTCGGCAATGATGCCGTTGCCGACTGTGCCTGCGACGGTCTCCAGCGCCTGAAGGATCGGTACACCCGACACGAGCAGCGTTCCGAGCGTTCGCGAGAAACGCGCCAGGGCTATCTTGTGGTGCAGCTTGCCGAACACGGGCACCTTGAGCTTGATTCTGTCTAGGACACGCCGCCCGACGCGTGTTGTGCCGAAATACTTGAGCGCGATGTACGTCACGGCAATGATGACCAGCCCCAACCACCATCGCGTCTTCAGGAAGTCGCTGAAGTCAACGAGGACCTGCGTCATGGCCGGAAGCTCTTTGACGCCGAGATCGCGGAAGAGTTCGACGAACTTCGGCACGATGAATGTCGTCAGTCCGACGACGATGCCCACGGCGACAACGACAACGATGACCGGATACGTCAACGCAGCCTTGACTTTGCGCCGAAGCTCCATGTCCTTCTCGAGGAAGCCCGACAACCTCTGAAGAGCCTCCTCAAGCACACCGCCGACCTCGCCTGCACGGATCAAACCGATGAACAGGTTGTTGAACGTCTTCGGGTACTTCGACATTGACTTCGAAAGCGTCTGCCCTGATTCGACCTCCTGCTGAATGTCCGTCAGCATGCGCCGAAGCTTGGGGTTCTGGGTCTGTTCGGCCAGGACGTCCAGCGCGCGCACCAGCGACACGCCGGCGTCAATCATTGTTGAGAACTGACGACAGAAGATGGATAGGTCCGCGAGTTTGACGCGTCCCCAACCTCCTCCCGCTGCTTTCCTCTTTCCGGCGGCCGTCTGGGTGATGTCCGCGACCGTGAAGCCCTGCTCCTGCAGGCGCCGACGCAGGATCTCGGCATTCTCCGCCTCGGATGTGCCGGAGCGTGTCTGCCCGGCCGCGTCGCGAACCGTGTAACTGAACGTCGCCATTGTCTATACCTCCGGCGGGGCTGACCCGCCTGTCCGCCACGTGCAGCGGACCAACGTGCGTTGACTAGACGGACCGTGATGCCCCGGGTGTGCCCGGAGGCACCAGCGTTGCGGTCCGGATCATTTTCTCGAGCTCAGGCGGGTTCATGGCCCGCTCCATGGCCAGTTCGTATGTGATCATCCCGCGAATATACAGATCCCTCAGGCTCTGATCCATGGTCTGCATGCCAAGGTTCGCGCTCGTTTGGATCATCGAGGTTATCTGGTGCGCCTTGTTCTCGCGAATGAGGTTCCGTATGGCCGGGCTCGCTGTCATGATCTCCATAGCACAGATGCGTCCAGGCTGGTTCGCGCGCGGCAGCAACTGCTGACACAAAATCGCCTGAAGGTTGTTGGAGAGCTGCAGCCTGACCTGTTCCTGCTGACCCGGCGGGAACGAGTCCACGATGCGCTCGACCGACGTGGCGGCGCTGTTCGTGTGCAGTGTGGCAAAGACAAGGTGTCCCGTCTCGGCGGCTGACACGGCCATCTGCATCGTCTCGAGGTCGCGCATTTCACCGACCAGGATCACGTCGGGGTCTTCGCGCAATGCGGCCCGAAGCGCATTGGCAAACGCGAGGGTGTCGCCGCCGACTTCGCGCTGGTTGATGATGCTGAACCGATGCGAATGCAGATACTCGATCGGGTCTTCGATCGTCAGGATGTGAACACTGCGCTCGTTGTTGATCTGGTTGATCATGGCTGCGAGCGAGGTTGACTTGCCGGATCCGGTCGGACCTGTGACTAGGATCAGTCCGCGTGGCAGGCGTGTCAGCTCCTCCAGCACAGGCGGCAGGCTCAGGTCTCGCAGTGTTGGGATCCGCGAAGGAATGACGCGGAACGCGCTGGCGACGTTGCCTCGGTCACGGTAGATATTCACGCGGAACCGCGACAGGCGCGCCAGGGAATACGAAAAGTCCAACTCGAACGTGGTCTCGAAACGTTGGATCTGGTCATCCGTCAGGATGTCGTAGACCAGCCGCTGCGATTCCTGCGCGGTCACCTTTTCGTAGTTGGTCGGCAGAAGCTGCCCATCCACCCGGATGATGGGCGGGACACCAACAGAGACATGGAGGTCCGACCCGCCCTTCTCAACGACCAGCCGCAACAGATCATCTATGTGGGCCTCTTCGAGGGGCCTGGGCCGAGCGGCTTGCGCAGCGGGTTGCGGAACGGTCGGGCCCCCTTGAGGGACCCCCGTTGCTGCCTGTGGTACTGGTATCGTTTGCTCAGACAATCGTAGCTTCCTTGTCAGTCATCTCGCGCCGAAGCGCCTCGCTCTCGTCTCCTGATCAGTGCCCAGCGGTGAACACGACGCGCATCACTTCCTCGGGCGTCGTCACCCCCTCCAGGACCTTGACCAGTCCGTCTTCGCGGAGCTCGAGCATGCCGTTCGCTTTCGCAGCGTCTCGTATGTCGGCCAGGGGCGCTCGACGGACAACCAGCTCGGCGATTTCGTCGTTCATCCGCAACAGCGAATAGATGCCCAGCCGGCCGCGGAACCCGGTATGCCGGCAGGCCTCACACCCCCGTCCGCGCCACAGCGTCACCTTTTGGTCGGGACTCTCCGGCTTGAACCCGAACCTGCGCAGATAACCTGCGTTCTCTTCGTAGGGTTCCTTGCAGTGCTGGCATATCTTTCGGCTCAGTCTCTGAGCCAGGACGCCGATGACCGTTGCGGAGATCAGGTATGGCTCGACGCCCATATCCACCATTCGGATCACGGCGGACGGTGCATCATTGGTGTGCAGAGTCGAGAGAACAAGGTGTCCGGTCAGTGCCGACTCGATGGCGATCTCGGCGGTCTCAAGGTCGCGCATCTCGCCGACCATGATGATGTCCGGGTCCTGGCGGAGGAACGACCGGAGGGCGCTGCCGAAGGTAAGCCCGGCCTTCTTGTTCACCTGGACCTGGGTGATTCCGGGAAGCTGATACTCGATCGGGTCCTCGATGGTCAGGATATTGACCTCAACGGAGTTCAGTTTGTGCAGCACGGAGTACTGCGTCGTGGTCTTCCCCGAGCCGGTAGGTCCGGTTGAGAGGACCATTCCCTGCGGCTGCCCAACCAGTTCCTCCAGTTGCGCCTGTGTCTCGGCCCCGAACCCCAGTTTGCCGAGTCCAAGAAGCACGCTGCTCTTGTCGAGAATACGACATACGATCTTCTCGCCGTGAGCGTTGGGCAGGCAGCTCACGCGGAGGTCGTAGTCCTTCTTCTCATAGGTGATCGGGATACGTCCGTCCTGCGGTATCCGCCGCTCGGCGATGTTCATCTCCGCCATGATCTTGAAGCGCGAGATGAGCGGCGGCTGGATGTATTTCGGCATCGTCATCGTCTCGTGCAGGACGCCGTCAACGCGGTATCGGATGCGCACGCCGCGGCGCTGCGGCTCGATGTGGATGTCGGATGCGTCTTCTTTGATGGCCTGCTGGATGAGCGCGTTCGCAACGCGGATAACCGGCGCCTCTTCGGCCATAGCGACCACGGCATCCTCGTCGTCTTCGGTGGCCGTCTCACCAACGGATCCCGACTTGGCGATGTTTTCGCGGATTTCGGCGTAAAGGTCGCCCATGCCGGCGACGGGCGCCGGTGTCTTGCCCTTGGAGGCCCCCTCGGCCGGCGACGTGGCCGCCTGCGCGATGGCGTTGGCGCCTGTCCCGTAGGCCCGGGCGATTGCGTCCTCAATGGCCGTCGCTGATGCCAGGGCCGCTCGGATCGTGCATCTCGAAACCAATCGCAGGTCATCGGCGGCATAGGGGTTGTTCACGTCCGCCATGGCAACGATGAGCGTATTGGTGGCCGGGTCTTTCTTGACGGGGATCACATTGTGTCGTCGGGCCACATGCTCCGGCACGACGTTGACCGCGCTCGGTTCCGGGGCGAACTTGTTCAGATCCACAAACGGAATGTTCAGCTCGTGAGCGCGCGCTTCGGTGACGTCCCTTTCGGAAGCGATCCCGAGCTCCACCAGTATCTTGCCAAGATCGGATCGCGACTGCCTTTGCGCATCCCGTGCTTGCTCAAGCTGCTCAGGAGTGATAAGCCCCTTCTGCACGAGGTAATCGCCCATGCTCTTCCGTGCTATCGCCATAGTTGCGCCCCTGACCTCTCCCGTTCCGGCGGTCCTTCCCCGGCGTGTTGACCGGGACCGTATGCGCGCGGCGCCCCGTCCTGCCCCGGACGCGGCTTGCCGCGATTATAACATACTACCGTCAGACCCGCAACGGCCTGACGCCTGCCGTCAGCCGTCCCAGCGTTAAGAATTCGCGAGCGCCTGCGCCGCAGCCTGCTCCATCGCAGCGAGGTCCGGCTCGATGCCCAGCCACAGCCGCAGGGACTCCGCGCCCTGATGCACCAGCATCGGCAACCCGTTCATCGTGCGGCATCCCTTGTCCTGAGCGATGCGCATGAGTGCCGTCACCGGCGGTCGGTAGATCAGGTCCGCCACCATCGTGTCTGGACCGATCCACTCCGGTTCGACAGGAGGCAGATCGTCAACGTTCGGCGCCATCCCGGCGGCAGTCGCATTCACAAGAAGCTCGCACTTGCGGACCGCCTCCGCCGCGTCTGACGATCCTGCACCGTACGCCGCAGGGCCGGACCCGTTCGGCAAAACGGAGGCCATGGACTCCGCCAGCAGGGCGGCTCGTTCTCGGTTCCGGTTGACGATGGTGACGTCGGCCCCCTCGCGAAGCAGCCCATACACAACGCCGCGAGCTGCCCCACCTGCTCCGAGCACCACCGCCCGCGTGCCGGCGAGGTTGACACCGTCGCGCCGGAGCGGTTCAAGAAACCCGTAAACGTCGGTGTTGTGGCCGACCATTCGCTCTTCCGTGAACACCACCGTGTTGACCGCTCCGAGTGATTTGGCTTCGTCCGAGGTTTCAGACATCAGGCGGAACCCGGTCTCCTTGTGTGGGATCGTAAGGTTCGCGCCCACGAACCCCAGGGCTCGGAGGCCGCCGAGTGCACTCTCCAGTTGGTCGGGTGCGACCCGAAACGCGACGTAGGCACAGTCCAGCCCGGCCGCGCGAAGTGCGGCGTTCTGCATCTCGGGCGAAACGGAATGCTCAACCGGGTACCCGAGGACGCAGAGAAGGCGTGTTCGCGCGCTGATGGTGTGGATGACAGACTCCTCCTTATACGCCTGACGACATGATCCGCATGTGTGTTCCCCGGCAGCCGCCGGGTTCCGTCATATCCAGCCGATGCGCCGGAACAACGCCAGGAGAACGCACTCGACGGTCCGGCTCAGCTTTGTGCCCAGAAACTCGCGCCGGGCAAGGGGCCTGACCATGATCGTCCTGATACCGAGACGGTTCGCTCCAAGGACATCGGTGAACATCTGGTCGCCGATCATGGCTGTTTCCTCTGGCCCGACCTGCATCGCCTCCAGAGCTGCGAGAAAACCCTTGCGGCGAGGCTTCCAGGCACGGCGCACATACGGTATGCCCAGCTCTTCCGACAGGTTCCGCAGACGCTTCCCGTGGCGGGTGTTGCTGACCAGGTAGAGCATGATCCCGGCATCACGAAGCGCCGCCAGCCACTCGCGTACGCGCCCCGACAAATCACTGCGCTGCCAACCCACGAGCGTATTGTCAAGGTCAAGCAGGACCGCCCGGATACCGGCCCGACGCAGGCCCTCGGGTGCGATTTCGGTCACGCCGTCAGGGCAGTAGACGTCGGGACACAGCAGACGCCATCCGCGCTTGCGCGTTGCAGTGAGAGGCAACGACACGTCAGTTGCCGCCGGACCGCTGCCGGGCTCGATAGCGCGCCACTTCGCGATTGTGTTCGGCCTCCGTACGCGCGAAAACGTGCGATCCATCCTCGGCAGCCACATAGAACAGGTAATCATGTGTCGCGGGCCGAAGCGCAGCCATCAAGGACGGCAGTCCGGGGCTGGCGATCGGGCCAGGCGGAAGGCCTGTATGCCGATATGTGTTGTACGGCGAGTCCACGCGAAGGTCCCGAAACAGCACTCTGTTCTTGTGATGCCCGAGCGCGTACAGGACGGTGGCATCTATCTGAAGGCGCATACCCTTGCGCAGGCGGTTCTCGATCACCCCGGCGATCAGAGGGCGGTCCTTGTCAATCTCGGCTTCCCGCTCGATCATCGAAGCAATGGTGACGATCTCATGGAGTGGGCGGCCGCGGCGTTTGATCTCGTCTGCGAATGGCTTTCGAAACTGCTCCTCGAACTGGTTGACCATGATCTGCGCGACCCGCTCGGCCTTCATGCCCGGCTCGAAATCGTAGGATGATGGGAACAAGTAGCCCTCGAGGCCGGTCTCAGGCACCGGAAACGGGAGGGCAAGCCTCCCGTCGAGCCGTCCACCACCGCCGGCAATCCGCAGGAACGCATCGGCATCCTTCAGGATGCCGCGCGCGGCCAGGCGCTCCGCGATCCTCCGAACGGTGAACCCCTCCGGGATCACAACCAGACCTTCGGTGTCCTGCTTGCCCGATGTGATCCGATCGAGAATCTGCCCGACCGTCATCGTCGGCGACAAACGGTAACGCCCGGCCTTGATCCGCTCGGTGTCGCCGCGCCAACGCGCATACCAGCGGAACGCGTCGGCATGCCGGATCAACCGCATCTCACGCAACTGTCGCGCCACGGCGGTGATATCGGCCCCCCGCACGATCCAAACGGTCCGCGCCGCACCCCGGCCGACCGGCATGAGCTGCCTCTGAAACCAGAACCACCCGACCAGGGCACACAGGATGACGACCGCCTCGACGAGGCTGTACCAGAGCACCCACCGGCGGACCTTGCGACGCGACGCCATCAGTCCTGATCCTCACCCGCATCGGGAGGGCCAGGCTCCGTGGGAGGGCGAGGCTCCTGCCGAGCCGCATC
>DYKI01000341.1 GCA_020722705.1 Chthonomonas calidirosea | reverse complement strand
GGTTCGCCTGTGCATGGTGCCGTCGCCAAGGGCGCCGACTGCGCGCTCGGGTTCAAGGGACCCATCTCAGATCCGGGAGCGCACACCTGGGCTACCCGATTCTGGGACAACCTCAAGAACGGCGACACGGTGTATCTCGCCTGGCAGAATGCTGCCACTGGGCTCTTTGCGTCCGGGGTTACGAAGAAGAAGTTCGAAGGCAACGAGAACCTAACCATCCACCCCGCACGGTTTGGCAACTGAGGAGGGAGTCACATGCACCTACCACAGAAGCTGCGTGGCAGAAACTGGATCATGGCGCTGATACTCGCCGGGATCACGGGCTTACCTCACGTTTGCGCATCTGCACAGGGGTCTGGTATCACGCGGGAGCAGGCAGAGCGCATCGCCCGAGAGTGGATTGGAGATAGCTGGGTCGAGCACGCAGCGGCGCCACGTTCGGCACCGCAGTGGTCGCCGCTAGCCCGGGCACTGGCCGCATGGAGCTTTGACATTTCCGCATCAGATGGGTGGCGTCACTGCGTGGAGGTGGATGCGGCAACAGGCCTCGTGTTGTCGTGGGGCAAGCATCCAGCGCGGGGCCACGACTCCGCAACCGAGCCGCCGCCGGCACTTACGCTTGAGCAGTCCCGTCATGTCGCCGAGACCTTCGCGGCGAACAAGCATCCATCGTTCGCCACGGGACAGTGGTCTCCTGCGCTCGGGTCTCCCCGGAAGGGAAATCTATCGTTCCAGTGGGCATGGGACGAAGTGCTCGATCCTGTCACGGGGGCTCGCGGCCCGTCCGAGCTGTTCGTCGAGGTGTCGGACCAGGTCCCGGAGGTCATCACCTTCTGGCGGCCACCGCAGACGCCAATCGCAGTCTCAACCCGTCCGTCAGTGGGGCGCGCGCAGATGCTTGCGATTGCGCATCGGTTCGCCATCCTGGACCCGGCCACTCACCCGATCAACCACCTGACCCTGCGCGTTCAAATGGACGACTATGGCTCGCAGCGCCTGGTGTGGGAATGTCTTCAGGTGCTCAGCGTTGATGTCGAGACCGGCG
>DYKI01000168.1 GCA_020722705.1 Chthonomonas calidirosea | reverse complement strand
CGTCACGTAACCATGCGCGGGAGAGGGGACACTCGGCGCGGCGGGAGGCGCGAGGCGAGATGTGCGGGCGGCGGCTCGGCGGGAGCCTCGCCCTCCCGTGGAGCCTCGCCCTCCCACAGAGCCTCGCCCGATCCGCGGTCCAGATGGGGAGGCGGAAGCCGGCGGTGCTACGCGATGGCCACTATGGCGTGGCCCCGAACGACGGGCACGGAAAATCGGACCCGGTTGCCTTCCAACGTAAACTCCAGCGGCTTGCCCTCGGGCTCCAGCCGCACCGAAGAGGTTCCCGGTGCGATAACACAGCATTCGATGCCGTAGACGGGCAGGACATCCTCGATGACGTCGAACGCCTGGCCGCGCCGTTCGGGGATGTAGTGGAGCAAATGCAGGACCTTGCGCCGATGATGGGGCTGCTCCGTCAGCGCCGCGATGAGCGATGATGGGCCGCTCACGGACAACGATGGGTCGGGCATTAGCAGTTTGATGGCGGCCGAGACCAGTTGCCGACACCACAATGGCGCCCGATCCTGGTAGATCGTGAACACCGGATGGGCAAAGCACACAGCGTTTCCCTTGCGCACGATGGCCGGATGCGTGGCCTCGCCTCCGCTCGGAGCATGCTGGTGCGAGCAGAAATGCCGCCAATCACGGTTGAAGTAGGGGGCCTCAGCCTGGGCCAGCGTTGATGCTCCCACTGCAGGAGCCAGCAGCCGCCCGCGACGGTACATGACATGCGGCGCAGGGCGGAGGCCGGGCTCGACCTCGATCAGTGCGGCCCCGGGCACCACGAAATCGGGCTCCCAAAGGCCTGGTCCGGTGTCGTACGCGGGAAGCCACGGCGCAGCGGACCCGGCTCCGTCGGAGGTCAGGACCGACTCGCCGGTCAGGATCACCGAGCCTCCGCCCTCGATGAACGCGCCGACAGCATCGGCAAGCTCGACATCGAGCGGGATGCGGTCGGGCAGGATGAGCAGCTTGTAATATCTCAAATCCCGGTCGCTGGAGACGATGTCGAACTGCGCATGCATCTCCTGCAGCATGCGCAACGCTCCCATAGCCGCCTCGGGAAGCCGCTGCTCCCATTCGACCGGCGATTGACGGCGTACGGCAAACTCCTCGGGGGTCAGGACGGCAATGTCCGTCACGGGGCGAGCGCCATCGCACCATGGCTCAAGCGCCTCAACCGCTGCGTACGCGCTGCCGATCAGACGGTAGGTCTCCGGGTCCAGCCGCCCCCTCGGATGAAGCTGGTCGCCGATGCTGCATCGGGCCCCGAGAGCGAGCATGTGCCGCGTCTCGAACTCCAGCGCCGCCGGATTCTTGTACGAGTGGAAGTCGCCCCAGGAGGTGTGGAACTTCCCCGTCATGCCAAGCGTCGGCTTCCCGAGCCCGCGGACATAGCGCTGGGTCAGCGGGAAGTGCAGGTATCCCCATCCGCCCGACGGCAGCGACTCCAGCTCGTAATGCGTGAAGGCGTCCATGCTCGTTCGGTGCCTGGGTCCGACATGCCCCGAGTTGTAGAAGATGGTGCAGTCCTGGGTGTAGCCGGGCTGCTCGCGAACGAAGGCGGTCATGTCGAGCATGAACTCGTCCATGACGCTTCGGGCGAACGCCATGCGCTCCTTCGGGTCCTCCGGATTGACCCCCTCTGCGTCCATCGCCTCGATCCAATGCATGGCGAGCGACGGCCTCGGTATGCAAATGTCGAAGAAGAGGCCGTCAACGGGAACCGACCGGAAGATGTCGGCCACATGGTCCTTCAAGAACTGGCGATAGCCCGGGTGGAAGACATCGAGGAACCGGTAGAACCCCGGCTCGAGAGGCTTGGTTCCGAACTCGCATCCGTTCTCGTCAATGAGCAGCCACTCGCGGTGGCGATCGGCGGTGTATTCGTCCCACTCGACGGTCGTGTAGATCGGCACCCGGATGCCGCGCCGCCGACAAGCCTCGATCTGCTCGGCAAGGAGGTCCGGTCTGGCGAGGTGAGGGTGGATGCGCTCCGGATGCGCCTGCGAGCGATAGTACAGCATGCCATGGTGGCATCGCGCGAAGCACGTTACGCTGTTGACATGGGCCGCCGCGAGCGTTGCGGCGAACTCATCCGGATCGAAGTCCGCGCCGACGCCCGGTATCTCCGGACTCGTATGGAAATCGAGGTGGATCTGGCGATAGCGAAGGCTTGTGTGCGACGTGTCCATGGCGCGGTCCTTTCCTGTCGGGCTGTCGTGCGCCTATTCGACATACCGACCGGCGAATCCCTGCCCGAGCGCGCCGACTACCGCGTTGGTCGGTTTCTGCGTCATACTGCAATGGCGCATGCCCTGGCGCCGCTGCCCCGACGGCGGCCCAGTTGAGGAGACTTGTCCGTGGCAGAAGACACCGGATTCACGCCCGTCCGCAGGTCGCTGAGCGATCTGATCGGCCAAGATCACGCCGAAGCCGTCTGCGCCGCCAGATCGGCGCTGACCGGCGAAAGCGTCTCCGACCTTGTCTCCGAAGCGAAACGGCCCATCGAGTTCCTGCCCGAGGCGATGATTCGGTCACAGGTGGCCATGCTCGATCGCGTCGGCAGCCGCGTGTGCCCGCATGCGCCCCCAACTTCGCAAGGGGCGTCATCACGGGCGTTCAATGCCGCCACGCGAACCGAGGCCGCTCCGCTCAGCACATTCGGCTGGTTCCGCGTCGGCGAAGATGGGCGTCTCAACCTGATCACCAAGAGCGAGCATTATCACGCGCCGCTCGGCCATGCGTTCCCCGGCTTCGAGCTTCTCGATGTGGCGCGGCGACTGGGCATCCCCAACGCGACGCATAACAGCACGCGCGGCCACATCACCCGACGGCTCGAACGCGAGCTGGTGCGCGTGGCCAACGGACTGCCGGACGGCGACGCCGGGGCATTGGATGCGGCCATCGCTGCCGACACCGGCAAGCTGAACCGCGTGCTCAATCTCGAGACGGGCAGCCTGGCGGTCGAAGCGGCGTTCAAGATGTGCCTGGCGCGCTTCTATGCCCACGACCTCGCCGGTCCGACTCCGAAGCACTCGGGCCGCGTGCCGGTCTTCATCGTGATGGGCGACGACGGCGGCCGACCGTTCGGCAACTACCACGGCACGACTGCGCTCGTTCAGGCCCTGCGCGGACTCTGGCCTGGCCTGACGCAGGAGCTTGAGGATCGGGGCCTCATGCGCGTATGCGCCGTGCGGCCCAACGTGATCGCAGACCTCGATGAGGCATTCGACAGGTACGAGCGTCCGCCGAAGCCTGGGCCGGCATCAGGGTCCGATCGCGGCACGAAGATCGCGGCATTCCTCCACGAGATCGTGATGATGAACTATGGTGCGCGTGTGCTCGACCGCGAGTACCTCCGACACGCGTATGAGCTCTGCGCCAGGCATGACGTGCCCGTCGTCTGCGACGAGATCCAGTCGTGCCTCTGGGCACCGGGCCACTTCCTCTTCCGTGAGTGGGGGCTCCTGCCCGATTTCGTCGCTCTCGGCAAGGGCTTCCCCGGCGGCGAGTACGCGGCGTCGCGCATCCTTTTCAGCGCAGCCTACGACAACCTGAGCCAGTTCGGCGCGCTGGTCACCAACGGTCAGGAGGAGATCGCATCGCTGGCCTATCTCGTCACCATGGCCTGGGCGAGCGCCAATGAAGGGCCCGTCCGCCGCCTCGGCGACCTCTACGCTGAGCGGCTGGGCGACCTCGTGGACCGCCATCCACGAGTGCTCGCCACCGTCGAGGGCAGCCGCCACATGTCGGCCCTGCGTTTCCACGATCTTGCCGCCGCCCAACGTTTCGCCCGAACGCTCAACGAGCGCGGCCTGGACATCAGCGCCCAGACCTACAAAGCCGACTGTCCGCCAGTGGTCCTCACCAAGCTCCCCATCACCGCGACCGAGGAGATGATCCGCTTCGTCGTGGACCGGATGGCAGCGGCGCTCAAGGCACTGTAGACGCAAGCGCTCCCGCTCCTATTCTATGTGCGGGCGGGAGCCTCGCCCTCCCTGAGCCTCGCCCTCCCGCGGAGCCTCGCCCTCCCGCGTCTCGGCGGCAAGGCCGTTACCCGCGCCCCATGGTCGGGCGAATGCAGCTCACTTGCGGTTCGACTGTCTCACGCACGCAAAGCGGGCAGGGGACCTACTGTTGCGACTTGTTCAGGGCCTGCTCGATGTCGGCGATGATGTCCTTGACATCCTCGATCCCCACCGACACCCGGATGAAGTCGGGCGTGACGCCGCTGGCGCGCTGTTCTTCCTCCGAGAGCTGCTGATGGGTCGTGGAGGCCGGGTGGATGACGAGGCTCTTGGCATCGCCGATGTTGGCCAGGTGCGATAGGAGCTGGACGCTGTCAATGAACCGCTTGCCCGCTTCGAGCCCGCCCTTGATCCCAAAACCGAGCATTGCGCCGAAACGCCCGCCCTTGTGGTACTTGCTGGCGATGGCGTAGGATGGGTGGTCCGGCAGACCGGGGTAGTTGACCCAGGCGACGCTTGGGTGCTCCTTGAGGAACTGCGCGACTGCCATGGCATTGTCGCTGTGGCGCTCCATGCGAAGGTGAAGCGTCTCGAGCCCCTGCAGGAAGAGGAACGCGTTGAACGGCGAGACGCATGCCCCGATGTCGCGCATCATCTGCAGGCGGCACTTCAGGACGTAGGCCATGCTCCGCAGCGGCTCCGGCAGGTCCATCAGGACCAGACCGTGGTACGACGGATCCGGCTCCGTGAAGGCCGGGAAGTTGCCGTTGGCCCAGTCGAACTTGCCGCTGTCCACGATCACGCCGCCGATGCTCGTGCCGTGGCCGCCGATGAACTTCGTCGCCGAGTGGACGACGATGTCGGCGCCCCAGGCGATCGGGTTCACCAGAGCGGGCGACGTCATGGTGTTGTCCACCATCAGCGGAATGCCGGCGCCGTGAGCGATGGCCGCCACGGCCTCGATGTCGAGCGTATCCAGCTTCGGATTTCCCACGGTCTCGGCGTAGACGAGCCTGGTCTTCGGCGTGAGCGCGCGGCGGAAGTTTTCGGGGTCCGACGGATCAACGAAGTGAACCTTGATGCCGAGCTTCGGCAATGTGTAGCGGAACAGGTTGAACGTGCCCCCGTAGAGCGAAGCCGAGCTGACCATCTCGTCGCCGGCCTGGAGGATCGTGAGGATCGCCAGCGTCTCGGCGGCCTGGCCCGATGCGGTGGCAAGCGCTCCGATACCGCCTTCGAGCAGCGCGACGCGCTTCTCGAACACGTCCTGCGTCGGGTTCATGATCCGCGTATAGATGTTGCCGAGCCGGCGAAGCGCGAACAGGTCGGCAGCATGGTCGGTGTCGTGGAACACATATGAAGACGTCTGATAGATGGGAACCGCCCGGGCGGTCGTTGCAGGATCGGCCTCCTGCCCGCCATGCACCGCGAGCGTGTTAAATCCGAGTTGGCGTTCGTCGTAAGCCATCGCGTACTCCTTCACTACGGCTCGTCCGCGTCGAGCAAGCCGGCACTTGATCAGGGGACGTAGTTTAGCGGCACTAACCGTATTTTGTCAATGACCGCATGCGCGGTGGGGGAGCTGAGGCTCGCATCCGTAGCAGTGCCGGCAGGTCAGTCTCCGCGCTTCAGCAGTCGCACCGGTCCCCTGAGTCCGGCTTCCAGCGAGTCCTTCTCGAACGAAAACACCCTGCTGGTCTTTCGCCGCAGCCACGCCGAGCCATCCCGAGTGCGCCCTGTCAGCGATGTGATGCATCCCAAATCCGATCTCGCCGAAGCGCTCGCGCGGGGCGATGTGATAGCCTGAGACCCCATGCCGAATGCACACCAGCCCAACGTTTTGATCCTCCCGGAGGATGCGGCATGCCGTGATGTTGCCAACGGCTTCGTCAAGCGTGTGGACCGCGAACGCGCTGTGCGCGTGGAGAAGCCTCGCAAGGGGTGGACCAATGCAACCGATGCGCTGGTCGGCGATTACGATGACGATGCGGTGGACGAAGCGCGAAGAAGAATGTCGCGAATCTCTCCAGGGCTCCCCACCACAGCCGAGCGCCACTGGCCGAACCCGCCGTGAGCATTCACGGCCTGGCACCATTCGTCCAGGTATTGGCGCTTGACTTTGTCCTGCTCCGTGTTTTGGCCCTTGGTTTCGAGAACGAGGCAATCCCCATTCTTCAGCCTAACAACGAAATCAGGCCGGTACTTCGCCACAACGCCGCGATAGACGTAGAGGACCTCAAATCCGAGGTGGTCGTTCTTGACCCACGCGCTGACAGCGTCGCAGTCGTCGAGCGCGGAGGCGTCCGACGCCTCCCACGTGCTGTCGTATACGCAGACGTTGATGTGCGATTTGCGCGTGCGCTCGCACGGCTTGCCCGTGTACCAGGTGCGCATGTCGCCGGTCGAGCGTATGGGGTGATCGCGGTCGAACACCGGCGTCAGACGCTCGGTGTTATCCTGAAGTACCGCCTCCCAGACGTGATGCACCACCCGCGACATGTTCAGGGTGATGATCAGGCGGTGCCTGAGTTCATCCTGATAGAACAGAGGCGGCGAGATCGCTATGCGGTCCGAGCGAATGA
>DYKI01000340.1 GCA_020722705.1 Chthonomonas calidirosea | reverse complement strand
AACGGGCAGAACTGCCCGACCGATTGCGCTCTCACACCGGGCGTGTCCCTCACCTCCAACCCCTCTCCCTCAGGGAGAGGGACGCAGCACACCGTCACCAACCCCGCCAGCGGCGCGACGCTTTTCGTCCAGATCTTTTATCCCGATACGTGGAATGGGCAGACAAAACTTCCCACGCTGATCTTGGTTCCCGGCGGCAGCGGCGACAGCAGCACATTCGTGCGCCCCGCGCCCCAGGGCCCGAGCACAGTGGATAGCCTCACCCAGGCAGGTTACGTCGCCATCGTCTTCGACCCTGACGGGCGCGGTCAAAGCGGCGGGACGGAAGACTACGACGGCTTCATCCACCAGGATGGACTGGCCGCAGTGATCCGCTTCGCCGCCGCGCTGCCCGGTGTTGACTCGGCCAACCTTGGGCTGGTCACCTACTCGTACGGCATCACGATGGGCGCGGGTGCGCTGGCGCGTTACCCCGACCTGCCGGTGAAGTTCCTGATTGACTGGGAGGGCCCCGCCAACCGCAAGGACACTGGCGGCTGCGATGGCGCCGGGCTGGGACACCTGAAAGAGGTCGCCGCCTGCAGCGACGAGACCTTCTGGGCGCAGCGCGAGGCCAGCACGTTCATCGGACAGATTCGCGTACCCTACCAGCGCATCCAGTCCGAGAAGGATCACGTTCAACCGGATAACTCCCACGCCATCTTGATGGTCAACAATGCGGTCGCGGGCGGAGTCCCCTGGGTGCGGCTGAACAACCTGCCCCCCAACCAGACCTATGACCCGGCCAACCCGCCCGCCATGCTTCCCGAAGGTCAGTCGCGCCTGTTGCCGCAACTGACGCTGAAGTATCTTGAAGCGATGTTCGCGCTACAATAAGGAGAACCAAATGAAACGTCTATATCTTGCATTGTCCATTCTTGTTCTGCTTAGCCTGGCTTGCTCCCTGGTTGGGTTGATCGGCGGTGGGGAAGAATCCGCCGCGCCCACCGAAACGCCGCGCCAAAGCGAAAAACGCTGCGGAGACGGTGTGTGTGATGGGCCGGAAAACGCCAA
>DYKI01000167.1 GCA_020722705.1 Chthonomonas calidirosea | reverse complement strand
ATTCCTCCCGAGGCCCGCGATCCGGTCTCGCCGCACCAGGCCACCCGCAAGCAGGCGGGCTGCTCCGGTGCGGTGCGGTTGGCGGGCGGCCGGTTCCGCTTCCAGCGGCAAGCCGGCCGGGTCAGTGCGCAGACATGCTGGACCTTCTTGCCCCTCTTGCGCCGGGCATGCCGGAACAGCAGGCGCAGGATCGTAGGGATTGCGGACAAGGCAAGTTTTCACCATGCGGTGCTGCACAAGGACTCGCGGCAGCGCATGGCGCCCGGGTTCGAGTGGAGCTTCCTGCCGCCCTACAGCCCGGAACTGAACCCCATCGAGCGCGTGTGGAAGCTGACGCGGCGGCTCTGCCTTCAGAACCGGCACTTCCCGCTGCTGGAAGAGCTCATCCACAACGTGGAGAATCCGTTCGAACGGTGGCACAGGGGCAACCGGACGCTACGCCGGCTATGCACAAACATTTAAAGTGCGTTGCCAAAGAGGTTCAGTCCCGGGCGCCACCAGCGTGCATCAGAGTCCTCGCTGACGGAGCTGATAGAAAAGAACCGGAGTAATCAGCAGAGACAGAAGCATGGATATGGTCACACCACCGATCACCGCGATCGCCAGCGGCTGAAGCAGTTGGGCGCCCGAGCCGACTCCGAGGGCCAGCGGCGCCATGCCGAAGACCGTGGCGAGGGCGGTCATCAGTATCGGCCGCAGCCTTCTCCGGCCGGCATGGAAAATGGCTTCCCGCAATGCGTATCCCTGCCCCGAGAAATGCTGCTCCGCGTCCAGCATGAGAATCCCGTTTTTGTGAACGATGCCGACGACCATGATGGCGCCCATGAAAGAAGAGATATTGAGCGTGGACCCGGTCAGCCACAAAGCCGCGAGCGCTCCAGACCCGCAGAGGATCGTAGCGGCCAGGATGGCGATCGGGTGGGAAAAGGAGCGGAACTCGAACACGAGGATGATAAAGATCAGCAGGATTGAGAGGAGCAGGACCTGCGTAAGCCCCAGGAAGGATTCGCGCTGCACCTCGTAGAGTCCGCCGTACTCGATATGCGTGCCGGGCGGCAGGAAAATTTCCTTCGGAAGCCGCTGCTGGATCTCCTGCATCGTGGAGCCGAGGTCACGCTTTTCGAGGCGTGCGGTCACCGCCGAAATATTCCGCAGGTTTTCGCGGCGAATCTCCGTCGTTCCTTCCTCCACCTCGACGCTGGCGATGCTCGACATCGGCACGGTCTGTCCGGTCGGCGAAGTCAACAGCAGCGATCTGAGGCCGGCTGATGAGGACCGGTACTCCGCCGGATACCGGACACGGATTCCGACTATCCGTTCGCCGCGGACCAGATCCGAGGCCAGTTCTCCGTCGAGCATGGCGGCTTGAAGGGCTGCGACATCCTTTACTCCGAACCCTGCCAGCCGGGCTTTTTCCGGATCGACGCGGAAATTCAGGGACGGCCCGATCACAACCGTCTGATTGACGATGTCGACAACGCCTTTGACTCCGGGCAGCCATTCCTCGATCTGCTTCGCGAGCCGCTTACGGGTGGCATCGTCGCCGTGGTGCACCTTGATTTCGATGGGCTGTGGCGACCATGCGAGGTCGCCGATCAGATCTTCCAGAATGTGCGGGAACTCCACTGTGATCGCAGGCTCCGACGTGAGGATCCTGCGCCGCAGTTCAGAGGTCACTTCGTCTAAAGAACGGTTGCGATCCTTCTTCAGCTTGATCAGAAAATCGCCGGTATTCGGTTCAGCAATGGCAAGAGCGAGGCGCGCGCCTGTCCGGCGGGAATAGCTCTCGATCTCCGGCGTTTCTTTGATGAACTGCTCGATATGGCGCAACACCCGGTCTGTTTCCTGAAGTGAAGTGCCCGGCGGCATCCGATAATCGAGCACGAACGCCCCTTCGTCCATCTCCGGAAGAAAGCCGGTGCCGAGTTGAAAATAGAGACCGATCATTCCAGCCAGCACGGCCGCCGCGGCCAGGAGGATCCACCGCGGATGATAGAGCGACCAGTGCAACGCGGATTCGTAGCGGTCTGTCAGCCACCGCAGTACGCGCCCCTCGCCTGCCTGTTCGGCGTGCTCCAGGTCCGCCGCCGCGGCGCCCTCAGGACGCCGGAAAAAGACGGCGGCCAGCACGGGAGTGAAGAAAATCGCCAGGAACAGCGATGCGAGCAGCGCCGTCACCAGCGTCATCGCAAGAGCCCTGAAGAAGACGCCTGTAATTCCGCCGAGAAACACCAGTGGAGCAAAGACGACGATTGGCGTCAGTGTGGAACCCGTGAGTGCCGGCGTGAGCTCGGCAATTGCGCTTCTCGCCGCGTCCATCGGAGCCTGGCCGGTGGAGAGGTGGACGATGATGTTCTCGACCATGACGATCGCGTCATCGATCACGACGCCGATGCAGGCGGCCAGCCCCCCGAGCGTCATCAGATTGAAGCTCATGTTGAAGAACTTCATGAATACGATCGCAATGAGTACGGCGACCGGGATCACCATCGCAGCCACGATCGTCGTGCGCCAGCTCTTCAGAAAAACGAGCAGGACGAGGACCGATAGCCCCAGTCCGATCAGGATGCTTTCCGTGACCCCGGCGATCGACTCCCGGACCAGAACCGATTGGTCGTAGTACGTCGACAACTGGATGTCGGCAGGAAGCGACTTCCTGATCTGGTCGAGCTCCGCGTTGACGGAATCGGCGATCTGGACTGCGTTGCCATCCGGCTGCTGGAGCACGTTGACCAGGACGGCAGGACGGCCATTTGCCGTGACGATGTTATAGACCGGCCGCTCGGCCGGCGCCACACGCGCGAGATCCTTGACTGCAACGGGCGTGCCCCGCACAACATCGACAACCGTCCGCTCGATCTCCTCCCGGGTGCGGAACAATCCCGTAACGGTGGTCAGGTAGAGGTGGTAGTTTTCCTGCACCATGCCGGACGGCGAGATGATATTGTCGTTCCGGAGCGCGTCCGTGACTTTCGTCAGCGGAATCCTGTAACTGTCAAGCTTCTCCGGATCCACAATCACGTGGTATTCAGGCGGCCGCCCGCCCACGATTCTCGCCTCCGCCACACCCGGCAGCCGGTACAGACGTGGAGTGATGTTGTAGTAGGCCAGTTCCCACAGCTCCGAAAGCGGCCGAGCCGGCGACGTGATGCTGAAGCCCACCATCGGAAAAACGGAAAACGTAAGACGGTTGATGTAAAAGCGGCACGTGGAGGGCAGCGATGGCGTGACTTGAGAAACGCGGCCCTGCACCAGGTGAAGCGCGTTGAGGATGTCGACATCCCAGCGGAAAAAAACGCTGATTTCCGTCGAACCTCGTGCCGTCACCGATCGGATGGTCGTGATTCCCGGCACGATGCGGATGGCTTCTTCGAGGGGACGGGTGACACGCAGCAACTGGATATCCACAGGCGTGATTCCGTTGTCCACGAGGATGACGATTCGCGGAAAGTCCGTCTGCGGGAAAATCGCGATCGGCAAGCGGAACAGGAATGCCGCCCCGGCGAGGGCGAAAGCCAGGACGACGATGACCATCGCGCGGGCGTGCGCCTGAACGAATTGAGCGAGCCTCCCAGTCACTGCTTTCCGCCCCTGTCAAGGCGAATCCTAGTCCCTTCGGCCAGGCCATAGGCCCCCTGAACGATGACCGGCTCGGCTGCATTCAGCCCGCTCCTGATTTCGACCTTGCCGTCGAAGACCTCGCCCGTCTCGACCTCCTTCTTCACGGCGGTGTTCTCAACCCCGGCGACCATCACCACGCCCCGGTTGGTTCCCTCTGCGAACTGCACGGCCGCAACCGGAACCACCACGGATCCCGGCCTGACTCCCGTCACTATCACGACCTGTCCGAAGGTGCCCGCTCGCAACGTCCCGCCCGGGTTGGAAATTTCACACCAGGATTCCACCGTGCGCCTGGCGGGATCCACAGCCTGATTGACGACCGAGATTCGACCCGTGAAAGGACTGCCGCCGTCCGCGGGCACGAATGCGCATGCCTGACCAAGCCGGACTGGTCCAGCCTGGGAGTCCGGAATCTGTGCGCGCGCAACGGCCACCGCCAGGTCCATGACCGTGAAGATGGGCGAGTCGGGCTTCGCCATGTCTCCGGGGAACAGGAACTGTTCGGTGACGGTTCCGGCAAATGCGCTGCGGATCTCGGTGAAATCCAGTTGGGCCTGGATGGCAGAGAGGCGCGCGCGAGCCTGCTCGACCCTGCTCCTGGCGATCAGGATGTCCTTGTCACGCGACTGATTTTGAAGCAGGTCCAGAGATCTCTTCGCCACCTCATGATTCGCCCTGGCTTGCGCCAGCTCGGTTTCGCTGAGGAGCACGTCGCGCTGAGGAATGGCGCCCAGCTCGAACAACTGCCGGCGGCGGTCATAGAATTTCTGGGCCTGATTGAGGGCCGCCTCCGTGCTCGCAGCCTGGCCGCGCGCCTTCTCGATGTCTGTGGGCAGTGTTCCGGAAGTCACCCGTGCGAGGTTGGCTTCGGCATCCGTGACCGCTGCGGCAGCCTCCTCTCGTTGCGCCAGCAGGTCCCTGTTGTCCAGTTTCGCCAGCACCTGGCCGGCTGCGACACGGTCGCCCTTCCGCACGAGCAACTGCCGGATCGGCGCCGTGATACGGGAACAAATGTTGGCTTGCTCGCGGGCGAACACGTATGCGGGCGCCCGCACGGTCAACTTCACGTCCGCCACCTCCGGCTTTGTTACTTTCACCGCCACGACCGGCTCCGCCGTGGCGGGCTCATCCGTCCTGCAGCCGCCGAGAATGGCAGTAATCAGAAGCACCGGGATCTGAGCCTTCATCGTCCTGATGCAACCTCCAGGTCGGCTTTGGCGTTCAGATAATTGGCCAGAGCCGTGTAGTAGTTGCTGCGCGCCTGCGCGAGCTGGTTCTGGGCGGTCACGACGTCGAGCGCAGTACCCTCGCCGCCCTCATAACGAATGCGGCTCAGGCGCAGGTCGTCCGCCGCCAGCTTCGCCTGCTCCCGCGCCAGCGCGATCTGCTCATACAGCTGTCTCACCCGCGCCAGAGCGTTTTGATAGTCCTTGGAGAACGTGCGCGTGGCTATGGCGCGGCTGGTGTCAACCTGCTGCGCTCGCAGACGTGCTTGCTGCATTGCCGCGCGGGCGCGGTTCCAGTCGAAGAGCGGAATCGTCAAATTCACGAATGCCGCATAGCCGCGATCGCGGATCCTGACGGCGGTGGAATCAACGCCGTACTGAAAAGTCAATCCGAGTTGCGGAAGCAGGGCGGCGCGCGCCCGGCGCATGTCAGCCTGAAAACCCCGGCGCTGTGCATCAAGAAGAGTGAACTCCAGCCTCTTCCGGAATGGCGCGCCTTGTGGCGCCTCAGGCTCCGGTGGCGCCGGCTCCTGTTCCAGAACGTCTGCCAGGGGGAGGGCGCCTGCGGCGTCAGCCGTCCAGAAAGACGCCAATTCCTGGTTGGCGAGGCTGGCCTCAAGTTCGGCGGCGTTGGCCGCCTGCTGCAGAAACGCGGTCTGGGCCCCAGCTTTCACTACGTCGGCTTGAGCCGCCTCTCCGGCGTTGAAAAGCAGCTTCGTGCGATTCTCGAAACTCCTGCTTTCTGCCAGCGCATCCTGAACCACGCGAGCGAGCCTGCGTGTGAGCAGCGCACGATAGTAGGCGGCCGCCACGGCCCGCCGGAGATCGCGCCGGGCAAGGGCTATGCTGGTTGTGGCGATTTGCTCGTTCGCCCGCGCCCGGGCGATTTCGGCCCGCAACCTGCCCGAAGAGTCGAATTCCTGGTTCACTGTGAACAGGGAACTGTATTCCCGGATGCCGTTGAGAGGAAGGAAGCTGAAGACTTGCCGGTTGTAGAGCAAGGGGCTGTTGTAGGTGAACCCGTTGATCAGCCGGGACTGAGGCAGGAGTCCTGCACGGGCTTGCGTGACATCGCGCGCCGCAATCTCACGCTCCTGTCGTGCGACACTGACCGCGGACGGGACGGACTCGGCAAGACGGATGCAGTCGTGCAGCGTGAGCGGGGCCGGGGACGGCTGCGCGGACGCGCATGTCAAGGCCGCCGCCAACAGGATGGCCGTGGTCAGGGAATACTTGCACACTCGTCAGGTTCCTCATCGCGACTGGGCCCAGAACGAAAATAGCTCCTGCCGGACGGTAGGAGCTGCCAATCCCGATTTCTCGGGACAGATCAGGGTGAGGCCCCATCACCACTTCTTCTGTGTTCCACGATCATTGTATCCAGAAGGCTGATCGCACAACAACCGGGCAATACGGGTTTCCGGCAAGCCGGCCGCCTCCTGTGAGGAGGACTCGAAGAACTCGACAGTCTCCGCCGGTTCCCGCAATTGAGTCACGGAGGGTCCGGAGGGCGGCATTTCTACCGCCTTGTCAATCCGGATCTCGCGAGGCGCCCAAACCGCATTCCTGCATTGCCCTGCCTTCCCGCGACGTTCGTTGATTGTACGGCAGCCCGCCGGCTGATCCCATGGCGAAGCAGCCAGTCTGGCCGGAAGCGGCCCATCCCGGGGAGGCATGCTTCAGAGGTTCAGCAAAAGCGAATTGGGTCATGCTCGTAC
>DYKI01000339.1 GCA_020722705.1 Chthonomonas calidirosea | reverse complement strand
CGAACTGGTTCGAGTACTGCCGGGGGAATCCGGTCAATGCGGTGGATCCGGATGGACGGGTCAGTACCGACTCGTGGGGGCTGTACGCCGTCGGTCTTCTCACGGGGCAGCTGGCCCTGCTTATGATGTCTCTTGCCCTTGAGGCACGGTCGGCTCCCTTGGCGGGCATGGCCGTCGCCTACGGAATCGGGGCAGTTGCCTTCATGATGGCAGCCCTGGGGGGCTCTGGCGCCTCCCCTTTGACATCCGGAATGACAGCATTCGCTGGGCTTACAGGAGGCGGCGTTCTGGGCAGCGCCATCTACACGGAGATGATCGCGAAGACGCTGGCATTGGCCGCAGTTGGCACGCGCATCAGCCTCCGCTGCGGATACCAGATGATCGGCGCAGCGACCGGCTATTCACTGGCCTGTATCGCTGCCCTCGCGCTCATTGATGCTACAGACTGAGGCCGGGAGCAATGAAGCGTGCTCGGATCAATCAACACGACCCGCGGAAGGAGTGTCGCGGATGCTGAACCTGCCAGTGTACCTGGGAGTCGGGATCGGAGCCCTGCTGGTCATCGATCTCGTGGTGCTAGCCCTTTGGCTACGCGGGATGGGGCGGCGCTTACCCGAGGACGAGCGAGCGCAGATTGCAGGGCGGACTGCCCGCAGAGCGTTGCGGCTGGGTGTCTTGCCGCTTTCTACATTGGGTGTGGCGTGGCTGTTCCGTGGCGTTCTGGAGCGCTACTTCGAGCCCCAGCCCACGCTCCCGTTGGTGGTCGGCGTGGGCCTTGGCCTAGCGTATTCGCTCGCCGTTATCACCGACAAGCCAGATGGTGACACGGACAGTCATCACCCGTCGGGAGCGTAGACCGTCGCGTGATGAGCGGCCGATGTGTAGCGACTGACTTCACGAGGACCCTTGAGGGGTCCGTCTCAGGATACGACGTCTACGGCCTCGTCCGCGCATCGTCGGGCACCTCCACCTCGCGCCACAAGTTCGTCGGCTCCCTCGGCCATACCTCCGAAGACGAAACCGGGCTCATCTATATGCGAGCGAGATGGATGGACCCGTCCC
>DYKI01000338.1 GCA_020722705.1 Chthonomonas calidirosea | reverse complement strand
CTGACTTCACGAGGACCCTTGAGGGGTCCGTCTCAGGATACGACGTCTACGGCCTTGTCCGCGCCGGGGACAGCGGAACCTCGCGCCACAAGTTCGTCGGCTCCCTCGGCCACACGTCCGAAGACGAGACCGGCCTGATCTACATGCGCGCGAGATGGATGGACCCGGCACTTGGGCGATTCGTCTCCGAGGACCCGGCGCGGGATGGGGCGAACTGGTTCGAGTATTGCCGGGGCAATCCCGTCAACGCGGTGGATCGGGATGGAAAACGTCCCCTGAACGGCTCCGAGTGGGACCACTATTGGACCGGCATGCTGTTGTCATACCAGGCGTTCGGTTGGGCGGTATGCGCGGCCATGTGTCCCGGGCCCGCAGGAGCTGCGTTCCTCGCGGCGGGCGTCGCATCGTTCTTCGCTGCCATGTACCACCACTCAATGGCGCTGGGAGCGAACGACGGCCGCGGTCTGATGTTCGGGGGCGGCATCGGCATCATGTCGGGCTTGGGGACCGAGTGGGCTGGTGCCATGCTGGTCAGTGCGGGACGCTTGGGTCGGATCGGCGCGGTGGGGGTCGCCACAGGTGGTGCTGTGGTGTCCTGGGTGGGAGCCGTCGTCGCTGCTCTATGGCTATGTGAGCGTATACCCTGATGTGGTACCAACTTGGTGCCGCACTCGTCTGGAGCGTGTGGGTCCTGCAATGTGTCCGGAGTGCCGTGCGCTTGCTCGGGCGCGCAGAGCCGCGACCGCGCTCAAGTCTTGGTGCGAGAGGGGCTCGGTCGCGCACTCTGGTCGTGGCCGCCTTCGCGACGGGTGCCACGGCCGCGACGGTTGCGTTCATATCAAGCGTGCAACCGGATCATCTTGAGGCAGCTTCTCTCTACTCGCTGCTCTCCCTGTGGTGGCTGGCAACCGTTCTCATGGCGAGCTTGTGGTGGCGAGCGCGCCGTTCGGGACCCACGGATTGAGCGGCCATCCGGTGTGCTTCAGGGCTGCGTCGCAGTTCGTCTACGGCGCCGACGGCCTGCGGCGGACCTCCATCGTCAACGGCACGCCGACCCACTATGC
>DYKI01000032.1:11212-35754 GCA_020722705.1 Chthonomonas calidirosea | reverse complement strand
ATCAGGCACGAATGCCGGTGCGTTGCCGTTCGTTGCCACGCATCAAACACACGCGTGGCCTATTGCGTTACGAACGCACCGCCCCCGAGAGCAAAGCTCCGGGGGCGGTGATATCCTGCCGGCTCGGCGGCGCTTGTCATGCGCGCCAGATCGGGTTCAGTCCGTTTGAGGCTGGACCACCTGCCCGCTGCCTCCGCCGGCCTGGCCGACGCTGCCCTGGCTGGTCATGGGCATCCGGCCCCCCTTATCGGGCGTCGGGGGAGGATTCTCCTCGACCGGCGCCTTCGATCGGCACGAAACCAGACCCAGTGAGACCAGGCATACCAGAAGCAGGGAAACGCGTCTGCGCCATGCGCTCATACAGAATGCCTCGCGCGCCTTACGGCTCGTAGTCGGGTCGGAACAGCCATGTGTGGCAGCCGTCCCACCAGTAGCTGTAGTAGCCGCCGTTCACGATCGAACCATCCGTCTTGTTGGTGGAAGCGAATGCGTCGGTCTGCCAGCCTCCCGTCAACGGGACCCACTTGGCATGGCCATCACTGTAGACGCGGTTGTCGCCGTTCGAGTGGACCCAGACCGAGTAGCTCGGCTGCCCCCTGTAGACGAGCGGGAGGCTCCGCTGGCCGTTGACTGCGGTGGAACAACCCGAGGTCCATGGCTGATACAAGCACTCAGCGTTCGGGTTGGGGCAATAGAGCAGCGGGTTGGCATGGGTGAAGCCGACCGGAGCCGACTTCTCAAACCCGTTCCACGCCAGGAGTACCGATGCGGGAGCCTTGATTCCGGCCTGGGGGAAGCAGTGGAGCAGGCCGTTCATGGATTCCGCGATCCGCGGCGGCTCGAAGTTTGTGGCACCCGATGAGAGCACCCAGTCGGTGCTCGATGGGCACGCCAGGATCTGGTAGTTCTTGCGATAGGGATCCGTGGCGTAGGTCCAGGTGTTGTAGCGGACGGGGTGGTAGGGCGCTGATCCTCGGAGATTCGGGGGCGTTGTGATGAACACCGGACCGTTCGCCCCGGTCCATCGGCCGCTGTAGAACGGACTTGCCTGCGGGAACTTCTCGTCATAGTCCTGGATGTACTGAAGAATGGCGAGTGCAGTCTGCTTGAAGTTGCTCAAGCAGCTCGATGCGCGAGCCTTCTCGCGGGCCTGCGCGAACACGGGGAACAGGATCGCGGCCAGGATCGCGATGATGGCGATGACTACAAGCAGCTCGATCAGGGTGAAGCCTGCGTGACGACACGATCTCATGTGCTTGCCTCCACGAGACTGGATTTGCCTCTGCCCGCCAAGCGAGCCGTCCGCATGAACTCCAGAGAGCTCCAAGTCGAACAGATCAAGAAGTATAACACGGAGCAACTCGCACCGTCAACGGGCATTATCGTATCACCACGGGTTTTCGGCGTGCCGGCCGGAGTTTCTCCAGGCGCACTCGTAGGCTCTCGACCGCGGATTGGGCGTTGGGCATCTGGACCCCCGAGCGGGGCTGCCTATCGGTCACGCTCGGACCGTCGCCGCGCGGTGGTGTCGAGGATGCGCTTCCGCATGCGCACGTCGGTCGGGGTCACTTCGACAAGCTCGTCCGACCCGATATACTCGATCGCTCGGTCGAGGGTCATCTCCGTGGGCGGCGTCAGGCGGATGGCGGTGTCCTGACCAGCGGTCCGCATGTTGGACTGGTGCTTGGTCTTGCACACGTTGACCTCGAGGTCCGTGTCGCGCTGGTGCTTGCCGACGATCATGCCGGCGTAGACCGCAGTGCCAGGTCCGATGAAGAGAGCCCCGCGCGCCTCTGCGTTGTGCAGGCCGAACGGTGTGGCCGTGCCCGTCTCGCTGGCGATCAGCGAGCCGTTGCGTTTGACGGCAAGGTCGCCGGCGACCGGCTCGTATCCGGCGAACAGCGTGTTCATCACGCCCGTGCCGCGCGTGATGGTGATGAACTCGGACCGGAACCCGAGAAGTCCCCGCGTCGGCGTCTCGTAGACGAGGTCCACGACACCGTTGCCTGATGCGTGCATGTCGGTCATCCGCCCGCGTCGAGCGCCAAGCTGCTCGATAACTGCTCCGGCATGCTCCTCGGCCACCGAGATGCTGACCTCCTCGATCGGCTCGCATCGCACGCCGCCGATATCACGGAAGATGACCTCGGGCTGCGAGACCTGCAGCTCGTACCCCTCGCGCCGCATAGTCTCGATGAGCACGGCGAGATGGAGTTCCCCACGACCCGAAACGAGAAACGAGTCCGGCGAGTCCGTATCCTCGACGCGCAGGCTCACGTTCGTCTGGAGTTCCTTCATGAGCCGCTCGCGCAGCTTGCGTGAGGTGCACCAGCGGCCTGTGCGCCCTGCGAACGGGGAGGTATTGACCGAAAAGGTCATGCGCAGCGTGGGCTCATCAACGGGCGGCATCGGCAATCGCACGGGGTTCTCGGCATCGGTGATGGTCTCGCCGATGTTCACGTCCGGCAGGCCGCTGAGGGCGACAATGTCGCCGGCCGAGGCCCTGGCGACCTCCACCCGCTTCAGACCTTCGAAGACGAAGACCGTGATGATCTTGCCCGACAGATGACGCCCATCGCGCGAGATGACGGCGACGGGAAGGTTGGGCTTGACCACGCCTGCGGCGACCTTGCCTATGGCGATCCGCCCCCGGTAGTCGTCGTAGTCGAGGTTGCTGACGAGCACGGCCAAATGGGCATGGGGATCACCATGCGGGGCACGGATGTGCTTCACGATCGCGTCGAAGAGGGGACGCAGGTCCTCGCCCGGCCTGTCCATGTCGGTGGTGGCCGTTCCGGCGTGCGCGTTGGTGTAGATGATGGGGAAGTCGAGCTGCTGCTCGTCGGCGCCGAGCTGGACGAACAGATCGAAGGTGCGGTTGATCGCATCGTCGGGTCGGGCGTCGGCACGATCAATCTTGTTGACGACGACGATGGCCCGGTGCCCCGCCTGAAGCGCCTTCTGTGTCACGAACCGCGTTTGGGGCATAGGCCCTTCGGCGGCGTCAACCACCAGGAGCACGCCGTCCACCATGCTCATGACCCGCTCGACCTCGCCGCCGAAATCGGCGTGACCGGGCGTGTCCACGATGTTGATCTTCACGGCGGCATGATGACCGGACGGACGGTAGAGGATCGCCGTGTTCTTCGATACGATCGTGATGCCGCGCTCGCGCTCCTGGTCCATCGAATCCATGACCCGATCGGCGATCGTCTGGTTGGGGCGAAACACGTTGCCCTGACGCAGCATCGCATCCACCAGAGTGGTCTTGCCATGGTCAACGTGGGCGATGATGGCGACGTTGCGAACGTTCAATGGGTCACCTCGGAGATGCCGTCTGCCCGGCCCCGACATTGGGCCGCGTCTGCGGAAAGGTAAGTGTACCTCGGGGCATGCGGACCGGGGGACGCCCGACCCAACGTAGGTGTGGTTTGGGCGCGAGGCGAGGTTCCGGGCGAAAGCCGGATGTCGGACGCGGATCGGCCCCGGTCGGGGGGCTTGTGACCGCCGGCGCGAAGAGAAGCGTCCCCGCCCCGGCGGTCGAGCAATCAGCGTCTAGCGTGCGCCGCCCTTGTTGCCCGGCAGCCGCATCGTCGCCTGCGGGGCTTGATTGCTCTGTGTGGCGACCTCGCCGGCCATTGATTGATCCACGTGAGTCTGCGTGGCCTGCTGGATGGCCGTTTGCGTCTCGGCAGTGTCTACGCGGCCCTGGCCGGTGAACGCTCGTACCCCCATCACGACGGCCAACCCAACGGCGACGATGGCTACGATAATGACAATGACCTTCTTGTTGCTGTCCATGATGACGTGGTCCTTCCTCCACTAGCGCTTGATCTGCCCGGGCACCCGCATGCCCGGCGGTGGAGTTGCGGGCTTGTCGTCTCCGGGTTTGCGAGGCGGTATGTCCGCGGCGGTGTCAATCGGAGCCGGACCGGCCGAGAGCACTCGCTTGCCATAGGCGTAGAGGCCCACTGCGAGAACCGCCAGGAGCAACACGACAACCGGCCAACCGACGCGCTGGTTCATCCCTCATATCTCCCCTGATGACGAACGCTGTCCAGCGCAGGAAGGGCGGGCTGTGGAGCCCGCCCGGATCCTGTCAGCCACAGCTTTCAAGCCGAGTCCGCTGGGACTCGGCCGTCACGCTCGTCCGATTACTTGCGATCCCACTTGTAGGCTTCGCGATCGAAGACCTCGTGGGTTCGCGGATTGACGCCCGCCAACAGATCGCCGACGCGCTGAATCTTCACATGACCATCAACGAATGCCACGTTCATGGCATTGGTGTGGCGCGGGAACGTGCCGCCGTAGTGGAGCCAACTGTTGCAGTCGTCAATCCGCCAGCCGCCGAACCACCACCACGTATCGGAATACCAGTAGCTCGGGGCCTCGATGAACCAGTTGCCGCCGCCTTTGGGAACGTCACAGCCGCCGTAGTCCCAAACGCTGTCAACATACATGATCGAGTTGGCAGCGCCGTCCCATGCAGCCAACTGCATGCCATGAGACTGGGCGACAGCGTCATTCATCGGAGCGCAGTACATGTAGTTGTAGCCCAGGTCGGTGTTCAGACCGATGGCGTACTCCCTGTTGCGCTGGGGATCGCTGGGACTGACTCCCATATTGGAATACGACTGAGCGTCGTTGGCGTAGGGGTCGCTCGGGCAGCGGAACAGCGGCCAGCTCTTGACGTAGGGCTGGACCATCTGCGGCCACGTGAAGCATGTGGCGGGGTTGTAGCTGAAGCCGCCGTCCCCGGGTCCCCACATGAACGGCGCAAGCCGCTCGTCGAAATCCTGAACATACATGAGATGCGCCAGGGCAACCTGCTTAAAGTTGGACAGACATGAAGTGCTCCGGGCCTTCTCTCGTGCCTGAGCGAAAACCGGGAACAGGATCGCTGCCAGGATCGCAATGATCGCGATGACCACAAGCAGTTCGATTAAAGTGAAACCATGACGGTTTCTCACCTGCACTCTCCCTCCTTGGAGTGTTGGGGTATTGCCATCGGCTGCGTCACTCCGGACATGTCCCGTTGAGGACGCTTTCCGTACACTGTGGGCCACAACGTACTTCGCCGCGACATCATACATGGTAACACGGACCGGCGAAACCGTCAAGCCCACGGTTGGATTTGGTCTAGGTGCGCCGTAGGGCCGGGACGGGCTTGGCTCCCCTCGAAGGTCCGACTCTGCTCTGCCCGCCCTCGGCGCGTATCGGCTGCCTATATGCCCAGCTTCGCTCGACGGAGCGCCTCAGCCTTGTCAACGGGCCGCTTGGGCGTGTAGCCCTTGAGCGGCACGATGTCGCTGTGGATGGCGTCGAGGATGTCGCTCGCGTACGGGAAGAAGCTGTCCTCGATCTCGTCGGGCGGCGTGATCCAGTTGCGGGCGCCGACGACCACAGGCGGCCCGTCGAGGTCGTTGAACCCGAGCTGAGCGATCTTCGCGGCCATGGTCTGCAGTGTGCTGCCACGTTCGCAGGCATCCGACGCAAGCACGATGCGACCCGTCTTGGCGACCGATTCGAGCACCGGCTCGTAGTTGAACGGCACGATGCTGCGCGCGTCAATGACCTCCGCCGACATGCCGTGCTCACTCTCCAGAATCTTGGCCGCATCCAGAGCGCGATACAGGGTCGCGCCGATCGTCAGGATCGTAATGTCCTTGCCCGGCTTCTTGATGTCGGGTTCGCCGATGGGAATCGCATAGGCTTCGGCAGGCACGCCGCCCGGATGGAACAGCTCGGGCTGATCGTAGATGCGCTGGCTCTCGAAGAAGACGACCGGATCCGTGCCGAGGAGCGCCGAGTACATGAGTCCCTTGGCATCGTAGGGCGTGGCGGGGAAGGCGACCTTCAGACCGGGTATGTGGAAGCAGAGCGCCGACCAATCCTGGCTGTGCTGTGCCCCATACTTCGAGCCTACCGAGACGCGAAGCACGACGGGCATCCTCAGGAGACCGCCGGACATGGACTGCCACTTGGCGAGCTGGTTGAAGACCTCGTCGCCCGAGCGGCCCAGGAAGTCGCAGTACATCAGCTCGACCAGCGCGCGTCCCCCTTCGAGGGCGTATCCGACGGCTGATCCGACGATGGCTCCTTCGGAGATCGGGCTGTTGAAGAGGCGATGGTACGGCAGCGCTTCGGTCAGACCACGATAGACCGCAAATGCTCCGCCCCAGTCGCGGTTCTCTTCGCCGTAGGCGACGAGCGTGGGGTCCTCGTAGACCCGGTCGAGGATCGCCTCGAAGAGAGCATCTCGGAGACCGACGCATCGGCCCTTCGGGAGCGGCTGCCCGTTCTCATCGAGACCGGACCTGCTCCGACCGCTGAGCTGCTTGACGCGCGGATTCTCTTCCTTGGAGATGAGAACCTCGGGCTCGCGTGACGGATCCATGGAGGCCACCGTCTGGTTGGAGAACATGGTGCGGTCCAGGAGACACCCGACCTTGTACAGATCGGCCCGCGGCGATACATCGAGGTCGGTGGCGAGCTTGAAGGCCTGGAGGATGCGGCCGGCGGCTTCGGCTTTGATCGCCTCAAGCGCGGCGTCATCGGCCAGACCGGCCTCTTTGAGCTGAGCGCCGTAATGCTCGATGGAGTCCACGCTCTGCCACTCGTCCACCTCGGCCTTGTCGCGATAGGATGAAGCATCCGAAGGCGAATGGCCGGTGTAGCGGTAGGTCAGCGTGTCGAGCAGCACGGGCCCATCGCCGGCCTTGATGATCTCCATCTTGCGCGCCATGGCATCCACGACCGCCAGCGGGTTGTAGCCGTCCACGCGCTCGGCATGCATCTGGTTGGGGGTCAATCCTGCCCCGACTCGGGCCAGCACGTTGAAGCCCATGGTCTCGCCCACAGGCTGGCCGCCCATCCCATAGAAGTTGTTGACGAAGTTCATGATGAAGGGGAGTCCGCCTCGATGGGCTTCGTCCCATAACGTCTTGAACTGGTCCATGGTGGCGAAGCAGAGCCCCTCCCACACGGGACCGCAGCCCATGGCGGCGTCGCCGATGTTGCAGACGACAACGCCCGGCTTCTTGTTGACCTTCTTGTAGAGCGCGGCGCCGACCGAGATGTCGCCTGAGCCGCCCACGATGGCGTTGTTCGGGAACACGCCGAAGGGCGTAAAGAAGGCGTGCATCGAGCCGCCCATGCCCATATTGAAGCCGGCCTCGCGCCCGAAGATCTCGGCGAGCGTGCCGTACAGCAGGTAGTCCATGGCCACTGAGCGCACCGAGCCTTTGGACGCCTTCTCGACGACTGCCAGCGTGGCGCCGTTCAGATAGCCCTTCATGATCCCTTCGAGCGTGTCCTCATCGAGCTTCTCGATGGCCGAAAGTCCTTTGGCGAGAATCTCGCCGTGGCTCCGGTGGCTGCCGAAGATGTGGTCATCCACGCCGAGGAGGAACGCCTGACCGACGGAGCATGCCTCCTGGCCGATGCTCAGGTGAGCCGGTCCGTGATGGTTGTAGGCAATCCCACCGAACTGGGCCTTCTTCTTGACCTCGTCCAGCATCTGCTCGAAGGTGCGGATGATCACCATATCCCGGTAGATGCGCACCAGCGCTTCCGCAGGGTACTTGCCAAGTTCGGATTTGACCGTGCCGTCGTAGCGGCACAGCGGTATCGGGTCGAACTCCGCAAAGCCCGGCTTGCGGACGTCGTATGGATGGATGGGCAGCGACTTCGGCATTGTCAGGACTCCTCTTGTTTCACCCCGATGCTCGGGGCATTGCTATGGTCTCGCGTCTCGGCCCCCGAAAGAAGGCCTCCAGCATCAACTTGCCGTCGGGAAACCTGTCGGTATAGTCCTCCGGATGGAACTGCACTCCGATCAGGGGCCGATGCGTGTGGCGCATGGCCTGGATTCGGCATTCGGGCGTGGACGCCAGCAGTCGGAAGCCGGGCGGCAACTGCTTGACCTCGCAGTAATGCGACTCCATGACGACCGGGGGCTTGCCGCATCCCGCGAACAGCGGATCGTCCGCCATGACATCCAGCTCATAGAACCCGCGCTCCATGAAGTGCTCCGGATGGCAGTCGGCGTTGACGATCGGCTCGCCGGGTCTACGCAAGCGCATGGGTCGGTCTTTGAGCCTCTGCATTCCGTCCGTCTCGCCATTGAAGAGACAGCCGATGAGCTGATGAGAGCCGCAGATGGCAAGGATCGGGGTCGTCTCGGCCGTTCGGATCCACTGGAGGACCGGTTCGAGGTCTACCGGATCGTACTCTTCGAAGGACCGTGCGAATCCCGACAGGATCGCCGCATCGGGCTGCAGCCTGGCCATGAGGTCGGTGCCTGCCATGTCATACGGTATCGTCAGGCAACGCCGGCCGGATGCCTCCTCGAAATGTGCGGCATGGCGCGCATACGTGGCGGCCCAATCGCTCCACTCGTCGCGCTGGGCAAACCCGACATAGACGATCATGACGCGGTCCTGCGATGGACGACTTCCTTCATGTCCTGTAGGATACGCTAAAATACGAAAAGAATCAAGTAAACTTCGTAAGCAATCGAAAGTTCGCGGTAGGAGAGACCGGGTGTTTGCCGAGGAGCGACAGCGAGCCATAGTCCGGAAGGTGCGCGATGCGGGCTCCGTGTCTGTTGATGAGCTCGTCGAGCAGTTCGGAGTGTCCGCGCCGACGATCCGAGCCGATCTGGCGCGGCTCGAAAGCAAGGGGCTGGTCGTGCGCACGCACGGGGGAGCCATACGCGCAGAGGGCACGCTCTTCGAGCCCAGTCATGACGAGCGGTCAGTCATTCGGCGCGCCGAGAAGCAGGCGATCGCGCGGGCGGCTGCGGCTCTCGTCCATCCCGGCGAGACGGTCCTGCTGGACGCCGGCACGACCACACTCGAGTTGGCGCTGGTCTTGCGCGGCTGCCGACCCCTGACCGTCGTCACCAACTCCCTCGCCATAGCTGCGGTCCTGATGGAGTGCACGGGCATCGAGATCATCATGGTCGGCGGTCAGGTGCAGCGCCTGCGCAGGGCGACGCTGGGTCCGCTTGCCATGCGGTTCCTCGACGGCTTCCGCGTTGACAAGGCGTTCCTCGGGTTCAACGGAGTTGAGGCCGATGCAGGGTTCACGGTGGTGGACTTCGACGCTGCCGAAGTGAAGCGGCGCATGATGCAGACCGGAGCCCAGACCGTTGTGCTGGTCGATTCCGACAAGATCGGGCGTGTAGCCTTCGCCGCCGCCGCCCCCATCGGCGCAGCAGACCTCCTCATCACCGACGACCGAGCGCAGCCGGCCCAGATCGCTCGGCTTCGAGAGAAAGGCCTGGAGGTTCATACAGTCGGCGCCGAGCGGGAATGACTTCAGTCTGTGCCGCATCAGCCGCTCGACCACAGCGCTCCGTATGGGACGGCGTGGATATTCGCTGCGAACGGTACCACCACCTCGCCGGTGTAGAGCAGCACTCCCCTGTGGAAGCGATTGCCCAGGCGTTCCGACAACATTCGCAGGCCGGCCGCATCGCGTGATGTGACTGATGCCGACGCCTTCACTTCGATGCCCACGATCCGTCCTCCGGTCCCCTCAAGGACTATGTCCACTTCGCGCCCGGTCTCGTCTCGGTAGTGGTGGATGCCGGGATGTGAGCGACTCCACCCAGCGTCCTTGCGGAGTTCCATGACGATGAGGTTCTCGAGAAGAGGCCCGAGGAGCGTGCCCGATCTCACTTGGTCGGCGTCAAGCCGGAGCAGGTGGCTAGCCAGCCCTGTGTCCACAAGCGCGATCTTGGGTGCCTTGACCGTCCGCAGCCCAATGTTGTTGCTCCAGCGGGGAGTCAAGGCGACCAAGCTCACCGCCTGCAGCAGAGCGAGATAGCGGTTCAGAGTGGCATAGGGTATCTCAACGGCCCGAGACACATCCGCCATGTTGAGCAGACCCGACGCACGCGAGGCAAGCAGGGCCAGGAGCCTCGGGAGCGCCGTCGTCGCAACGATGTCGGAGATGTCGGTTACGTCCCTGTGGCAGACGGTCTGAACGTAGTCGCGGAACCATGCGTCTCTTCGACGATCCGACCAGCGGAGCGGCTCCGGATAGCCTCCTGTGGCAATGGCAACAGCCGGATCAAAGACGGCTGGACCACCCGGCAAACGGAGGTCCTCGTTATCGAAGAGCATGTCGCAGACGCTGCCCGACGTTCCCGCAACCTCCCGGAACGACAGTGGCCACAGCGTGATGATCTCCATGCGCCCAGCGAGTGCCTCCGAGGCTTGAGGGACCGCCATGGCACTGGTCGAGCCCGTCAGTATGAACCGCCCTGGGGTCCGGTCGCGATCAACCGACGCCTTGATGGCACGGAAGAGCCCCGGCGCCCGCTGGACCTCGTCAATCACGGTCGGCTCACGCACACCCGCCACGAGTCCTTCTGGGTCGCGCCGGGCCGCATCGAGCGGAGCCGTCGCGTCGAGGGTTATGTACGCGTAGCCGGGTATGGACCGGACCAGTGTGGTCTTTCCCGACTGCCTGGGGCCTGTTACCAGTACGACAGGCCTGTCGGCTAGAGCATCGCCGAGCCTGGGAGCAATGAGACGGGGAATCATGGATAGAATATTACCACGTCACGGATAGAATCTATCCACTTGAACGGAGTTCTCACGCCCGTCTACGCGCGATCTGCGCCTTCCGCACGGTGGGCTGCGAACGAAGCGAGGGCGATCAGGGCCGCTCCGGGCAGCAGGAACGGTCCGAGCGATTCGCGGAAGAAGAGCCCCATCAGAAGCGCCGATCCGATCGGGATGAAGAAGCTCAGCGCGGCAAGCGTCCGGTGTGGCCCGAGCTTCACGCCGATCTCCCACCAGTGATAGGCGAGGCCCACGGGACCGATGCCGCATGCGGCCACCCAGAGCACGGCCTCCCACGTTAGCGCAGGCATGGCGGACCACTCGCCGCGCATCCATCCGATGCCTCCGGCCAGAATGGCGCACACGATCCATTGGGCCGTCGAGCCGTTGCGGTTGGGCGGTATGCGCCACTTGCGGAGCAGGACGCTGTAGAGCGCCCAGAGCCACGCTGCACCGAACGCGATGGCGTGCGGGATCAGATCCGATGGTGGTCGGAGCAGGGCTTCGGGGCCACGGGCCAGCGCGACGCCCATGAAACCCAGAAGACCTGCGATGATCGCGACCACGGGCCGTGAGGGCTGATCCCCCCTGATGAGCACCCGGCTCGCTGCGAGGATGAAGAGGGGCCACAGGTAGTTGACCAGCGCCACTTGCGCGACATCGGCATCCTCGGCAATGCCAACGGCGAGGATCAGAAGCACCGTATAGACCGATATCCCGAAGAAGCCCGCGATCCAAACACGCCCGGGCATGCGGAACAGGTCGGCGATAGGCATTCCCCTGACGGCCTGAAGCGCCGCACCCGTCGCGAAACCGACCACGCAGATGCCCGCGGCGTACACCATCGGTCCGAGCGCGCGCGAACCTGCTGCGAAGCAAACGCCGGTGAAGCACCAGAGACCGATGGCCGCGATGCCGGCGATGAGTCCCGTCTGCCGGTCTTTGTCCACGTCGCGTGGCCTCAGCAGGAACAGGTCTTGCCCCGCAAGGCCATGACACCTTCACGCGCGATGATCGGCGTCATGAGCAATGCCGCAACGGGATCGCCCCAGCGCCACCCGAGCGTCGCGTTGAGGGCCAGCCCGACGAGCAGGATAGCCGAGAGGTAGGCGCATATGTCGGTTTGCCGGGCGTCGGCGGTCATGGCTGCGCTCGCCATCCGACGCGCAACCCCTCGTTTCGCCCTGGCGAGGAGCGGCATGACAACCAGCGACAGGGACGCGATAACGATGCCCGGCAGTCCCGCATCAGGCTCCTCGTGCCGGATCAGGGCGCCGACCGCATCGAAGGCGACATAGGCGGCGAGGATCAGGAAGCTCCATCCGACCATCCTCAGCGCGACACGCTCGCGCCGTTCGTCCGCCGCGTGACCGCTGAGCCGCCAGATCAGCGCCGCCCCCGATAGACACTCGATGACCGAATCGAGACCGAAGCCGACCAGGGCGATGCTTGCCGCCGCCACTCCGGCCCAGACGGCCACGACAGCCTCGATGACGTTCCAGCCCAGTGTGGCCCACTCGAGCCGCAGGCCCAGCCCACGTGCCTCGCGGCCGTCCTCGCGTTCACCGGTCGGGGCGCAGCATTTCACCGCGAAACGATACCAGAAACCGCGCCGCAAACGGTTTGCGGCGTGTCGCCATTCGCGGAAGCCGGTGCGTATCACCGTCCGGTTCGGCAGGAGCCATCGGCTCGGCGGGAGCCTCGCCCTCCCGGGGCGGAACTACAGCGTGGGGTGTCCGGTATACGCTTTGGGAGCCCGGTGGGCACCGGCGACAGATGGAGAGGATATGGCCATGCAATGCGATTTGGCGTCGCGCGAATGCGTTCCGTGTCGTGGAGGTATTCCGCCGCTGCGGGGCGAAGAACTGAACGAGCTGCACAGGGCGCTGGGCGATGACTGGGAAGTGGTCCGTGAGCATCACCTTGAGAGGACCTTCAGGTTTCCCGACTTCAGATCGGCACTCGCGTTCACGAACCGGGTCGGCGAGCTTGCCGAGGAGGTCGGTCACCATCCCGACATTCACCTTGCCTGGGGAAAGGCTCGCGTGACAGTCTGGACGCACAAGATAGACGGATTGGCCGAGGCCGATTTCGTATTTGCGGCCAAAGTGGATGCCCTCGCCGCGGCCTGACGGACGGTGCCGGAGAACGGGATTAGCCGATGGATACGTCGTCCTCCATAGCAGGACAGGTTGCGCTCGTTACGGGGGCGGCTGTGCGGCTCGGGCGGCATGTGGCCGAGGCGCTGGCGGATGAGGGCGTTCACGTCGTCGTCCACTACCGGAGCTCGTCTCGCGACGCCGATGAACTCGTCGAGCGCTTGATGGCAAAGGGCGTCGAGGCATGGGGCGTACAGGCCGATCTTGCCGACCCTGCCCAGGCAGCCTCTCTGATCCAGCGGGCGCGGCATGCCTGCTCTCGTCCTGTCGAGATACTCATCAACTCGGCGAGCATCTTCGACCCCAGCAACGTCCTGGGCTTTACTGCCGATGAGCTGTCACAGAACATTCAGGTGAATGCGTTCGCCCCGCTCCAGCTCTGTCGGGCCATGGCCGCCCAGGGGCGACAGGGTCAGATCGTCAACTTTCTCGACACACGGATCGTGGACTACGACCGCAACAACGCGGCCTATCACCTCAGCAAGCGGATGCTTCATGCCATTACGCGCATGCTGGCACTCGAGTTGGCGCCGGACATCCGCGTTAACGCCGTGGCCCCTGGGCTCATTCTGCCGCCGCCTGGCCAGGACGAGTCGTACCTGAAGAACCTCGTGGACTCGGTGCCCCTCCGCAGGCACGGCTCGGCGCAGGATGTCGTGCGCGCGGTCCGGTTCCTGCTGCACAGCGACTTCGTCACCGGCCAGGTCATTTACCTCGACGGCGGACGCAATCTGAAAGGAAACATGTATGGAGGATAAGCCGCTCGATCGGATTCACATCAGTGACCTTCTCCTGCGCTGTATTGTGGGCATCCGTGCTTGGGAGCGCCGGGAGCGGCAGAACGTTCACATCAGCGTGGTTCTGCATGCCGACCTGTCCAAAGCTGCGGCTTCCGACGCCATCGCCGACACGGTGGACTACGTCACGATCAAGAAGAAGATCATTGCGCTGGTCGAAGGCTCATCCTACTATCTCATCGAGGCCCTCGCCGAGGCGGTCGCCGGCGTCTGCCTTGAGGATGAGCGCGTGGCCAGGGTTGACGTCACCCTGGAGAAGCCGGGGGCGCTGCGCTACGCCCGCGCGGTTGCCATCGAGATCACGCGCTTCCGGTCACCGGAGCCGAAAACATGATCCGGGCCTACGTGTCGGTCGGCTCCAACATTGCCCCTGATGCGAACGTCCCGGCTGCGTTGGCGGCGCTCATGGACCGCGCCGAGGTGACAGGCGTCTCGACGATGTACCGCACGGCCCCGCTGAACCGCCCTGAGCAGGACCCGTTCGCCAACGGCGTATGGCGCATCTCAACGGATGTGGAGCCCCGTCCCCTGAAGTTCGAAGTGCTGAGGCCGATTGAGCAAAGCCTGGGGCGTGTGAGGACCGACGATGCCTACGCTGCCCGAACCATTGACCTTGACGTGCTGCTGTACGGCGACCTTGTCCTCGATGAGGACGGTCTGGAGATACCCGATCCGGACATCCTGCGCCGACCTTTCCTCGCCGTCCCGCTCGTCGAACTTGAACCCGAGCTCTGCCTGCCCGGCAGCGGAGTCGCGCTCGCGCTCCATCCGGTATGCGGGCAAACCGCCGGCATGGTTCCACTGTCCGATCTGACCCGCCGGCTGAAGGAGATGGCTGACCTATGAACGTCGAACGTGTCGCATCACTGATCAGGGAACTGCTGAAGGAGATCGGCGAGGATCCCGACCGCGAAGGGCTGCGGAAGACGCCCATGCGCGTCGCCAGGGCATACGAATACCTCTGCAGCGGCTACAACGCGGACCCGGAGCAGGTGATCAACCAAGCCCTGTTCACCTCGACCTCGAACAACATGGTGATCGCCCGCGACATCGAAGTCTACAGCCTGTGCGAACACCACATGCTCCCCTTCTTCGGGCGATGCCATATCGGCTACATCTCCAGGGGCAAGGTGCTGGGCGTCAGCAAGCTGGCCCGGCTCGTCGAGGTCCATGCGCGGCGATTGCAGATCCAGGAGCGGCTGACGCATGACATCGCACGCGAGATTCGCGACGCGACCAATGCCGAGGGCGTCGGCGTGGTCATGGAATGCAAGCATATGTGCATGATGATGCGCGGAGTCGAGAAGCAGAACTCCGTCATGCAGACATCGTCGGTGCTGGGCAGCTTCCATGACGACCCGCCGACCCGCGCCGAGTTCCTGAATATCATAGGCCGACGGATTGACTGGTAGTCACGCTCTGGAAGCCCACGGCGTGGGCTTAACCTATCCGGGCGGCATCGAAGCGCTGCGGAGCGTTGACCTTTCTGTGGCCGAGGGCGGCTTTGTCAGCATCGTCGGGCCTTCAGGCTGCGGTAAGTCCACCTTCCTGAAGGCCGTCGCCGGGCTGATGCCCATCACAAGCGGAACGCTGACGGTGGGGCATGCCGCAGGCGGCGAACCTGCCGTCGCATTCGTCTTTCAGTCGCCGACGCTGCTGACCTGGCGCACGGTGGCGGGCAATGTCGCGCTGCCCACTGAACTGGGCCGAACGAGAAGGGGTCGCGATATTCGGAAGGCCAATGAACTGCTGTCGCTCGTCGGGCTCGATGAGTTCGCCCACCGGTTTCCGACGGAGTTGTCGGGCGGCATGCAGATGCGCGTGTCGCTGGCGAGGGCGCTCATGACCGATCCGCGTGTCATGCTGCTCGACGAGCCGTTCGGCGCGCTGGACGACCTGACCCGGCAGCGCCTGAACGAGGACCTCCATCGCATATGGCTTCGTGATCGCTGGACGGGCCTGTTCGTTACGCACAACGTCTCGGAAGCGGTCTACCTCTCCGATCGCGTCGTTGTGATGAGCCGACGCCCCGGACGGATCGTGGCCGATGTGCCCATCGCCCTCCCTCTGCCCAGAACGCCCGATTGCCGTGCCGAGGCGGCCTTCGGCGAGTATGTGCGCGAGATCGGCGCGCGGCTGCGCGAGGAGACATGACGTTGGGCTCGCGTATGGCCACCGCGCTCCGTTCGGCGCTCCCGCCGCTGGCGTTGTTCCTCGTATTCGCGGCGGGGTGGCATGCGGCGACGGTCGCCTTCGCCATTCCGGCCTTCATCTTGCCGGGTCCGGCGGAGGTGGCCCTGGCCGCCGCGTCCAATGCGAGCCGACTTGCGTCTGCGACCCTTCTCACCGCTGTCGCTGCGGTCTCGGGCTTCTGCGCCAGCGTCGTCATCGGCTGCCTGATCGGCTTCGCCTTTTCCCAATGGACCATCGTGCGCAACGGCTGCTATCCGTACGCCATCTTCCTGCAGACGGTCCCGATTGTGGCGATCGCTCCGCTGATCATCATCTGGTTCGGAACCGGCCTGCAGAGCGTGATCCTCGTGTCGTTCATCGTGAGCCTGTTCCCGATGATTACCAATGCCACGGCAGGCCTGACGACACTCGACCGCGATCTGCTGGCGCTATTCAGGCTGTACGGGGCCACGCGCGGCCAGACTCTGGTCAAGCTTCGCCTTCCGGCGGCCGTTCCGTTTGTCATCGCCGGCGCCAAGACTTCCAGCGGCATGTCGGTGATCGGAGCCATCGTCGGCGAGTTCTTCGCCGGATACGGCGCCGAGCGCTATGGCCTTGGCTATCTCATCACGCTGACATCCGGTCAGCTCAAGACCGCCTACCTGTTCTCTGCCGTCCTTTGCTCGACCCTGCTCGGCCTCATCACGTTTGGAGCGGTCAGCGTCGCGGGGAATGCCATCCTCAAGCGCTGGTTCAGCCATCAGACCCACGGGTAGGGGCAATCCCGACCATCGGAGACTATCACCATGAGATGCCGATATCCGTACCTTGCCCGGCGAGCATCGCTGATCTTCCCGAGCATGGCGCTCGTCATGATGGCCGGATGCGCCCGCGCCCCGCGTGAGGCGAAACCGACCGGCGCAAACGCGCCCAAGCTCACCGAGGTGTCCCTCCTGCTCAACTGGTTTCCCGAGGCCGAGCACGGGGGATTCTTTGCCGCGGAGGTGCATGGCTGCTTCGCCGAGGAGGGGCTGAAGGTCACGATCCTGCCCGGCGGCCCCGGCGCGTCCGTCGCCCCGAGGGTTGCCACGGGCGCGGCGACATTCGGCGTCGAGAACGGCGACGTGCTTCTGCTGGCTCGGTCCGAAGAAGCCCCGATCAAGGCGGTGATGGCCCCCATCCAGACGCATCCCCGCTGCATCATGGTGCACGAGGAGTCGGGCATTCAGAATCTGCGCGAGCTTCGTGACCTCACGCTCGCCATGAATGCCGGCGGCGCATTCTCGCACTACCTGAAGAAGCACGTACCCCTCACCAACGTGAAGATCGTTCCCTATCCCGGCAACGTGGCCCGTTTCGTCGCCGACAAGGGCTACGCGCAGCAGGGCTACGTGTTCAGCGAGCCGTTCCTCGCGGCGAAGCAGGGCGCCAAACCGAGATCGCTGCTGCTTTCGGACATCGGGTTCAACCCCTACACAAGCTGCCTCATTGTGAGCGAGAAGGTTCTGGCGGAACAGGGCGACGTAGTCCGCAGGATGGTCCGAGCATCGGTTCGCGGCTGGGAAAAGTATCTGGAGGACCCTGCAGCGACGCACAAGCGTATCGGTGAGCTCAACCCCGAGATGGGTCAGGACGTGCTCGAGTTCGGGTGGAAGGCGCTGAAGGGCCTCATCATGACTGAGGACGCCAGGCGCGACGGCCTCGGCTCCATGCGTCTGGACCGCTGGGAAGCGCTCCGTGATCAGCTTGTCGAGACAGGCCTGATCCCGAAGGACAAGGTGAAAGCCGAAGAGGCGTTCACGGCGGAGTTCCTCCGTCCTTCCTGAACGGCGGTTTCCACCGCGTTCCCGCGTCGAGCACCCCAACCCCGGTGGGGCACGCCCGGAATGCGAGGCATCCCTCCTGGATTTCGATACGCGCCTTGCGACGGTCTGTACACGACGATACGCGGCTGCAGAGACAACACCCGATTCCATCCCGCGCAAGCCGCTGCTCAATCACCGGCGGGCGGAAGTGCGCTCGCTGAGCAGCACTCTGTCGAAAGGGAAGCGCCGCCCCGGGTGAGGCACGCGTGAGTCAACGCGCGGGCCGCTTCACGGCAGTCCGAGGCGTCGCTCGCGAGCCGTCAGGAATGTCCGAAGCCGGCCAAGGTCGTCAACGTTGAGCATGTCCACCCCCGCGGCGAGGAGCTCCTCCCAGACGTTCTCCCTGTCGGGCGCAGCCCAGAAGCGCACGCGGCGCCCGGCCGAGTGCGCTTTCCGAACGATCTCCGCCAGCTTCTCACGGTCCGGCTCCGGCATCGGTCCGATACCGAACCACCTGAAGTTGCCGAACCAACGGTCGCTGATGATCGGCATGGCATGGGCGGGCAGCGTCGAATCGAGGTCGCCGAGCCGCCCATCCACAGCACAGTGCCGGATCCGGTCCGCAAGGACGGCATCGCGCGGGCAGTCACCGCTCAGAACGACCGTGACGGCGCGAGTCAGCGCCTTGCCGTCGCGCACCTCCGTCAGCATGTCCCGATACTCCGACAGGACCATGCGCAGGAGTTCGTACACTCGCAGCCCGTCCTCCTTGATATCCACGAGGAGCGTAAATGGCGGCCCTTTGGGATAGACGCGACCCCGGTTCAACCGAACGCGCTCCCGAAGCGGATCGAGATACAGGGCGCGGAACGTGCGCTCGGGCTTGAGTGTCTTGCGCTCGTGAGCGACGAGGAGATCATCCCCCACTCGGAAGACATCGGCCTCGACACTGCAGAACCCGTGCTCCAATGCGTCGAGGATCGGCCTCGGATGGAGGTAATCGTTGTGGGCATGGGCAGCCCGCAGAGGCATCACGCCAGGCGTACTCTGGCAGGGCGACGCTCCCGCCAAGCCCTGGGCGGCCGAGGCGAGGCACAGAGCCGTCAGAAGGCCGATCACCGATTCAGCCCCGGTCGTCAGAGGGCTTCTCGCCCTTGCGTGTGCCGGCTTTGAGCACAACCAGCGCACACTGGGAGCGGTGTGCGCAGCGCTCGCAGCAATCCGCGCACGAGCCCCCCTTGCCCGACGTCTCCGTGCGCAGGTGGCGGGCAAGGACCATGCCTGCGATGACCACCGCCACGCCGATGATGATTGCCTCGAATGCCATCCGCGTTCGCTCTTTCCGGTGTTCCCGTCGCGGCGATCTCTGCCTTCATGCCGACGGTCCAGGATTGCCTCGGCCTGCCTCCGGACTACAGCCCCAGCAGCCGCCCTCCCTGATAGATGACCAAGGCGACAAGCCACGCCAGCCCCGTCAAGTACCCCATGGCGCCCATCGCCCACTTCCACGAGCCTGTCTCCCGCTTGATCGCGGCGATCGTCGCCAGACACGGCGAATAGATCAGAACGAACGCCATGAACGCGTAGCCGGACAAAGGCGTCATCGGTCCCGCCGCGATCGCCTTCCCAAGCGCGGCCGTGTCGGCCTCCGCTCCCAGGCCGTAGAGCACGCCGATGGTCGAAACGACGATCTCCTTGGCCACAAAGCCGGAGATGAGCGCGACTCCCTCGTTGGGCCCGAAGCCGAGAGGCCGGATGATCGGCACGATCGTGCGCCCGATCCGTCCTGCGAATGAGTCCGCTCCCCCTACCTCGACACCCCATGGGAATGCGCTCAAGAACCACATGAGCACTGCGCCGGCGAGGATCACGGTTCCAGCCTTCTGCAGGAAGAGGCTGCCCCGCTCCCATGTATGGATCATGATGCCCCTGAACGTGGGCCGGTGGTAGGGCGGCAGTTCCATCACGAACGGGTCCTCTTCACCGGCGAACACGTGCCTGCGGAATATCCGGGCGATGATCGCCGCCAGCAGCACCCCCAGGGCGTACATGGAAGCGATGGCAAGACCTGCGTAGATGCCGAACAGCGCGCCGGCAATGAGCGCGTATACCGGCAGGCGCGCGCTGCATGTCATGAGCGGCGCGACCATGATGGTTACGAGCCGGTCACGATGCGATTCCAGTGTCCGTGTCGCCAGAATGGCCGGCACATTGCATCCGAAGCCCATCACCATCGGTATGAAGGCCTTCCCGTGCAGGCGCATACGGTGCATGGTTCGGTCCATCAGGAAGGCTGCGCGCGCCATATAGCCGCTGTCCTCGAGTATGGCGATGACCGCGAAGAGGATCAGAATCTGCGGCAGGAATACCAGGACACCGCCCACTCCGCCGATGATTCCGTCAACCACCAGCGACTGTACCATGCCTGCAGGCAGGAGCGTCGCGACATAGCGTCCAAGCAAGGCTGTCCCTGCTTCGATCCAGTCGCTCGGGATCGAGCCCAACGTGAAGGTCACATGAAAGGTCAACGCCACGGCTGCCAGCAAGATGGGCATGCCCCAGAACCTGTGGAGCAGGATCCGGTCGGCCCGGTCGGAGGGCGTTTCGCGCGAGTCGGGCGGAAGGCTGACGGCCTCCCGCATGAGGCCGGCGATGGCTCCATATCGGCCATGGATGACGGCCGCCTCGGCCGTATCTCCAGTTACGTCCTGAAGATGCCGAGCCGCCGATCTGGCCGCCGACAGGACGCCCTCGATGCGCGGATCGGCCTCGCGCGAATCGGGCATGTGGCTCGTATCTCCGCACAGAAGGCTAACCGCCATCCATTGGGCCGGATGGTCCCGGACCAGTTCGGCCTCTGCCTCGATGCGGCCGCGAACTCTCTCGATGGCTTCATCAACCTGACGTCCGTACGAGAGCCGCCTGGGGACCGAAGGCCGGCGTGCGGTCTGCATGGCCGCCTGCCATAGCTCAGGGATGCCTTTGCCGATGTTGGCGCAAGTGGGCACGACGGGCGCCCCGAGGAGCTGCGAGAGCTTCTCCGTGTTGATCCGGATGCCTAGCCACTCTGCGATGTCGGTCATGTTCAAGGCGATGACGATCGGCTTGCCGATCTCCAGGAGCTGCATGACCAGATAGAGGTTGCGTTCGAGATTTGCGGCATCAACCACGGCGATCACCACGTCGCTGTCGCCGTGCAGGATGAAGTCACGGGCTATGCGCTCATCGGGCGAAGACGCAGTCAGGCTGTACGTGCCCGGAAGGTCCACCACACGAACGCGTTGGTCCCCCGATGGCTGAGGATCGGACGCCGTGAAACCCCGACCTGGAGGAGGGGACATCGGGCGAAACCCCTCCTTCCGCTCAACGGTGACGCCCGGCCAGTTGCCCACTTGCTGATTGGCGCCGGTCAGTATGTTGAATACGGAGGTCTTGCCGGAGTTCGGGTTGCCGGCCAGCGCAACGGTGATGGGCCGATTGAGGGCGGCAGGTGCAGGACCGGGCTGCGCGGCCCCAATCGCCTCATCCGCCTTATGTGTCCCATCAGGCCGCTCTATCGCGTTCGTAATCGGCGCGGCGCCGGCGGGCACCTCTAGTCCTCCTCGCCCGACACCATGATGCGCGCAGCCAAACCGCGTCCAAGCGCCAGCCGAGCTTGCCGAACGGCAATGAGGATGGGGCCACGACCATTGTTGATGAGACTGCGAACGTCGGTGCCAACGGTCAGGCCGAGTCCGGCCAGACGCATCACCAGTCCGCGGCCGCCCTGAACCGACTCGACCCGAAGGTTCTTCCCGATGGGGGCTTCCGACAGGCGCATCATCCGCTTGCGCGTTGCTCTGCACATGGTGCACCATCCAGCCCCGACTCGGTCTCGAACGCTTGAGAGCCGGCGACCCCGGGGGCCGAGCTCTGGACCACATGTCTGAAGACGCGCATGCATCCCGTACGGGAGTTGCCGCACCCATGCAATGCCGCAGCGAACCACCTCAGCCGGTCGAGCGTTGCCTCACTGATGACGTGCTCCATGCGGCAGGCGTCGTCCTCCGCCGTCGTGGGATCGAGCAGGAGCACATCCTCCAGAAAGGACCGAAGCTCCATATGCCGGCGCAGGACTTCCTCAGCGATCCGCTGCCCGGCCTGGGTCAGCACAACGTCTTCGTACCTTTCGTGACTGAGAAGTCCTCGCCTGGCAAGAGTCTTGACGGTCGTCGTGGCGGTCGAAGGGGTCACGCCGAGCAATCCGGCGATGTCGCGCATGCGCACTACGCGCCGGTCCTGCGACAACCGGAAGATGCCCTCGAGGTAGTCCTCCATCGTTGAGGTCAGGCGCGCATCAGCCGTATCATCCTGGCTTGTGCCGTTCATGGCCAACAAGGATACCTCAAAGGACTTATGATTTCAATACAAGAGTTTGAAGTCTCTAAACTATTCCGCACCCGCGACTGCCGACAGCGTACGAAAGGCGGGCCTCTAAGCTCCGGCACCTACTCGGTGACGGCAATGGCGAGCTCGCGTTCACGGATCTTGCCGGAGCGGATGATGGCTCCAAAGCCCGGGACGGGCCGAGTGAGGGTGAAACTCTGGGCATCGAGCGACGCTCCCGACACCGACTTCGCCGCCAAGCTCTGCGACGTCTATCCCGATGGACGGTCCTTCAACGTGTGCGAGGGCATCCTGAGGGCGCGCTATCGCCGCTCGTTCAGCAAGCCTGAGATGATGGAGCGCGGCAAGGTCTGCAGCTTCGACATTGACCTCTGGTCCACGAGCATCGTGTTCAACAAGGGGCACCGCATCCGGGTTCACGTCACATCAAGCAACGCACCCGGATGGGACCCGAACCCGAACACCGGTGAGCCGTTTCGTGCCTCGTCACGGGTCCGCACTGCGCGAAACACGATCTGCACAGGAGGCACCCGACCGAGCCATATCCTGCTGCCCGCAGCGTCCAGGACGCCGGCCCGTTGAACGAAGCTGCAATGGCGCGCCCAGTCAGGGCCGAGGCCGCCGCCGGGCCGGTGTGATACCCCGTCGCCGTCGGTCGAACTTGCAGCCGGCGGCCCGGCGAGCATCTCAGCGAGGCATTCGACCGCCGCCAGGATGTCGCCGGCCGCCTCGGATGTGCGCCCTGCGGCATAGGCGGTGTCGGCGTCGGTCTTCTCGCGCAGCGCCTGCCGGTAGGCGTAGGCTGCCGAGGAAGCGTCATTCTGGAGCTCGTAATACCGGGCGATGTCCACCCACCCGAGCGTCGGTTGGGGCGTTGCCGCGCTTGATGGCGAACCTCCCGGGGAGGGCGAACCTGCGGGGGAGGTCGAACCTGCGGGGGAGGGCGAGGCTCCCGCCGAGCCGCCCGACGCCATCCGAATGCTCCGCCCCCTGTTGGCCTGCGAGCCTCGCGCTTCCCCTTTCGGCTCGGTCGCCGTGGGCATCCGGGCCAATCTGCGGCGCTGCACGATCAGCCTCCGGATGAGGGCATCCTGGGCCGGCGGTATCTTATCGGTGGGTCGGGGTTCGGCAGCGGGCTTTGCCTTCGCCTTGCGTCGGGCCTGTCCGGTCTGTCGCGCACCTTCCTGAGCCCTGGACGCCACGTCATGGGCGGCCATAGCTGAACGACGTCCCGTCCCGCTTTGGTCCGTCCCTTGTGTCCCGTCGCGCACAAACGTGACTGCCAGCACGAGCGCCAGCGCGCTCGCGCCCGTTGCCGCCCATATGCCGAGGTGAGCGTACCGATGGCGCTTGGGAGCAGGCGCGTCAGCGTCAATGCCGGCCCACACCCGATCGAGGAACGCATCCGACGGTTCCGGTGAATCGAGCGCTTCGGCTAGACGCCTGCGGATCGCGTCCATATCGGCATGGACCTGGCGGCATGCAGAACACCGCTTAAGGTGGAATCGGACCCAGGCCGCGCGCGGCTCATCTCCTCTAGCCACCGATGCGGCGACCGAACGTTCGACCAGACGGCATACGAGGTTCATCTACGCACCTCCGCGGCGAAACGCCGCCGCAATATGCGCATGGCGGCTGCCAGTCGGCCCACGACTGTGGACTCGGGCAGGCCAAGCCCCGAGGCGATCTCGCGATAGGTCTTCCCGTAGGCGTAGTGGAGCACGACGGGAGCCCGAAGATGGTCGGGCAGACCTGCAACCGCCTCGCGAAGCTCCCCAAGCCGTTCGGTCTCCAGCAGTGTGGCTTCGGGGATCGCATCCGCGCCGTCCGTCGGGACCTCGTCGCGCTCCAGCTCAACCGAAGCGTGCGCTGACCTGACCTTGCGGCGCCGAACGGCATCGCGACACTGGTTTCGGACGATGCTCATGATCCATGCCGCCCATGTGCGTTGCGGATCGAACCCGGGGAGCGTCCGGTAAGCACGCACAAACGCTTCCTGGGCTATGTCCTCGGCGTCATCAGGGTTGCCAAGCATGGCGTAGGCCGTTGAGAAGGCGAGACCGCGGTAGCGCTCGACGAGCGTCGAATAGGCCGCTCTGTCGCCGTTGGCGGCCAGCCTTGCCAGCGCTTCGTCCGTGACCGCTGCACGATCGCCTGTCATCGCGGCTTCCATGGCCTCGCCATCCTGTGGGATCGTTGCGGCGGGCCATGGCAGCGGCCCGCCGCATAACAGAACTACTTCTTCATCGCGGCCTGTTTCTGCTCAAGCAGTTCGATCAGCTCGGGCAGCGACAGCCGTGGCCCGATACCCATCATGGGAGGCATCCCCATCATACCGCCCATACCGGGGAAGGGGCCTTGTCTCAGAGCGGGGCCGCCGGGACCGACCGGGCCGCCGGGTCCCTGCATGTTGCCGCGCGGCGGGCCCTGAGGTCCGGGAGGCGGAGGCCCTTGCGGCCCCTGTGGACCCTGGAAGGACGGCTCCGCGTCGAAGCGAACGCCCTGCTCACCCATCATCGGAAACTCATGGGCATCACCGGGTCCGACCTCATCCTCGGGCGCAGGTCCGCGTCCATTGGGACCTATGCCCGGGCCCATGCCCATGCCCGGACCCTGCGGCATACCGGGGCCCATGCCCATGCCCGG
>DYKI01000032.1:0-11112 GCA_020722705.1 Chthonomonas calidirosea | reverse complement strand
GGCCCATGCCCATGCCCGGACCCTGCGGCATACCGGGGCCCATGCCCATGCCCGGACCCTGCGGCATACCGGGGCCCATGCCCATGCCCGGCTGTCCCGGGAACCCGGGACCGCCGCCGGGAAGCATGTTGGGCGGCCACATTGCGCCGCCGAGAAGCCTGCGGATGACGCCTGCCTTCGGCTCGCCAATCGCCTCACCGAGCTTTGCATAGAGCCGCTCGATCTTCACCCTGTGGGCCTCGGCGGCCTCACGCAGAGCCTCGGCCGAGCCTGCAGGCGGATCGTCATCGGGTCCGGCTGCCAAGAGGGCCTGCTTCTCGCGCTCGAGGGCCTGCAGTGACTTCTCCTGAAGCGTCTGCTCGGCTTCGTGCATCTCCCGGAGCACCGGCAGGGCCGCGGCGACATCCTTTGCCGAGAAACGACTGGCGTGAAGATCGCGCAGCGCCATCACCTGCACGGACTTCGCGGCCATTTCCGGCTGCGCCACACGGCCCGGCTGGAACAGCGCCATCCCTGGTCTGGGAACCTGCCGCCCCGCCCGTCCCTGCGGCCCGCCTCGCTGAGGACCTGCGCCTGGCCTCTGCGTCTGCGCGAACGTCGCAACCGAAACCATGACGAGCGCTGTCCCAAGCGCGCCGCGCCAGAGCGGTCCAAGGATCGTCCGATTCATTGCTCGCTTCCCCCTCTTTACTGTATATTGGTCTGCATGGCCAGAGGTTGGATGCAAAACCTGACCGAAGCCATGCACATAGCCCTGTGTACAACATTACGCACGTGCCGGCGTATCCGAAACAGGTATGTGCAAAGATGGTGTGGTCAGTCTGACTTGATCGCGCCGACTGTCCAGGTTCGCGGCGGCAAGCGTTGCGGTCGGAATGGATTGCCGACGCCTGGGGCCGGTCGCAGCATGGGGTCGGTTGGAGCAGCAGCCGCGGCCAATCCGAGGAGACAGCGATGCGGCTCTGGGGCCGAAAACCCGATGGCGCGCCCGAAACGCACGGGACCGAGCGCAGCAAAGCGCACGGCGGGCTCGTTGCTGCCCTGATCGAACGCTTCGACACGGATGCCGCCGTCGCCCTTGTGCAACGGGACTGGGAACCGGCCACCGACGATGAGCGCATCGCGTTCATCATCGCTATGGGCCTCTACCGCGACCTCGTGCCGTTCGGCAACCGCTGTCTCGATGCCGTGCGCCGCTCCGCCAATCGCCATGGCTGGGCATCGGGTCTGCTGCTGGCATTGGCCCGCATCGGCACGGCAGAGGCGATCGCATGCATTCAGGAAGGTCTGCGCGCACGGTGGCGGAGCGGAACCTGGGATCATGACTGCACCCAGTTTCTCGCGCTCCGCTACGGACGCGCGGCCATGGCCTCCGAACTGGAGGTGAACTTCGATCCGCGCGTGGCCCGTCTCCTTGCGGACGCCGGCTGGCAGCCGAACACTGGCCGTGAGCAGGCCGCCTATCTGATATCCCGTGGCGACATTGCAGGCGCGGCTGAGATTGGTCCGGATGCGGTCGGACCGTTGACCGCCGCGCTCGCATACATGGAAAGCGCATCGGAGGCACTGGAGGCGCTCGCCCGGATCGGTACATCGGAAGCCTGTGAGGCCGTCATCGAGCACACCAGGGCTCAGTGGGCGGCAGGCCGCTCGCGCTGGAACGATTCGGAGCTGATCCTCCAGTGCGGCAGCCGAGCCATTCCGTCGCTTCTGCGCTGGACACTGGCCGAACCATCCCAGCCCGCTATCCTGGTCGAGATACTGACCCGCCTCATGGAAGCGCCGGACCGACTTGAGACAGACGACCTGCGCGTGGTCGCCTCGATGCCGGACGTCAGGCACCTCTACTACGTTCCGGATGATCCGCGCCAATACATGCAGGTTGTGGACTGCTCCGATTTGCGTCGGAGAGCGGCCGAAGTCCTTGCCCGGCGCGGCGCTGTGGGCGCCGAGACGTCAGGCGATATATCGGAGACTCCCAACCCGCTGATTTCGTAGGGCTCCGCATGTCTCGGCAGAGCCGCGCGCCTCGCGTGGGCAAAGCGTCCGTCAGGATCGAATCATCATCCATCCTTGCTGTCCTGGACGACCAAGCTTGAGGAGTTCCATTCGCGGACCCGGCGGCGCTGATCGGGTAATCGCTAGCGCCGCTCGAGGCGTCGCGATTGGGCTCGGCGCCCTGGCATGTGACTGCCGAGATACTGGAAATGGAGGTGCGCGGCGAAGCCGCCCGCGCTTCCGAGGGATCTCGGCAGGCGCTCACGCGCACTGTGGCCCAGCAGCAAGCTACGAGTGCGGCAGCATGATCGCGGTCGCACTCGCGACTCGGTCCTCACCTGATGCCCGGTGGCTGCCGAAGCGCAAAAAACCTGTTGACGGATATGCTTACATGCGATAAAGTATCACTAGCGCAAGCGCCGACACAGTACGCATGCCGGCATCGCGTCGTTGCCGACGGCGTGAGTCCGTCTCAACAGCGCTGTGCTGCAAGCGGGCAGGCCATGTAAGTCAGGCAAGAAATCGGCGAAAGGAGCAACAACTGCATGAAACGTGCAACCGGCTTCACCTTGATCGAACTGCTGGTCGTCATCGCGATCATCGCGATCTTGGCTGCAATCCTCTTCCCTGTATTCGCTCAGGCACGCGAGAAGGCGCGAGCCACCTCTTGTTTGAGCAACGGAAAGCAACTTGGACTTGCCTTCCGCATGTACGCCCAGGACTACGACGAGAACAACGTCGGTTCTTATTCGTATCCCAACACGTGGGGTTCTTGCCCGATGTTCATCTGGGCCGACCTGGTTCATCCGTACATCAAGAACACCCAGCTCTTCGCGTGCCCCAGCATTCCCGAGCGGCGCTTCGTTCGCGACGGCGGTCGCGCAGGCTGTGCGCCTGTCATGGCTCTCTGGGGCGATCCCCCGCTGGGCACGACAGCGCGCCCGTGGTCCATGGGCTACCTGATCAACGAGAGCTACAATGACGATCCGCTGTGGTGCAGCGATCCATACGGTCTCGCCTGCTACCACGGTTTTGTCGCCCGATCCGAGTACGATTCGGCTCTCGGGGACACGGTCATGGATGTCGGCGCCCCCGATGCCGAGATCGCAGACCCTGCGAATACGTTTGCCGCGGTTGACGGACGACCCAATTGCGCCAGCGACGCCGGCAACTCCAGCACCGCCGCCGTCTTCCGCTATCCCCGCGACACGGACGTCACAGTGACCGTCCGCGGCGACAGCAGCACCAGCGGATGCTACATCGGCGGACAGAAGGTTGGCCGCGTCGCAAAGCGGCATACGGGCAACTTCAACGCTATCTTCTGCGACGGCCATGTGAAGAGCCTGCGGCAGTCCACGCCCAACCAGTGGACCCGCTACGCCGACTGACTTCACGCAGCACCGATAGATGCAGAAGCGCGGCCCATCGCCGCGCTTCTGCATCATGTGTCTCGTTCAGGAGGTCGTCCCAATGGGCGGATCCAAACTCAAGCCCTGGCACATCGTGGTGTTCGTGCTCGCGGGCATCCTGATCCTCTGGCGTGTCGGCGCATACACGGTCGAGTCCCGCAAAGCGACGGATGTCAAAGAGGTGAAGGGAGAGTTCAAGAACCCTGCGCCGCCAGGCACCAAAACGCATCAGATGTTCGAAGAGAAGTGATGGGGCGAGCGCGACAATGAAGCACGCGCTCCGGATTGGGGGCGGCCTCCTTGCCGCCCTTGTCATTCTCTGGCTGGCCGGAGGCGCATGGGTCTGGTCCCGCAACAGCGTTCCCGCACCGCCTGCGCCCAAGCGCAACATGCCCGACGGCAACGTCTACCCGCAGTACGTCGAACTGGTTAAGACCGTCAAGGACCAGAAGCTCATTCAGCGGCTTCACCTGAATCCTGACTCGCCCCGGGCCGAGGTTCGCCGCGCGCTTCAAGCAAACGCGCCGGCGCTCGCATCCCTTCGCGAGCTTGCGGGCAAGCCCTGCGCCGTCACCGAACTGCGTCCCGGCGTCCGGTTTGTCGGAGCGCTGGCTTTCCCCGGAGTAACGCGCCTCGCGGCCCTCTCCATCCGTGAGTCGGTCCGCAATGATCCGGCTGCGGCGCTCCGCGATTTGACAGCCGCCCTCGACTTTGGCGCAGGTGTCATGAGGGAAGGAGCCACCCTGCACGTCACCACGAGCTTTCTCAGCCTCGTGCCCGTGTTTATGGACGCCCATCGCGTGGTACCGGCGCTGAACGCTTCGCAGTGCAAGGCCGGCGCGGCCGGTGTCCGCCGCATCCTTGACGCTCAGACGCCGATTACAACCGTGTTTGAGAACGAACGGACCGTGCGTCTTGAGCAGTTGGCGAGCACGGTTCGACCGGGAGCCACCTCCATTTTCCGCTTCCAGCTTCCCATGGAAGACTACCAGCGCACCTTCCTGATGAAGCCGAAGCGGCCCGCCTACGAAGCTCTCGACCGGTATATGCAGGCATGGATTGAGGAGTCGCGCAAGCCCATCATGTCCATTCGTCCGCCGGAAGCCCCCAGGGAACTCGAAGGCATTCTGGCCGACGAATCCCTCGAGCCGAAGGCCATGGGAACCCACATCATGCGGCACGCCTACATCACAGCGCGACTGCGTGTGCTGTACGCTGCGCTCGTCGCTGAAGGGTACCGGAAGTCCAGAGGCTCTTACCCGGCCAAGCTCGACGGCCTTGCGTCGGCGGATCAGCTCGCTGACCCGTTCTCGACCGGTCGGCTGATCTACCGGGGCGGGGGATCACGGTACACACTGTACAGCGTGGGCCCGAATGGGTCGGATGACGGAGGCGCTCCGTACACCGAGAGCAACATGCGCCCGGGGCAAACGGGCGATCTGCCGCTCCGTGCGACTTTCTAGCCATCCAGCCGACAGCCTGCGCACCAACCTGACATCGCTCGCCGAAGGAGACACTCGCATGCCCGAACGCATATCCGACGACAAGCACGGAGCGAACGCTCCTGTGACCAGACGACAACTGCTCCATGGGGCGGCCATCACAGGCGCGGCGCTCGCCGTTGGATCGGAAGCGGCTGCCGGACGGTCGCGGCGTGCGGAACCGCTGCAGGTGGGGACGGGGATGCGCATCATCACCCCGAACCCGCTCCTTCCCGTCTCGGGCGGCATGGGACCCGCCAATCCGACAACCCGCAAGATGGGCGACATCAGCGCACGGGCGCTCTATCTTCGCACCGGTCGCGATGCCGTCGGCATCATCAGCCTCGACCTGCTCGGATTGCCGTCGGCGCTGGGCAACAAGGTCCGAGCCCGCGTCCCACGTCTCGCCGGCGACCGCATCCTGATCGGAGCCACTCACACCCACAGCGCGCCGGATTGCTACGCGTTTCCCGACGGTCAGGGCGGCCACACTGGCGACCTGGCTTACATGGAGCGCGTCTGTGTCCTTGCCGCCGAGGCGATGAACGAAGCCATTGACAACGTCCAGCCGGCCACCCTGAAGATCGCCACAGGCGAGGCCGAGGGCAAGATCGCCTACAACTACTATGCGCCGGACCTCTATGATCGTCGAATGTCGGTGATCCAGGCGCGGGCCGCTGACGGCAAGCCGATTGCGACACTCGTGAACTACGCCATCCATCCGGAGGTGCTCGGCAGCGAACAGGGCATCCTGAGCCCGGATTTGTGCGGGCCCATGTACGATCGGATCCAGGAGCGCGGCGCCGGCATGGCGCTCTTCATGAACGGGGCACAGGGCGGAATGGTCACAGCCGACAACCGCGACCTCAACAAGCCGAAGGACCCGCTGCGAGGTTACTGGGAAGACATGCGGACATGGGAGGAGTGCGTCCGGATCGGGAACCTCATGGCGGACGAGGCGCTGCGGCTCATCAAAGACGCGCCGGATCAGTCTGAGCCGACCATCTCCTGCATGACGGCCAAGGTGACGTTACCCGTGGATTCCCCGGAGCTTTGGTTTGTCGTGACCAAGTCGCCCCTCAACTACCCCCACGGGCCGGATAGGACCATCTCGGCCCAACTGAACCTCGTCAATCTGGGCAACGCCCAGATTGCCACGATTCCCGGAGAGGCATTGCCCAACATCGGCTTCTATCTGAAGCGGAAGATGCGCGGCAAGCACAACCTGCTCTTCGGCCTCACCAACGAGGCGTTCGGCTACATCCTCACGCCGGAGGACTTCGGCGGCTTCAAGCGGTACGACTATGTTTCGCGCGTCTCCCTCGGCGAGCGCACCGGTGAGCTGTTGATCGCCAAACTGCTCGACATGGTTGCCGCCGCCCCCATTCCGGGACGGACTGGAGCCTGAGACGCCATCCGACCGTGGCCGTCCCCGGAAATCGGCGGTATCAGGCGCAGTCCAGCCGCATGACGGATTGGCGCAGCATCGCCGCGAGGGCGCTCGCCCATTCGGGTGACAGGTGTATGTTGCTGTGCTTTCCGCGGCCGTCTCGGATGGCGATGGCAATGTCGCCGTCGTCGGGACACGCCGTCACACGAAGCTCAGGCGTGCAGTCGCCGACGCCGCATGGGCATGGAGCGGTCTCAAACCACACTCGCTGCATGGGTTGCTCTCCTGTGTTCTGGATTGAGCCCCCAGGAGGGTCTCTCGTCATCCATGCTACTCGGCTTATGCGACCGCCACGTTAAGGCGAGGATAATGTCCTGTTAATCCCACCGGTCCCGGGTCGCGCCGTCCCGTTCGGCGGGCTACAATGTGCTAATCTGAACGTCGCTCACACTCAGCGTACGACGTGGAGACAAACGCAATGAAACCAAGAACGATCGCAGGGGGCATCGCACTGCTCGCGGCCGCATCGCTTCTGATCATCGCCGTTGTTTGGGCCGGCGCACAAGCCGCAGGCTCACAACCTGAGCGCATCGTGCTCTGCCCGACAGCCGACCCGACCACAGGCGCATACGTCACCTGGCGCGGAGGCGCCGACGTAACCGACGCGAGCGCACAGATTGCGCTCGACAACGGCACTCCGGCCATCGGCAACGACGCCCGGACCATTGCCGCGACTCCCAATGTCCTTCAGGTCGGCACATCGTCCTATAAGCACTTCAGCGCCGCGCTGACTGGCTTGCAGCCGGACACGGCGTATGCCTACAGGGTCGCCAACGGAACGAAATGGTCTGAATGGTTCACCTTCCGCACCGCTTCGACCCGGCCGAAGCCGTTCAGGTTCCTCTACTTCGGCGATGAACAGAACTCCATCGGCACGCTGTGTTCGCGCGTCGTTCGACAGGCCTTCGCAATGGCCCCCGATGCGCGGCTCAAGCTGCACGCAGGCGACCAGACTAATGCTGCGAGCAACGACACCGAGTGGGGCGAGTGGTTCATGACGGCCGGCTTCCTGAACGCGTCAACTCTGGTCGTTCCGGCTATCGGCAACCACCAGTACGAGAGGAGCGTCCCTGGATCCGACACCCGACGGCTGACAAGTCACTGGCAGGCCCAGTTCGAGCTGCCGCGCAACGGCGTGGCCGGAGTGGAGGAGTCGTCGTACTACTTCGACTTTCAGGGCGTCCGCTTCGTGGTGCTCAACTCCATGGAGAAGATCGTAGAGCAGACTGTTTGGCTTGACACGCTGCTGACCGGCAACCCGAACCGTTGGACCGTGGTGATGTTCCATCATCCCATCTTTTCGGGAGCCCGCAATCGCGACAATGCGGAAATCCGCAAGCAGTGGAAGCCCATCTTCGACAGCCATCGGGTGGACCTTGTTCTGTGCGGCCACGACCACGTCTACGGCAGGAGCAACCCCGAGTCGGGCCCTGCGGCGGGACACACCGTCTATGTCGTTTCGGTCACAGGATCGAAGCAATACGAGGCCGGCGACCGCAAGTGGGCTGCCAGGTTCGGTCAGGACCTCCAGCTCTTCCAGGTCATCTCCGTTGACGGCGACAGGCTGCGTTTCGAGGCACGCACAGCCGATGGTTCGCTCTACGACCGCTTCGAGATGGTGAAGCGAGGCCGAACCGTACGTTTCAGCCCCGACACCAAACTCGGTCCGGAGCGCCTGCGCTCGAAGTGACCGTGGACAGCCCGCCCGTGGGCATGGCCGCGGGTCTAGCGGCGCGCCGCGAGAACGGTCTCCGGCTTTCCGATCGAGCGTCCCATCGGCCTCGGAGGCACCGAACCTCAGCCTCACGCAGACATCTCCGTGTCATACACCGCCAGGATGTTCTCGGGCGGAACGTCGGGCTGGAAGAGATGGGACGGCGCGAGGATGTAGCCGCCGCCTTCCCCAAGCACGTCGCAGTACCGGCGGGCCTCGGCAGCAACCTCTCTGGGGGTGCCGAAAGGCAGGAGTGTCTGGATGTCTATGCCGCCATGGAATGCAAGCCGGTGGCCGAAGTCGGCTTTGAGCCGTTCGGGCGACATGTCGGGGCCGACCGGCTGAATGGGATCGAGAACGTCCACGCCCAGAGCGATCAGGTCCGGGATGAAGGGTCGCACGAGGCCGCAGGTGTGGTACATGACTTTCGCGCCCAGCGCGTGGATCCGCTCGACCATGGAGCGCAGATAGGGCGCCACGAATGTGCGGAACATGCCGAGCGAGATGAGCGGACCGCGCTGCGAGCCCAGGTCGCTGATGAGCAGGCAGATGTCAATGCGTCCGCGGCAGACCTCTTGCGCTCGTGTGTAGTCTTCAAGGTAGAAGTCGGTGAACCTGCGGCAGAGGGCATGGGCCCACTCGGGGCGCTCGACCATATCCTCGAACAACGCTTCCCACCCGCGGACCAGCGCAGGTCGCTGCCACACATCGGCAAAGCCGTACATGACGGCATGTTCGCCGGCTCGGGCGCAAAACTCAGCGAGATCCGAGTAGTCCAGCGCATCCGGCGTCGGCCAGGCGAACCGCTCGATGTCATCGAGGCTCTGCGCTCGGCAGAGAGCGCCCGGCATGTCCTCGCGCACAGGTCCCCAGTCCGTCTGACGCATGACGAACCGCTCGCCCCACATGTTCTGCAGCACGCCGCTGCCCTGATCGGTTGGCGGAGGCTCGACCGCGTTCAGTCGGCGGATGTCAACGCCGAGATCGGTCAGCAGACGCTCTTCGTCCGAGTGGCCGACGTGGGCATATAGCCTGTTCATGGCCGCAGGCTCGGCCCAGAAGTCGCGGGGAGTCCGATCGGGCTCCTCGCGAGCGATAGCAGCCAGCACTCTCTCTCGCGGAGACATCGCATCAATCACGGAACCATAGCCTCACAGGCATTCGTGGTCTGGAACAGACGGGAGGGCGAGGCGACGGTTGAGTGCGAGGCGTATCGAAACCCCGCCGCCGAGACGAGACGATCGGGCACCGCCGAGCCGTGATGAAAGGCCCCGAAGAGCGCCCCAGCGCCGCCGGTGAAGTCGGAGCCCTCCCAGTAGGCGATGGGACCCGTGAGAACGGCCGCCGCCAGGAGCGCCGCTGTCAAAGGATGGACACCTTCCTGCGGCGCGCCGACGGCGGCACGGCGAAGGCGACGGCATATTGGGCGCCGATCTCGCAGCCCCGGACGCGTGCCAGCGCCTTGTAGTACTCGACATAGGGGAATCGGCTGATGCCGCCCCGGAAGAGCGCATGCGTCATGGCTGCGCGCTCCCAGAGGGCTATATCGTCGCCGGTCACTTCCAGGAAGACCTCCGGAACGAAGCCGTCGCGGTCCTCCCAGTTCTCGGCGTAGTAGACCGGCCCGGCGCCATGCGGCGGCAGTCCCCTCTCAAAGCCTCGAATGGCGGCGTAGAAGATGGCGTCCGGGAGGTTCAGCGCCGTGTTGGTGTGATCCTTGTGCATGCTCCCGGGCCAGTGGGTAATGATGATCCTCGGGCGGCATTCGCGGATGACGTCGCAGATGCGGAACTTCACCTCGTCGCTCACGGGCAGCTCGCCGTCGGCATAGTCCAGCATGAACAGCTCGGAGCCGTAGACAGCGGCGGCCTGCTCGGCCTCGTGCCGTTTCTGTGCCGCGTACTCCCTGGGAGGCATGGTGGGATGCCCTTTCTCGCCGGTCGTGAGATGCAGCATGGCCACGCGCTTGCCCTGCCGAACGTGCGCCGCAAGCGCCATCCCGCAGGCTATCTCGCAATCGCCGATGTGGCCCCCTATCGCCAGCACATGCACAGGCTCCATACCAACCCGCCTCCTTTCACTCGCCACTCGCCACTCACCGTATCCCCTTCGCCAGCACGGCGAACTTCCTCGTCACGCGGAATCCGGCTCCGGCGTACAGGCGAGAGGCGGTCCGCTCGTCGGTCCAGAGGAACCACGCCGTGTGGAGCCCCTGTCGGCGCATGGAGTTCAGCGTCCTGTACATGAGGACCTGACCGATGCCCATGCCGCGCCATTCGGGCGCAACGCCGATCGGACCGAAGCGCTCCACCTCGTGATGGGCGTAGCCGACCACGTCGTCTCCGTGCAGCGCGATCCATAGACGTGAAGACGGTTCGCCCTGCTCGATTCTGTCGGCGGCGGCTCGCGCGAACCTCTGCCAGTCGCCGGGAAAATGGGCTCGCAGAAACGCGAACAGCGCCGGAATGCGCGCCGTCGTATAGGGTTCCACGACTGTCCCGTCGCCCTGCAGTTGCCGCTCCCGCTCAAGAACCCAATCGGGCACCCGCATGGCCGTCAGGTCCGCCTCCATGGCGATCGGCGTGGAAGTCACCGCATACCCGCGGCCTTCAAGGAAGCAGAGGCCTTCGGCGTAGGCCACCACATCAACGCCGGGAATGAAGTAGCCCGGGGCGTAGGGCGAGACCAGTGCGCGGGTGCATCCCCGTCCCGCCAGGTACCCTTCGGCCCGCTGGATGAGCGCCGACCCGACGCCACGGCCTCGCACGTCGGGTGCGACGGCGAGCAGCGTCACATAGCCGGTCCCCGTATCCGGCGGGGCGTCCTCCAGCGGGAAGCGACGCGCGATTGCCAACGCAAATCCGACCACCCGGTCCCCTTCGATGGCCACGGGCGCACCCTCGGGGTCGAAGTTCCGGTCCAGCAGCACCTTGCGGGCAAACGTCGAGCGCGGGATCGGGTCCGCGACCAGTGCCTGTTCGACGACCGCGAGGACACCTTCGAGATGCTCGCCGCCAAACGGCGCCAGACACCACTCACCGTTCACCACTCACCTCTCGC
>DYKI01000337.1 GCA_020722705.1 Chthonomonas calidirosea | reverse complement strand
GGCGGCCGATGCTGACAGAAACACTGCAACGGTTGGAGCGTTTGGATGGGATGGACAGCACGCTGTTCGGCAGAGATCTGTTGAGCTTTGGCCGCTTACTGCTGGACAGGGGTTGGATCGCCGGCATTGGATACTTCAGCCGGATCGATGTCGAGGTGATGGACGACATCTTCGAGGAGGTCGAGGTCACGGTCGACGAGGCAGCGGGCCGCTACACCTACCCGCACCCATTCCGGCGCAAAGTGATCCTGAGTGGCCCCTTGATGGATGTCACCCGCTACCGTTTCCAGCGCGAGCCCTTCTTTGATCATCTGGCCACCCTGCTGGGTATCGAGCCCCGGTTTGCCGGACGCCGGCGTTGCCTCATCGAGCATCATCTCTGGTATCTGGGTGACCTCCGTATCGGCAACCGCCATGCCTTCGCGCCGATGTTTTTCGGGCGACGGCTCAAGGACGCGCCAGCCGAGCAGATCACCTCGGCCTTGTCCGACCCGGCGTTCGGCACGGGTGGCGTAGTGCTGGCACTGAAAGATCCGAAGCTAGCCTTGCCCAACGGGCACCACGTTCGCGCCGTCACGGATTTGCTGATCGTGGAGGACGGCGTGGAGCAGTTCGATCTGCAGGTGCTGGAGCGGATTCTGGTCGGGCTGCCCGCAGACCCGGCCGACGAACCCGAGGAATGGTTCGATGCGAAGACGGGCCGACTGCAGCTCAAGCATCTGGAGGCCCCGGTGACGTTCGAGGGCATCCAGGCCAAGATCATCGAGCTCTTCTGGAAGGCGAGGGATGGTGCTCCGATGTCGTGGACCGCCGAGGTCAAAGGGCGCTCCGGCTCCGTGGCCCCGACGCTCGACAAAGCGATGGGCGGCAAGGAGCGGCGCGAGCTGTTCATCGAGATCGTCACGCGAGGGAAATATCGGCTGCGGCGGTCATAGGCCAATCGGCATCTTTGCCAAATCATCTGCCAAACCATGGGCTAAACGTCTGCCAAGCCGTGCGAAGAATAGGTGACTCCTTAACCACCAAGGAGTTGCGAAATGCAAACCCGTTCTTCGGCCCTCGCGG
>DYKI01000031.1:31994-35779 GCA_020722705.1 Chthonomonas calidirosea | reverse complement strand
ATCGGGGACGATACGGGAGGGACGGCGTCCTCGCCGTCCGGGATGTGGGTCATCGGGGACGATGCGGGAGGGACGGCGTCCTCGCCGTCCGGGATGTGGGTCATCGGGGACGATGACCCTCCCGACGGCGTCCTCGCCGTCCGAAACACGTCAATACGATCGGGCGGCGCCGGTCTACGATGTCTTGGTGGGCGGAAGGACTTACCGGAACTGCGCACGAATCCATATCAGATGGCAAACGACACTCCGTATCTGGGCGGCGGCGGACCAACATACCGGCGGCGACGCCTTCCCCGGTTGGGCGCAGTCTGCGCCCTGTTGGTCCTGATCGCCCTCCTTGGGCTCTCCTTGGCTCCGATTGTGATCATGCTGACCCTGTCGCTCAAGACCAATGCGGCCATCTTCACCGACTTCTGGGGCCTTCCGAACCCGCCGCAATGGACCCACTACGCACGGGCCGCCCAGTCTCTTTGGCCTTACCTGCTGAACACCGCGATCGTCACGCTGATCGTGGTCCCGTCGGTACTATGGTTCGCTTCGATGGCCGGCTATGCGCTGGCTCGGCTGCGGTTTCGGGGCAGGGAGGCGGTCTACGCGGGAGTGCTGGCGCTTCTGATGGTTCCCGGCATCCTGACGCTGATCCCCACGTATGCCCTGGTGCAGTCCATGGGCCTGATGAATACGCGTTGGGCTTTGATCCTGCCCTATGTGGCGGGCGGACAGGTTCTGGGGATCGTCTTGTGTCGAACATTCATCGGCGGCCTCCCCGAGGAGCTGTTCGAGGCCATGCGGCTCGACGGCGCCGATGAGCTTGGTATCTACCGGCACCTTGCGCTGCCTTTGACGATGCCGACTCTGGCGACCGTTGCGATCATGACGAGCCTCGGGGTCTACAACGATTACATTTGGCCGCTGGTCGCCATCAGCGACAATGCGCTCCAGACATTCACGGTCGGCGTGACCCGGTTCTCGGGAGAGTTCAACATGGAGTATGGCCCGACGCTGGCCGGTTATGTTGTCGGCAGCATCCCGCTCGTGATCCTGTTCGCTTTCGGGATGAAGGCGTTCGTCAAGGGCGTAACCAGCGGGGCGCTTCGGTCGTGAGCGCACGGAGGGGAACGATGCTGGCGCTATCGTTGGTCTGTCTGGCCTGCATGCCGGTTGTTGGGGCACCGGCGGAGATCGTTTGGCACGATGCGGCGAGCTTGACGATCGAGGGACAAGGGTGGACCGCAACCGAACACCGGTATGATCGCCTCCCGGCAAGGGCCAGGGGTGTGGTTCCCCCTTCGGTATGGAGTCTGAGCAATGACACGGCTGGCATCGCCGTCCGGTTCGTCACCGATGCCTCCGAGGTCCATGTTCGCTGGTCGCTCAACAGCGATAGCCTCGACATGCCTCATATGCCCGCGACCGGCGTCAGCGGCGTGGACCTCTACGAGCTGCGTTCAGGGAAGCGATGGCTTTTCGTCGGCAACGGAAGGCCAGGCAAGAAGGACGGCAACGCCGCCCGGTTTGCGCTGACCGGAGAGGGCGTTCATGATCTTCGCCTCTATCTGCCGCTCTACAACGGCGTGACCGCTGTCGAGATCGGCGTGCCTGAGGGCAGGAGTCTGCGGCGCGGACCCGCCGGCGACCCCGGCGACAGGATCGTCTACTATGGCACGTCCATCGCTCAGGGCGGGTGCGCGTCGCGACCAGGCATGGCGCATGTGGCCATATTGGGACGGATGCTGAACCGCGAAACGGTCAATCTCGGCTTTTCGGGATCGGGCCGCATGGAGCCCGAGGTCGCCTCGCTGATTGCCGAGCTTCCTGCCGCCATGTACATCGTGGACTGCCTGTGGAACATGGACGAAGACCGCATCGCGGAACGCGTGGCAGAGCTGGTCACGGCCATACGTCGCGCTCACCCTAAGACGCCGATCGTGTTCGTCGGCCAGTCGCACATGGATCCCTCGCGCCATCCCACCGGCTTTACCCGCAAGCAGGAGGCGGCGATCGCCGAGCTCAGGCGCAAGGGAGTGCCGGGCCTGCACATCGTAAGCGGAACCGGCCTGGTCGGCAGCGACACCGAGGGCACCGTGGACGGAGTTCACCCGAACGACCTGGGGATGATGCGGCAGGCCGAGGCCCTTGCTCCGCCTCTGCGGAGGATACTCGACTCGCGCTACCGGTAGACGATGTAGATTGCCAGCAGCACTGCCGTGAGGATGGCCCACCATATGGCCGGGTTCCGCACGCCTCGCATGCGTTGGCGCATGTCCGTCGGCAGCCGCAGGCTGTCTCGATTCCAGATCATCCCGACGAGCTCAGCGTCGGGCTTCGGCTTCGTGACGAGGCTGACCAGAGCGCAGGCCGCCATGCATGCCCAGAACGCGATGCCGGTCCGATTCATGAACGGCATCGTGGGAAACGCCAGCTCCAGCGCGACCGAAAGGGGGATGGTCAGGATGCCGGCCGTCAATGCCCCGGCATGGGTGGTCCTGCGCCAGAGGATGCCCATCAGGAACATGGTCGCGATGCCCGGCGTGAAGTAGCCGTAGGCGTTCAGCAGGTAGATGAACACGGGCTTCTCGGAATGGGCGATCAGCGTTGCCGCCCAAAGCACGCCGAACGCCACGATCACGGCGCCGGCGACCTTACCGAACCGGATGGCCTCGCGATCGGTGGCGTCCTTGCGGAAGCAGCGCACGTAGAAGTCCACTGTAGCGATGGTCGTGCATGAGTTGACGGCACCGGATATGTGCGACATGATCGCGGCGATGAGCCCCGCCATCACCAGCCCGACGAGACCCGCCGGCAACAGGTTCTGCACGAGTGTCGGGAACACCATGTCGCCCTTCTCCAGATTCGGGAAGAGCTGCGGCGCCACGAGGCCCGGCACGATGATGATGAGCGGCATGAGGAACTTCAGGTAGTCGGTGAACACCACACCCATGCGGGCGTGCCATTCATCCCTGGCCGCCAGCGTTCTCTGGACGATGAACTGATTGGCCGCACAGTAGAACACGCTGATACAGACCACGCCGCCGAGGAACATGGTCCACGGGAAATCGGGATCGTCGGCGGGAAGCAGCAGGTCCCAACTCGATGAGGTGGCCATGACCGCGTCTATCCCTCCGACGGCACGGATGGTCGCGACCGAGAGCGCAATCCCACCTGCCAGCAGCACCACAAGCTGCATCATCTCGGTCCAGACGACGGCTCGGAGGCCGCCGGCGATGGTATAGACGCCCGTGAACACCGCCATGCCGACGATGCTCCAGAGAATGGGGAATCCGAGAAGGGCATGGATGGCCAGCGCGCCGAGGTACAGCACGGCGCTGACCTCAACGAAGACGTAGGTCAGGAGGATGAGAGCCGCATACGAGCTGCGCGCCGCCGAGCCGAAGCGCCGTTCGAGGAACTCGGGCATCGTGTAGAAGCCGTTGCGCAGGTAGAAGGGCAGGAAGACCCAGAGGAGCGCATTGAAGCCGATCAGGATGGCTCCCCACTCGATGGTCATGGCCACGAATCCGCGCGTATAGGCCACTCCCATGACACCCACAAAGTGGTGGCTGCTGACATTGGCGGCGACGATGCTGCCGCCGACCATCCACCAGGGCAGCTTGTCGCCCGCCAGGAAGTAGTCCCGTTTGGTGGTCGCCCCGCGACGTGCCGCCGCATAGCCGAGGGCGATGACCACAAGGAAGTAGATGCCGAAGACGGCTATGTCGGCCCCACCGATGCGCATGTTTCCCTTACCTCTCGCCCCTTGACCTTGCGGGAGGGACGGCGTCCCC
>DYKI01000031.1:27329-31894 GCA_020722705.1 Chthonomonas calidirosea | reverse complement strand
GGATAAGATGCACATGGGCCGCCGGACGATCCGACGACCCATGCGGATTGCGATGTGTCAGCGCTCCCTACGGGCGCTTCGGTCAGAAGCCGTACCCAACGACCAGCGAGAATCCGTTCAACTCGCTCCGAGATGCGTTGGTGCCCAGATAGCGGAGGTCAACGAAGATGGGGTTCGGTCCGGGCTTCACTTCGTAGCCGACACTGACGTTGTACGCCAGAGCCGTCATGCCCTTCTGGACGTCATGGCCGAGGCTCAGGCCGAAGCCGGCGCCGTAGCGCAGTCCTTGCGACTTGCCGCGAGCGTTCAGGCAGATAGGCACACTGTAGATGTCCTCCTCGCCATAGTAGTCAACGCTGACCGTGCCCGACCACCGGTCTGCCTGGTAGAACGTGTGCTCGGCGCCAATCGCGAGCCACACATCACCGCCAAGGCTGCGCGACACCTTCTTCTCGGGGACGAACCCGCCAACGCGGAGCTCCCAGTTCTTGGACAGCTCAGTGTCGCCCGAAAACTGCGCGAGAGCTGCCGTCGGCACCCCGACTACGATCGCACAAGCAAGCAACGAGACGATCTTCTTCACTGAAAACCCTCCTTCAGAGGTTGTGCGCCACCCAACGCTCTGTTCCTTGTTGCGAGCGCCAAGCGACGCTTGCGGATCGGGCCGTATGCAACCCCGCCCGCTTGAAGCGTATTCTACCAGCAACAGCCGCGAACCCGGTATCTACCCGCGCTCTATGCCTGCGGGGCCATTGACGCGCTGCCGCGCGTCAGGGCCGCCTGACGGCTACATGCGGTCGGGAGCGGAGACACCCAGCAGGCCAAGCAGGTTGGCAACGACGGTCCGCGTCGTTGCGAACAGCGCCAAACGGCTGTCCCGCACCTCGGGGGCAACGCCGTCCTTCAGCGCAGGGCACTCCTCATAGAACTGATGGAGCGCCTGCCCGATGACGCGCACATACGCGGTCAGCCTGTGGGGGGCCATGGCCTCGGCTGCCTGCCGCACTTCACGCGGAAACGCGGCGAGCGTCCGGAGCAGCTCCAGCTCTTTCGGATGCTGCAGCACTGAGCGGTCCACTTCCGATGCCGGCCGCAGCGCAACGCCTTCTTCCGTGGCCTTTCGGAGCACAGCCGAGCATCGGGCATGGGCATACTGAGCGTAGAACACCGGGTTGTCGTTGCTCTGCCGCTTCGCCTGCTCCAGGTCGAAGGTGGCCGTCGTCTCGTAGGAGGTAAGCAGGCAATAGTAGCGAGCGGCATCGCGGCCAACCTCATCCACGAGGTCCGCGAGAGGAACAATGTCGCCGGCTCGTTTTGAACCTCGGACCAGCTCGCCGCCCCGGGTCAGGAGCACCATCTGGGTGAGGATGATCGTGCATCGAGCCGGATCGTAACCCAGCGCCGCGATGCCGGCTTTCAGGCGGGCGACGTACCCGTGGTGATCGGCCCCCCAGATGTTGATGAGGTGCGTGAAGCCGCGATCGAACTTGTTCTTGTGATATGCGGCGTCGGCGGCGACGTAGGTCTCGCGCTCGTTCGAGCGCACCAACACGCGGTCCTGATCGTCGCCGGTAAGCTCGGTCGTCTTGAGCCACAGGGCGCCGTCACGCTCGTACGTCCAGCCGGCCTGCTTCATTTGCTCGATGGCGGCCCGAACCTCGCCGGACTGGTAGAGGCTGCTCTCGAAGAACCACCGATCGAACTCGACGCCGAAGGCTGCCAGGTCCTCGCGCTGTTGGGCGATCATCCGCTCGGTGGCCAGCGCCCGGAACACGTTGGCACGCTCGGCTTGCGGAACGTCGCGATAGACCGCGCCGGCTTCCGAGGCGATGTCCTGAGCCATCGAGACAAGGTAATCGCCCTGATACCCGTCGGGCGGAACGGCTTCGTTCACTCCGAGGGCCTGCATGTAGCGAGCCGCCAGCGAAGCGCCCAGAAGGTCAAGCTGCGTCGAGTTGAGCGCGTCGTTGACGTAGAACTCCGTGGCGACCTCGGCGCCGGAGGCCTGGAACAGTCGGCGCAGTGAGTCGCCCAGGGCCGCAGCACGGCCATTGACGACGCTGATGGGACCGGTCGGATTCGCACTGACAAACTCGAGCAGGATGCGCCGTCCGGCCATCGAGGAGCCGCGCCCGAATCCCGCGCCGAGTCTCTCCACCTCAAGCATGGCGTCATGGAGCCAGTCCGTGCGGAGCCGGAAGTTGATGAAGCCCGGTCCGGCGATCTCGACGGCAGCTACCGGCGTACCATCTATGGCGATCCGCTCGACCACGCGCTCAGCCACTTCGCGCGACGACGTGCCTGCGGTGCGCGCAAGCGCCAGCGCAACGTTGGTCGCATAATCGCCGAACTGCTTGTTGCGCGGCGGCTCAATCTCCACCGAGCACTTGCGGCACGCGTCAGGCAGCAGCCCGTCGCCGCATGCGCGAGCGATGGCATCAGCCACAAGCGTCGCCAGTTCATCCGTAACCAATGTGATCCTCCTCTGGCCCGAAACCATAACCTGCTCCGGCGCGGTCATGGTCCCGGACCCCAACATCCCGTCCGCGGGAGGGACGTCGTCCTCGCCGTCCGCACCTCACGCCGTCCCCGCCGCCCATTGTCGGGGTCATCGAGGACGATGACCCTCCCGGGGAGCGACGGCGTCCCCGCTGTCCGCATCTCTCGGCGTTTTCGCCGTCCACATCTCGCGCCGTCCGCACCTCGCGGCTCATCGCAGCAGGAGCTCGAGTGCGACAAAGGGCATGCCCGCTCCGATGAACACACCCAGTGCCGTCTGAGGCGCGCCCATGTTCCATAGCCGCCTCAAGGGCGTCATGCGGCCCCTGGCCTCCCGCGGATATCGTTCCCGCAGTTCGTTGGCCGTTTCGATGGCCCGTTCCAACTGCCGGGAACTGGGCTTCTTCGTTGTGAACCAGGCCTGCAGGAATGCGCCGACACCGCGCCAGGTCCTGGCCGCCACTGCCGCGCCGATGAGGCTGCCCGCGAGAGCATCCAGTCCGAACGGGCGCAGTGTCGTCACCAACTGGAGTATGGCCGCGAACACGGCAATGGCCGCTATCAGGTTCGTTCCGCATCTTGCGTGGACGCGCGGCATGCGGGCCACCCCCTCAGGCGTCAACGGCTCGCCCCTCTCCAGCGCATGCACGACCTGATGCTCGGCGCCATGGTTGCCTGTTATCGGTGACAGGCGCAGGATCACCAGAAAGAGCGCCGCCGAGGCCGCCTGAAGCGCAAGCCAGATGGAAGCGGCTCCAACCTCGCGAGGCGGGAGTGACGCCGTCCCCGTCGTCCCAAGCCAAAGCCCGAGCACGCTGGTTCCGAGGAACGTGTCGGCGCCCCAGCATCCGGCACCGACGACGAGATGGGCCGCTGCGATCATGGCTCCAAGGACGATGCCCCCGATTACCAGGCCGCCAGGCCCGACACCGGCCTGAACGCCGCCGGCCGTGAGATAGACGCCGAATGGGGTCGCCATCCCGCCGGCGCCAAGCGGAGCACGAACCACCGAGTGCGGAATCACCAGATCGTGCCAGCGGACCATCCCCAATAGAGCGCCGGAACGGTCGGCGACGAAGACCGAATCCCGACCGGTGGACGCGAACATGCGCTGCACCTGGTCAACGGCCGCATCGGGACCGACAACCTCCGACGGCGGCTCAATGCAGTCATACACAGGCTCGCCGAGCACGAGGTCAGGGTCGCCGTGAAGCAGCTTGGCTCGAATGCGCTCGGACGACACGACACCCACCAGATAGCCCCGCATATCCGCGACCGGCAAGACACGCATGCGCGTTTCGCCCATGATGCGGACGGCGCGGCCGACACTGTCAAACGGCTGAACAGTGGGCACGGGCTGCATGAATGTCGTCAACGACGGACCGCGTTCGGCTGACGGACGGCGTCGAAGGTTCATTGAAACGCCGCCGATGCTGTGCTATACTCATGCGCCCTTGGGCCGATCTCGGTCCGTCGGGCGATCAAGGAGGCGCTGTTGCGATGCGCGTATGCGATGTCTGCGGCAAGTCGCCGCAGTTCGGGCAGAACATCCGACACGTGCACTCCGGCGCTTGGGCCCTGAAAGCTCAGAGGACCAAGCGGCGCTGGATCCCAAACCTGCAGAGCGCACGCGTTGCCAACGGCAGCGTGACCAAGCGGATCCGGGTGTGCACCAAGTGCCTGAAGGCAGGCAAAGTGGCGCGGGCGGCTTAGGCTCCCGCGCCGTTTGCTTTCATGCCCTTCGTTCGACGCGTCGTTCACCGTGTTTCCAATCGAGTTTGGCGGACCATGCCCGCGGAATGCCCGGGGCCGGTCGGAAGGTGCCATTATACCGGAGCGATCACGGCGCGGCAAGGTTGATGCGAGCGGCCTGCGAAGCGCTTCCGAAGAACCCCCAATGACCGGGCTGTGCGCATGGACCGCGGCTTCAATGCTTGTGCGTACCGGCTGCGGCGGCGGATCGCAGATTCAGCGCGACCCTCCGGCATTGGTCCGATCTGCGATGTCGGTCATCGGGGACAATGCGGGAGGGACGGCGTCCTCGCCGTCCGTACCTCGCGGCGTCC
>DYKI01000031.1:2575-27229 GCA_020722705.1 Chthonomonas calidirosea | reverse complement strand
AGTGTCATCATCACCGCATAACAGTCTTCGCACTGCGCCTCTCGCCGACGTTGATCCCGAAGTCGCCGCCGCCATCCGCAACGAAGCGAAACGGCTCAACAGCACCATCGAGCTCATCGCTTCCGAGAACGTAGTCAGCCGCGCCGTCCTTGAGGCCATGGGCTCCGTGATGACCAACAAGTACGCCGAGGGCTATCCGGCGAAACGCTACTATGGCGGCTGCGAGAACGTGGATGTCGTAGAGACACTCGCACGCGAACGGGCCTGCAAGCTCTTCGGCGCCGAGCATGCCAATGTGCAGCCCCACAGCGGCGCGCAGGCGAATCAAGCCGTCTACAGCGTCGTGCTGAAACCGGGCGATACGTACCTTGCCATGAGCCTCAGCGAGGGCGGCCACCTGACCCATGGCTCGCCCGTGAACTTCTCCGGAATACTGTACAGGCCCATTCACTACGGGGTGGACCCGGCGACGGGGCGCATTGACTACGACAACGTCGCGCGCCTTGCCGATGAGCATCGGCCCAAACTGATTGTGGCCGGCGCGAGCTGCTATGCCCGCGAGATTGACTTCGCAAGGCTGCGCGCGATCGCCGACAGCGTCGGGTGTCCGCTCATGACCGACATCGCGCACATTGCCGGGCTTGTAGCTGCGGGCGAGCATATGTCCCCGATTCCGTACGCCCAGTTCGTAACGACCACCACCCACAAGACACTCCGCGGGCCGCGCGGCGGCATGATCCTCACGACTGCCGAGCACGCGGCCGCCATTGACAAGGCCGTATTCCCGGGCATGCAGGGCGGGCCGCTCATGCACGTCATCGCTGCCAAGGCTGTGGCGTTTCACGAGGCGCTGCAGCCGGCGTTCATCGAGTATCAGCGGGCAATACGTCGAAACGCGGCCGCTCTGGCCAGGGGGCTGCTTGAGCGGGGATGGACGCTGGTGTCCGGCGGCACCGACAACCACCTTGTCTGGTGTGACCTGCGGTCGAAGAAGGTCACCGGCAGAAGGGCGGAAGTCGCTCTCGACAAGGTCGGGATCACGGTCAACCGCAACATGATCCCGGGCGACCCCGAAAAGCCGTGGGTAGCCAGCGGCATCCGGCTGGGCGCCCCTGCCGTCACAACGCGAGGTTTCGGGGAGGCCGAAATGGACCTCGTTGCCGATCTGCTCGACACGGCGCTGACTTCGTTGGACGATGCGGCTGTACAGGCGAGCGTAGCCGAACGGGTTGGCGCGCTGGCGGCACGGTTTCCGATGCCCGAGGGAGTGGCATAGCCGGATGGCCCGTGGGACTCGACCATCGGGGTAGGCGAAACATGGATCGGCCAAGCTGGGACGAGTACTTCATGCAGATAGCCCGTGTTGTCTCGACGCGGGCCACCTGTCCGCGCCGCTCGGTCGGTGCTGTGATCGTGCGCGACCGACGGATTCTGACCACCGGCTACAACGGCGCGCCGCGCGGCCTGAGTCATTGCCCTCCCGATGGCCCACTGCACGACTGGCCCCGGGGCTGCATGCAGAACGGGCACTGCATCCGCGCTGTCCATGCGGAGCAAAACGCCATCGTGCAGGCAGCTCTGAACGGCGTATCCACGCGTGACGCCACGCTATACGTCACCTGCCAGCCCTGCAATCACTGCGCCAAGATGATTGTGAATGCAGGCATCATCAAGGTTGTCTTCGACGGCGAGTATCCCGACGAGTTCGCCATGGATGTGTTCCGGGAGGCCGGCCTCGAGATCGTGCGCCTTCAGCCGGATGCCGGCGGAGTTGCGGAGAAGCTGCTGTGATCGCGCTGACGGCGTGCTTTCTGATTGCCATGGGCATCACCACACTGGTGACCCCGTGGACGATCAGATTGGCAACGCGCTGGGGCGTCATGGCCATCCCGCGCGACCGGGATGTGCATATCGAGCCCACGCCGCGGTGGGGAGGCATCGCGATCTATGCCGGAGTGATCGTCGCGGTGGTTCTGGGCGTGTCCTATCGGCACTGGCGGACGGACGGCGTCAACGGCTGGAGCTGGCAGCTTGTCGGGCTCCTGCTGGCCGCGACGTGGGTGGCCCTCATCGGCATGCTCGACGACGTGCGCGATCTCAGGCCAATCTGGCAGATCGGCTCCATCGCTGCGGCGGCGGTTGTGCTCGTGCTCTTCGGGGTGCGCATCGAAGGAGTGACCCGACCTCTAGTCGAAAGTGCCGCAACCGGCTACGACCCGGCGCGGTGGATACCCCTGAGCCTGCCCGTAAGCATTGGCGTCACCGTCTTCTGGGTGCTGCTCGTCACCAAGACCGTGGACGCCATTGATGGGCTCGATGGCCTCGCGGCTGGCGTCTGCGCCATCTCGGCGGCGACGCTGGCGCTCCTGGCGGCGGCATCCAGACAGGTTGGCGGTCCCACCATTGCATTGGTTGCCGCCGCAGTGGCGGGCGCTTGCATCGGGTTCCTGCGCTACAACTTCAGCCCTGCGAAGGTGTTCATGAGCACCGTCGGCGCGCAGTTCCTGGGCCTGATGCTCGCCGGCATCTCCATCATGGGCACATTCAAGGTGGCAGCCGCGGTCTCGGTGGTTCTGCCCATACTGGTGCTCGGCGTGCCCATCTTCGATTTCGGCGTCGTCCTGATCAAGCGCGCCATGAGCGGATCGCCCCTGACCCTCGGCGATCGGCGTCATATCCATCACCGTCTCCTCGACCGCGGACTGACGCATCGGCAAGCGGTTTGGGTCATCTATGGCTGTACCTTCGCGCTCTGCATTGCGGCTGTGGTCCTTTTCCATGTCTCACGCTGAGCCCCGAGTCCGCACAGCCATGTGCGTCTTCGGCACTCGGCCCGATGCCATCAAGATGGCGCCCATCGTGCTGGAGCTCAGGGCGCATCCTGAACGCTGGAACGTGACAACCGTGGTCACAGGGCAGCATCGCGAACAGCTCGATCAGGTCCTCGACGTGTTCGGCATCGAGCCGGATCGCGACCTGAACATCATGCAGCATCGCCAGACCCTTGCAGGCATTACCACACGCGCACTGAACGGCCTTGACGAGGCGTTGGCCGACGTGCAGCCGGACATCGTGCTGGCCCAGGGCGACACGACCACGACCTTCGTTGCGGCTCTCGCGGCCTTCTACCATCAGATCCCCTTCGGACACGTCGAAGCTGGCCTCCGCACCGGCAAGATGTACGACCCTTTCCCCGAGGAGATGAACCGGAAGCTGGTCGCAGATATCGCGGCGCTTCACTTCGCGCCGACCGAAGACGCCCGCCGGCACCTGCTGCGTGAAGGCGTCGAGACCGCGCGGATAGCGGTAACGGGTAACACGGGCATAGACGCTCTGCTGACCGTTGCGCGGCTGGATCCGGCCATTGACGACCCTGCGATTGCCGAGCTGCTTGCTTCCGGCGCGCGGCTGGTCCTGATCACGGCCCACCGTCGCGAGAACCTCGGCGAGCCTCTGGCCGGCATCTGCCGGGCGATCGCCGAGCTGTCGCGGAACTTCCCGGATGTTCGGTTCGTCTACGCCATGCACCGCAACCCTGCGGTTCGCGAGATCGTAAGGAAGGAACTCGACGACGTGGAAGGCGTCCACCTGGTGGAGCCGCCGAGCTACGCCCCATTCGTCAAACTCATGCAGCGGTCTGCGCTCATCTTGACCGACTCCGGCGGCATTCAGGAAGAGGCGCCGAGTCTGGGGGTGCCCGTGCTCGTGCTCCGGCGCACGACCGAGCGGCCCGAAGGTGTCGCCGCCGGGGCAGCGCGCCTCGTCGGTACCGACCCGGACCGCATCGTGTCTGTGGCAGGCGCGCTCCTCTCCGACCCCGGGGCGGCAGCATCCATGCGGGTCGGCATGAACCCATACGGCGACGGTCGAGCGGCGGAGAGGATTCGGAAGGCGATCGAGGGCGAAGCGGGCCTCTCGGACTTGTCGAGATCAGCAGGCGGATGAGCACAATGACCGAGACTCGGAGCCAGGCCGATGCATGGATGGCAGCGACGCTGCGACTGCTCGTGCGGGTGTCGCTCATTGTCGGTGTCATCGCCGGGTCGGTATACGTCGTGGGCCGCCTGCGGTCACTCATCGTCACGCTTTTCGTCGCGACCATCCTGGCGTATATCATGCGGCCGCTTGCCGGATGGATGGCCCGCATGCCGGTGTTCCGGATAACGCATAACGCAGCCTGGCGAGCGATGCTCCTCTGTGTGCCTCGCAAATGGCGCCCGACGCCGAGCATTTCGCTCCGGGGACGGAGGATCATCGCGACGCTCTATGTTCTGGCGCTTCTCGTGATCGGCGGTTGGTACTCCGTGCGGTTTCTGATGAGCCCGTTCACTGTGGAGCTCCAGAACGTCCAGGAGAACTGGGAGACGTACAGGCAGGAGATCGTCAGGATGGAGCAGTCGGCCATCGAGTGGTATCGCTCCAATGTCAAGCCGTCCTACCGGCGCTGGCTGGAACAGCAGTTCGGCGGCGGGAACGGAGGTGGGTCCGTTTCGGGGAGCGCCACGTCGTGGTTGGGGTTCGGCATCAGGCGCACCGGCGAGCTGGCGCTTCACATTGTCGAGATCGTGCTCTTGCCGGTTCTCGCGTTCTATTTCGCCGTGGAAAGCCGTCAGTTGAAGCGGGAGTTCGTCGGCATGCTCCCGCGCAGACGATGGCGCGAGGTACTGCGCATGATCCACGAGTTCAACGAGATCATGTTCAGCTTCGTCGTGTGCCAGGCGATCCTGTGCCTCATAGCGGGCGTGGTGGTTGGCGTCGGCCTCGGATTGGCCGGTACGCCGTACCCCGTCACTCTGGGTATCCTGGCCGGACTGACCCGCGCCATACCGATTGTCGGGCCGATCGTCGGCGGCATCCCCATCGTCTTGCTGGCATGGGCAACCAGAGGCTCGGGCGTTGCCGTTGTCGTGCTGACCTTCTTCTCGGTTCTGCATTTCATCGAGAGCAAGTTCATCATGCCGCTGATGGTGGGCGACCGTCTGCGTCTCCACCCCGTGGTGATCATCGTGGTGCTGCTGATCGGTCAGGAGTTCGCCGGACTGCTGGGTATGTTCTTTGCGGCTCCCGTGGCCGCGCTGTTTCGCGTCGTTTTCCGGCGCTACTGGTTGGGCGTCCGCTCTCGGGAGCTGCGGGCATCGCCACATTGAGCGCCATGTCGAGGACTGATGCGCCGGTTTTGACGCAAAGCCCCGGAATCGGCTATACTCGACCATTACAAGAAGTAGGGTAAGAGGAGGGTCCCGGAAGGTGGCGCTTGTTCGCGACAGACGGGTCGCAATCATCGAAGAGAACAAGACACACGAGACGGATACCGGGTCGCCTGAGGTCCAGGTTGCGCTGTTGACCGCTCAGATCAACCAGCTCAACGAGCACCTGAAGGTGCACAAGCATGATCATCATTCACGGCGTGGCCTGATGATGATGGTGGGACGCCGGCGACGCCTGTTGAACTACCTGAGCGCAAGGGATATCGAACGATATCGCGCGCTGGTCAGCCGGCTCGGCATTCGAAGCAAGCTATAGGAACCGGGGGCGGCGAACGCAATCGGATAGAGCTCGGATGGGCTTGGCCCTCCGAGCTATTGTCGTTTGCGCCGCTGAACCTCCATGTGTGCAGTGGGAGAATGAGTTGACAACAAGAGTCGAAGGAACACCCGGCGGCTCGCCGCTTATCCTGGAAACGGGTAAGCTTGCGAAGCAAGCCGGTGGAGCAGTCTGGCTGCAGTCGGGCGATACTGTGCTGCTCGCAGCGGCCACGATGTCAAGCGGGGTGCGGGAAGGTATGGACTTTTTCCCGTTGACCTGCGACTATGAAGAGCGGAAGTACGCCGTTGGCAAGATCCCCGGCGGCTTCATCAAGCGGGGCGGCCGGCCAAGCGAGAAGGCTATCCTCACCTCGCGTCTTATTGATCGGCCCGTGAGGCCCCTGTTCCCTGCCGGTATGCGCAACGAAGTGCAGGTGATCGTAACTTCACTCTCCGTTGCGCTCGAGAACCCCCCGGATGTGCTGGCCGTCGTTGCCGCGTCAACGGCGCTGATGCTTTCCGACATCCCCTGGAATGGCCCGGTGGGATGCGTTCGCGTCGGGCGCATTGACGGCGAGTGGGTGATCAACCCGACGATCGAGCAGATTCAGGCATCCGATCTCGACTTGATCGTTGCGGGGACCGAGGACACCGTCAACATGCTCGAGGCTGGCGCGGATCAGGTCAGCGAGGAAGACGTCGCCGCCGCCATCGAGTTCGGGCACGCTGCCGTTCGCGAGCAGTGCGCCTTGCAGCGTGAGATCGCCGAGAAAGCCGGCAAGCCGAAGCGGGAGATTGTGCTGGTCGGTCCTCGACCCGAGACCATCCAGTTGGTGCGTGATCGTACGGCCAGTGAACTCCGGCAGGCCATCCAGAACCCCGACAAAGCCTCTCGCGAGTCCGGGCTCGCCGAGCTGAAGGCCGAGATCGTCGAGCGCCTGTCGCCCGATTTCGAAGGTGAGCCTGCCGAGCTTGAGGAGGCGGTCGAGAAGGTTGTCAAAGAGCAGGTCAGGGCGCTCATCATCGAGGAAGGCATCCGACCGGATGGGCGAGGCGTAACGGATATCAGGCAGATTACGTCGGAGGTCGGCTTGCTGCCGCGCGTCCACGGCTCGGGCCTGTTCACTCGCGGACAGACCCAGGTGCTGACGAGCGTGACGCTCGGCTCGACCGACGACGTTCAGCTTGTGGACGGTCTCGAAGGCGACCAGGAGAAGCGCTACATGCACTTCTACAACTTCCCGCCCTACTCGGTCGGGGAGACCCGACCGCTTCGGGGACCCGGACGCCGTGAGATCGGACACGGGTGCCTCGCAGAGCGCGCGCTGCTGCCGGTCGTGCCTGCCAAGGAGGTCTTCCCCTATACGATGCAGTTGACCTCCGAGGTGCTTGAGTCGAACGGGAGCACGTCCATGGGCGCGACTTGCGGCTCGACGTTGGCCCTGATGGACGCGGGCGTACCGATCGTTGCCCCGGTCAGCGGCATCGCCATGGGCCTCATGACCCGCGCCGACAAGTGGACCGTTCTTTCGGACATTCAGGGCATGGAGGACTTCTCCGGCGACATGGACTTCAAGGTCGCCGGCACCTCGGCCGGCATCACCGCGATCCAGTTGGATACGAAGATTCGCGGGCTGACGATGGAGATGGTGCGCGCCACGCTCGCTCAGGCGAAGCAGGGCCGTGCCCATATCCTTGCTCGGATGCTGACCGCCATCGAGACTCCACGCGAAGACCTGAGCCGTTATGCTCCACGGCTAATCACGATCCATATCAGTCCGGAGAAGATCGGCGAGGTCATAGGCCCCGGCGGCAAGACGATCAAGAAGCTGGAAGCCGATACCGGAGCCGACATCAGCATCGAGCAGGACGGCACCGTCTATGTGGCGGCCACCGATGCCGAAGCCGGCGAGCGCGCGGCGGCGGCCATCAAGGCCATCACGAGCGACGTTCCCGTCGGAGCCGAGTTCACCGGCAAGGTCACGCGGATCATGGGCATGGGGGCGTTTGTCGAGTATGCGCCAGGCAAGGAGGGGCTTGTCCACACGTCACGCCTCTCCGAGACCCCCATCCGCCGTCCCGATGAGGCTGTGAAGGTCGGCGACGAGATTCGGGTGCGTGTGGTCGAAGTGGACGCGCAGGGACGAGTGAATCTGAGCGCCGTCGGCCTCGATAAGCCCTTCAACTCCGCCGACGTAAAGCCGATCACTCAGGATCGCGGCGGGCGTCCGTCGGGACCACCGCGCGGCGACCGCCGAGACCGGCCCCGAGAACCGGAGAGACACCGCGCACCACGAGCCGAGACTGACTCCGACGATGATGTTCCGCGCGCGCGTTTTCGTCCTCGGCGCTGACGCCGCGGACGTTCGCACGCTATCGGGTCCGGGCAGGAACGCTCGGGCCCGTTCTTTTGTGGTGTGCCGTTTCGGGTCTGCAAGGGGCGTTCCATTTTCGGGCACGAAGGTACAGCACTGAGTCGCGGCGAACCAACGGGTGACGGGCCGCCGGTGTCCTGGCCCGAGACGGAGGTCGTTCGACGGATGAATCGAGACCCGATCCACCTGGGTGACTCGCTATGCGCGCCGCGTCCCCAAGAACCTGCGATGGGCTTCACCGAGATTGGCGGCGACCAGTGGGTATGCCTGACCGACGTGGACGCCATGCCGGCGTTCCTCATGTCGGTTGTCGGCGCCTCGGACATGTGGCTCTTCGTGGGCAGCAACGCCCAGTTCACGGCAGGGCGCGTCGAGCCGGACCGCGGCATCTTTCCCTATCAGACGGCCGACAAGGTGTTGCGGCCGGGCTCATCGGGCTGCCTCACCGTGTGTCTTGTTGAACGCAAGGGCCGATGGCGCCTATGGGAGCCGTGGCAAGGCGACGGCATTCCATACCGCATCCGCCGAAGGCTCCTGAAGCACGTCCTCGGCGCCGGAGTGATCTTCGAGGAGACCAACGAGGACCTCGGCTTGCGCTTCGCCTGGGAGCTGGCGACGTGCGAGCCCTACGGGTTGATCCGCCTGTGCCGCCTTGAGAACACCGGCGCCGAACCGGTCCGGGTTCGGCTGCTGGACGGGTGGCGGCACATGATCGCGCCCGGAGTGACCCAGGAGACCTACGCGCGCCTGAGTTACCTCGCAGCAGGCTACATGCGGCATGAGCTGATCCCATGCGGCCTGTCGGCACTGGGCGTCTACACGCTGAACGCGGCCATCGCCGATCGGCCCGAGCCGGTGGAGTCGTTGCGCGCCGGCGTCGCATGGTGCGCCGGGCAAGGATGTTCAACCATGCTCCTCAGCGAACGGCAGGTCCCGGCGTTCCGCCGAGGCGAGCCGATCGAATCGGAACATGAGGTGCGCGGCCAGTTCGGCGCACTCCTTGTGGGCATGGACGGAGAGATCCCGGCAGGCGCACAGCATCAGTGGGTCATGGGCGCGGACACGTGGCTCGATCCGGCTGCGGTCGTGGGGCTGCGCAACGCCCTGCGGGCCCCGGAGCGTGTGTTGGCGGAGGCTCGCCGGGCCGTTGCCGAGGATCGCCGTGCCCTGCGTCTCCTCGTCGGAGGCGCCGATGGCCTGCAGTCCACAGAGGACCCTGCCGCCTGCGCTCACCACACGGCCAATGTGGTGTTCAACTGTATGCGCGGAGGCACGTTCCCCGATGGGGGCGCGTTTCCGTCGGCTGACCTCGCGGAGTTCGTTCGGCAGCGCAACCGGGCTGTGGCCGAACGACATGCTGAGTGGCTGGCCGGTTTGCCCGAGACGATGGGTCTCTCGGACTTGGCGGCGTGGGCATCCGGCCCTGGGTTTCGACACGCTTCGCACTCAGCCACCGGGCCGGATGATCCGCATCTTCGGCGGATCATCGGCGAGTATCTGCCCCTGACGTTCAGCCGCCGCCACGGCGATCCAAGCCGCCCATGGAACCGCTTCGCCATCCGCCTGAAGGACGAACAGGGCCGACCGCTCCGGATGTATCAGGGCAACTGGCGCGACATCTTCCAGAACTGGGAGGCGCTTGCCCGGAGCTTTCCGTCAGCCCTGGAGCCGATGATCGCGACGTTCCTGAGCGCGTCCACGGCGGACGGCTACAACCCATACCGCATTACGCGCGAGGGAGTGGACTGGGAAGTGGCCGACCCCGCGGATGCCTGGGGACATTTCGGCTACTGGGGCGACCACCAGATCATCTATCTGCTGCGCCTGCTCGAGGCTCGCGATGCCATGTTCCCCGGCGCGGCGCTGAGGTCCCTGCGCGAGGGGAAGTATGCTTACGCTCACGTCCCCTACGAGATTGTCGGGCTCGACGCAATGCTTGCCGATCCGCGCCACACCATCCGCTTCAACCGTGAGGCCCATGTACGGCTCATGGCGCGCGCTGCCGAGATTGGCGGGGATGGGCGGCTGCTGGTTGGCGACGATGGCCGGCCTGTACTCGTGAGTCTGGCCGAGAAGCTGCTGGTGCCCCTCCTCGCGAAGCTCACCAATCTCGTGCCGGAAGGCGGCATCTGGCTCAACACCCAGAGGCCCGAATGGAACGACGCCAACAACGCCCTTGCGGGCTGGGGGCTGTCCGTTGTGACAACGTGCTATCTGCGCCGCTATCTGGTGTGGCTGGGTCGCCTGCTTGTGCAGGCCGGCGACGAGCCGCTGCCGATCTCGGAGGCGGTTGCCGATCTCGTCGAAGCCGTGAATGCGGCGCTTGCTACGATCCCGCCAACCGGGCCCATGACCGATGCCGACCGCCTGGCGGCGCTCAAGTCGCTCGGGCGCGCGGGTGAGCGCTACCGCAATCGCATCTATCGCGAAGGGCTTCGCGGCGAGCGATGGGTGTCGGTCGCGTCCGTGCGGGAGCTGATCGCCCGGGCGCTCGAGGTCGTCGAGGGCACCATTCGGGCCAACCGCCGCGACGACGGGCTGTACCATAGCTACAACATCCTCTCGTTGACGCGCGACGGGGCCGCAATAGGCCGCCTGGCGCCCATGCTCGAAGGCCAGGTGGCGGTGCTCAGTGCCGGAGTGCTCGGTGGCGAGGAAGCGCTGCAGGTCTGCCATGCCCTGCGAGACAGCGCCCTGTATCGGCCCGACCAGAACAGCTTTCTGCTCTATCCCGATAGAGACTTGCCTTCCTACCTTGCGAAGAACACGCTTCCCACAGACGCGTGCTCGGCGGCGCCGATCCTGTCCGAGTTGACGGCCGCCGGCGACCGGTCGCTCGTCGTGATGGATGAGGATGGCGGCCTCCATTTCAACGCTGACCTGCGCAATGCCGGCGATGTCGGCCAGTGTCTCGATGCCCTGGCCGCGGCGCCCCGGTGGTCTGCGGCTGCCGCTCGTGACCGCGACGCCGTGTTGAAGCTCTGGGAGGAGGTGTTCCGCCACAGCGAGTTCACCGGGCGCAGCGGGTGCTTCTTCATGTTCGAGGGGCTGGGCAGCATCTACTGGCATATGGTGGCCAAGCTGCTCGTGGCGATACAGGAGAACTGGCTCCAGGCAGTGACGAGCGGGGCCAAGGCGGCGGTCATTGACGGCCTCGCCGACGCTTATCGTCAGGTGCGCGACGGCCTGGGCTATCGCAAGCCCGCCCACGTTTATGGCGCGTTTCCGACGGACCCCTATTCCCATTCACCGCGCCACGCCGGAGCCCAGCAGCCCGGCATGACGGGGCAGGTCAAAGAGGAAATCCTGACGCGCTGGGGTGAGCTTGGTGTGATCGTGTGCGATGGCATCATCCGGTTTGACCCGAAGCTGCTCGACGCCTCGGAGCTCCATCCCGATGCCACCCGATTCGACTGCGTTGACGCTCGTGGCCGCATGCAGTCGCTCGACCTGCCGCCCAGCAGTATCGCGTTCACCTATTGCGGCACGCCGGTCGTCTACACGCTCAGCGATGATGCCGGATTGAGCCTTGTGCGAAGCGACGGCGACGTGCACCGACGCGCCGAGCCGGTCCTGACGCGTGACGAGAGCGCCGCGGTGCTGAGCCGGACGGGCGACATATCGCGCATCGAGGTCCACGTGCGCCGTGGCGATCTTTCGGCGTCCGGGAACCGCTCGGCGCCATGAGTTCGGCCCTGACCGAGGACACTGTGCTACAATACACTCTGATGCGCTCGTAGCTCAGTGGATAGAGCTTCTGACTTCGGATCAGAAGGTCGGGGGTTCGAATCCCTCCGAGCGCGCCATGGGGCACGGCTCGAGTCGTGCCCCGTTTCCATCAGGGGCCTCGGTTCGCTTCGCAGTCAACCGATGGCCTGCGTTCGTGGGAGGGCGAGGCTCAGTCCGCGCCGCACGTCACGTCTTGTGACCCTCGCGTCACTCCACCTCAAATACGGCTTCGATGACGTTGGCGCCGGCATCGGTCGCGCCGTCAATGATATCGGCGGCGGGCGCGACCTTGTCTGGGCGGACCTCGACCATAGGCTGACGAGCCGCTCGCGTCAACGGAACTTGTGGGCCGCGCAGTCTCCCGACCGAACTGCACAAACCCTGAGCGATTCAGAACCGTATTGTTTCTCGGTGGCCCGAACGGGGCGCCATGAATGGAGCGCCGATGGCAATCGCCCTCAATCAGGTCTTGCGTCAACCTTTCAGCGGCATCTCACACGGCGTTGGAGCCGTTCTGTCCGTGGTCGGCCTCGTGTATCTCCTCCTCGTCGCGCAAGGACGTGTCTGGCATACGGTCAGCTTCGCCATCTACGGCGCAACGCTGATCGTTCTCTACACGGCCAGCGCGCTTTACCACTCGCTCCGGGTTGGGCCGCGGGCACAGCGGTGGCTCAACAAGCTCGACCACATGAGCATTTTCCTGCTCATAGCGGGCACGTACACTCCGCTGTGCCTCGTTGCGCTGCGCGGTGGATGGGGTTGGAGCATCTTCGGGACGGTCTGGGGAATCGCCATTGCCGGGATCGTGGCGATGGTCGTCTGGCGGGCATGCCCGCACTGGGTCCGCGTGACGCTCTACATCCTCATGGGCTGGATCGCCATCATTGCCATCGGCCCGATGCGCGCCGCCCTGCCTCCGGCGGCGCTATGGTGGCTCATCGGCGGAGGCGTGGCCTACACGGGCGGGGTGGTCTTCTACGCCACCGAATGGCCCCGGTATTGGCCGAACGTCTTCGATGGCCACGACCTCTGGCACCTGTTCGTCATGGCCGGCAGTGCATGCCACTATGTGTTGGTGCTGAAGTTCATCGGGGCGATGCCCTGACGCTTTTGGAGCCGTTCACGGCGCAGTTCGGTCAGGGATACGTGTCGGGGCGATAGCCGGATCGGTGCAGCAGGCCGCGATCCGCACGCCTCAGCGACTTACGCATCAGTAGAACAGGAACACGAACCAGTTCTTCATCGGTTTGCCCTGATCGTCCTTGGCGCGGTTGCGGTAGCCGGGCATGTTCTGACGCCAGTAGACAAGCCATTTGCCCATGCAATCGGGCGCGACCTTCTCGTACTGCGCAAGGACTGCGTTGGTCCAGAGCTTCACTTCATCCTTGCCGTTTGCGCTCCCGATGCGCCAGTCTTCGATCGTTGACAGCACAGGCTCGCTGTTGGCCTGATCGTAATGGCGGCGCGCGTTCGGGGGGAAGTGGACATTGCCGCCGGCGGCAATGTAGTTCTCGATGCGCCAGGTGTCCTTTCCGTCGGTCACGACGGCGACGTTGGGGCTCGGATACGATATGCCCTTGCCTTCGCCCCAAAGGGGGTAGAACGAGTTGATGGGCAAGCCGCAGCGCTTGTCGAGGTCGAAGCCGGCGTATTCGTTGAAGTACTTTGTGAAGTAGGGGATGGCCTTTCCGTGAGCCATGCCCTCCATGGAATGGCCAAGGTTCTCCATGCCGCAGCCGATGCCGCGATCATGGTTCAGGGAGTTGATCCGCACGGACCGGCCCGTCCATTTCTGATCCTCATCGCCGCCGTTCCCTGACTGGACGTAACGGCCGGGAATCCGTCTGAACTGCTCGTCGTAGACAGGCTTGAGCTCCACGCACTCGAGGCACCGGAAGTCGCCCGCCGGAGCAGCCGTGAACCAGACCTCGTGGACATATCCCTGGTCCACCAGTTCGTCCAGCCGGAGGAAGCGTTTCGGGTCCTTCGGGTCGCGGACGCCGATGTGGCGTGCGAACTCGTCCGAGAAGAACCCGCCATAGTCGCAGTTTGCGTGGGGCGCTTCGACGTCCTTCTTGATGGGCGAGCGCGATGAGTTGCCCTTGGCCGCTCCCGGGTCGCGGAGGTCAACGTACCGCCACACCGTGTACTCCAGGAAGGCAGGAGCGCTCGGGTCCTTGTAACCGTGATAGCGGCTGCTTTCCTTGAGTGCGGCGATCAAGTCGTTGGCGAGCCGCATCGGTTTGTCCGGCGCGACTTCGTTCGAGAAGTTGATCATGAGCAGGCGCGGCCTCATGACCCGGATGCGGTCATGGTTCTTTACGATCCACTCGTCGGAGTTGGCCCTGCTGGTCCGATTAGGCCAGACGGTTGTGTCAGCGGGATCGCTGAGCGGCATGGGCGTTCCGTCGGGGCGCACGCCCGACGGAGGTGCGGCCGCAGGTTGGGCGAAGGATGCCTGCCCGATGCCCACGAGGGCCGCGACGTACAGCAGGATGAACAGTGATCTCATATGCATTCAGACTCCACTAACGGCCGAAAACCGATCCGAGGATCAGCACGATGGAAAGCAGGATCAGAGCGACGGCTGTCAGCCAGGCTACCGCGTTCATGACCGGTCCGTTGACATAGGCGCCCATCAGTCGGCGGTTGTTCACGAGACGCAGCATGGCGACGAGTATGACCGGCAACAGCATACCGCCAATGACGTTCGGAAGAATGATGAGCGTGGTGAGGTGCTTCGGGAAGAGCATGACAACGATGGCCGACCCGACCACCAGCAGGGTGTATACCCCGATGAACAGGGGAGCCTCCTTGGGGCGGCGACCGACGCCCGACTCCCATCCGAGCGACTCTGTGACGGCATAGGCGGTGGAAAGCGGCACCGCGACGGCCCCGAAGCAACCGGAGTTGAACAGGCCGATGGCGAAGAGCAAGGACGCGACGGGACCAGCCAATGGGCGCAGTGCGGCGGCGGCCTGACCGGCATCCTCGATGTGGTGGACGCCGGCAATGTGCAGAGTGGCTCCACAGCAGACGATGATGAAGTAGGCGATGCCGGTGGTGAACACAGCTCCAACGAACACTTCCATGCGGGTGTATCCGTACTCCTCGGCCCGGATGCCCTTGTCGCGCACGGACGCCTGAATGTAGAACTGACCCCACGGCGTGATCGTGGTGCCGATGAGGTTGATGAGCACGAACACGTAGCCGCCGAGATCGGTCAGTCCTCCCAGGTCAGGCGCTGCCGTTTCACGAAGGACCGTCTGCCACGGTGGATGCGCCATGAAGGCGCTGATGACGTAGAGCAGATAGACACCCGTAGCCAGCAGCAAGATGCGCTCGACACCGCGGTACGAACCCCGAGCAACGAGCAGCCAGACCGCTCCGGCTACGACCGGAAGGACGACAAAGCGTATCTCCGGACCGGCGAATATCTGGATGGCCGCAAGTATTCCCGCGAAGTTGGCCACCGTTGTGGCTCCGTTGGCGATTAGCAGCGCGGCCATGGCGACCACGGTCATCTTCACGCCGTACTCCTCGCGGATCAGATCGGCCAGCCCCTTGCCCGTAACCGCACCCATCCGGGCTCCGATCTCCTGGCAGACGGCCAGGGCGATCGTGCAGACGACGAGAGCCCACAGCAGGCCATACTGGAAACGGGCTCCTGCCAGGGTGTATCCGAGGATCCCCGTGGCGTCGTTGTCGGCGTTGGCCGCGATGATTCCAGGACCTACTACACTGAGCATCGCCCATAGGCGTGTGCGATAGAGCCGCCGACGGACGACGCGCAGAATCACGGCAGTCCGATCCTTGTGACACGAAGGGGCTGCAGTGAGGGAACACCGACGGAATAGTCGGCGGGGGAGCTTGCACCGGTGGCCGCTGCGCGCCCTTCAGGGTCGGCAATGGCACTCGGTGACGAGGAATCTTCCTCGAGGATAACGGCCGCAATGTCGGGGCGTGACGCGCAATACTCGGCTGCCTGCTCGACGCCCATGACGTAGAACGCGGTGGAGAGCGCATCGGCATCCGTCGCGTTGGGCGCGATGACGGACACGCTGAGGGGGCCCTGAACCGGGTAACCGGTGCGCGGATCGAGTACGTGGCCGCATTTCACGCCATCAACCTCCACAAACTGGCCGTAACTGCCGGACGTGGACAGCGCCGCGTCTCGCAACCGGACCGTTTCGATAGGTGTTCTGCGGTCGCGTGGGTCCCTGAGGACAAACTCCCATGGCTCACCCAATGGGGTTAGGCCAAGGGCCAGGATCGTGCTGCGTCCGCCGTGGATGACCCCGTCCGTGGGGCCGTAGAAGCGCAACACCTCGGCAGCCCGATCCAGGGCGTAGCCCTTGCCGATGGCGCCGAGGTTCAATGTCAGCTCAGATGCGCCAAAGTGTACCAGATGCTGATCGGGGTCGAGAAGGACTCTGCGCATGCCGGAGTGTTCCAGGGCGGTACGCACCTCAGCCTCGGAAGCGGCACGTCCGGACCCGTGATGGAAACCCCAGGCCTTCAGGAGAGCCCCCGCCGAGATGTCGAAGGCGCCGCCTGTGGCTTTGGTGAGTGCGGCACACCGCTGAAGCAGCGCGAACAGCTCCGGCTCAACTCGCACCCAATCGGTCGCGGCGTACAGGTTCAGCCGCCCGATGTCGCTGTCCTGGCGATAGTGGCTGAGCTGAGCATCCAGCCGCGCGACCTCGTCGAGCGCCTCGTGCCCGATGGCGAGGGCTTCGACGGCATCGGCGCCCGGGACGAAACATTCGAACAGGCAGCCCATTGCCTCAATGGAGCTTCGGTACAGCAATGGTGGTGATTGAGGAGAAGTCATGGGCGCACCTGTCCGCCGCGACGTGATCCGCGCGTGATGGTGTCTGTTTCGTTGTGCGCCGACAAAATGCCTTCCAGATGGACGCGGTGGCGGATCAAGCGTGGATCGCCGTCGGCGAACGGCCAACGACCTCAAGAGTCAGCGCAGTGCCCAAAGAGAAGGCCGCCTGCAACCGATGGCAGCAGGCGGCAAGGCAAGGGAGAGAAGTGGAGGCGTGCGGTGGAAACTGCTCAATCCGGTGCGGCGACCACACAGGCACCGCGCGGGATAGGTAACGTGTAGCGCAACGAAGGGCTATTTGAAGCGCCGGGACTGAATGCCGGGCGCGGATCAAACGCGACCTGCCGGAGCGAAAGCGGACGCCGTCTGCATGCATATCGAGCCGATCGGTCGCGAACTGTTGTCATCATCGTCACCAAGTATCGCACGTCAAGTTCATCGCACGGCTAAGCGTCTGTTATGATGCTGTTAAGCAAGCCGCGGAGGGCAAGCGGCACACGAGGGAGGATCCCCATGCCTGAACACAACCTCAGGACGTTACGGGCCGCCGGTGCGGGCCTCGTCATGGCCGTCACTGCCGCGCTCGCGATTGCCGGAACGGCTGCGATCACCGAAGATGCCCCGAGATCGCAGAAGAGCCGGCCCAACGCGTCGGGCCTGCTCGTTCGTGATCCGCAGAACCCGATGTGGCTGAGGCGACAGGGCGGCCGGCATGTCTTCATCTCCGGCCCGGGCGATCCCGAGGACTTCCTGTACCGCGGCATCAGGCGAGCCGACGGAACGCGTGATGGTGACCAAATGGAGCTCATCCGCAAGCTGATTCGGCATGGAGGCAACTGCGTCTATGTTCAGGCGATCCGATCGCATGGCGGCGATGGCAAGCCCGATCACAATCCCTTCGTCGGTTCGAATCCGGCGCGTGGCGTCAGCGAGGCCATCCTGGATCAGTGGGAACACTGGTTCGAGACCATGGACCGCAGCGGCATTGTTGTCGTCCTGTTTCTCTACGACGACAGCGCCCGGGTCTGGAACACCGGCGATCGGGTCGGCGCCGATGAACGCCGCTTCGTCGAGCGTCTTGTTCGGCGCTTCCGACATCACGATAACCTGATCTGGGTGATCGCCGAGGAAGCTGAAGAGGCATACTCGGTGCGCCGCTGTCAGGCCATCGCGGACGTGATCGCCGCCGCCGACCGTCCGGGGCGCATCGTTGCCAACCATCACCATAGCGGCATCGAGTTCAAGAGCTGGGCCGCAGGAGGCCGCCTCTCCCTGTTTGCCATGCAGCTCAATGTGCCGCTCGATCAGGTTCATCGGGGCGCCCTTGAGGCACTCGAGCGCGCCTCGGGCCGCTATGGCATCCTCTATGCCGAGGACACCGAGATGGAGGGCGCCGACACCGAAGCCGCTCGCCGGTTCCTCTGGGCGGCAGCAATGGCCGGCGCCATGCCCATGCTGTTCGGCTGCGACATAGCCTCGACGCCGCCGGAGCTGCTGCGTCTGTTCCGCATCCAGCAGCGCTTCTTCGAAGCGACCGATTTCCATACCATGGCTCCGCATGATGAGCTTGCCGAATACGGCACCACCTGGGTGTTGGCCTACCCCGGCAGGTCCTACATCGCCTGTTCCGAGACCGGCGAAGGTCCGATCGGCATACGCAGTGTGCCAAAGGGCTTCTACAGCGCCGACTGGACCGATACCGCCACGGGTCGGCGCGTCGCCCAGCGGCGCATATCTCACGCCGGTGGCACGCTTCGCCTGAAGCGGCCCACGGGCATCGGCGCATCGGGAGTGGTCTGGGTGCGGCGGGTGCGATAGACGCTCGCACGATTGCCGCCGCCCTTATCAATCCGACCACCGTAGCCCGGCGCTTGTGATCGGCACCAACGAGAATGGCGTAGCGACGTTGGACATGGACGGTCGGTGCGACCTGGCATCTCTGAGGCCAGGGTTCGCCATGGACTGTGTCCTGCAGGCCTCGGTCGCCAGTCCGCAACGGCCGCTTGCGTTCCCGCGAAACGGGCAGATGCAATCCCCTCGCGGGTATCCTCCAATCAGTTCAGTGCCGCAAAGGAGCCACCGCCATGTCCCATCTCATCGCCATCATTGCTCTGTCCCTGCTCGTATCCGCCGCGTTTGCCGCCGTTCCCGACGCCATGCCGGATACGTGGGAAGCCGTAGATGCCCTGGGGCGCAAGGTGGCCACACGGGGCGAAGCGCCTGCGCCGCGGCCCGGCAAGTACGTTGGCATCTTCTATTGGACCTGGCATGTGGGCGCCGGCGAGCCTTACAACGTGACGAAGATCATCACGGAGCATCCCGATGCGCTGACAAACTATGAGCACCCGGCCTGGGGACCGTGGAACCACCCGCACCACTGGAACGAGCCCCTGTTCGGCTTCTATCGAGGCACGGACCGCTGGGTCTTGCGCAAGCATGCCGAAATGCTGGCCGCCGCTCAGGTGGACGCCGTGTTCTTCGACTGCACGAACGGCACGTTCACCTGGGACGAGCAGTACAAGACCCTCTGTGAGGTGTGGACCGAGGCGCGCAAAGACGGCGTCCGAACGCCGCAGATCGCCTTCATGCTCCCCTTTGGGCCCAGCGGCGACAGCCTGACGAGCCTCAAGCACCTGTACACGGATCTCTACAAGCCCGGCAAGTGGCGCGACCTCTGGTTCATCTGGAAGGGCAAGCCGATCATCATGGCCTACCCGGACAACCTGACCGACGTGCCCGGCGACCAGGCCGAAACGGAGCTGCGCCGCGAGATTCGCGAGTTCTTCACCTTCCGGCCCGGTCAGCCCGACTACGTGGACGGTCCGCGCCGCAACGATCAATGGGGATGGCTGGAGAACTACCCCCAGCACGGCTACGTGAAGCTGCCCGACGGAGGCTTCGAGCAGGTCACCGTCGGCGTGGCCCAGAACGCCGGCGACATCAGCGGCGGGCATTGCTCGGCGTTCAACCTGCCCGACAGCTATGGCCGCAGCTACACGAAACGCAAGGGCCACGATCGGCGGCCCGATGCCCACATGTACGGCCTGAACTTCGCCGAACAGTGGGACCGCGCCTTCGAGCTCGACCCGGAGTTCGTCTTCATCACCGGCTGGAACGAATGGGTGGCCGGTCGGCACAGGCACTGGGGCATGAAGGACAACGCCTTCCCCGATCAGTACGACACCGAGCACAGCCGCGACATCGAGCCCATGAAGGGCGGCCACGGCGACAACTACTACTGCCAGATGGTGGACAGGATTCGCCGGTTCAAGGGCGTGCGTGAACAGCCCGTGGCATCCGCGCCGAAGACGATCCGCATTGGCGGACCGGCTGCGCAATGGGATGCGGTGCAGCCCGACTTCCGATCCTGGCCCGGCAACACCAAACCGCGCGACGCCCAGGGCTACGGCTCGACGCACTACAAGAACGACACAGGCCGCAACGACATCGTCCGCGCCAAGGTCGCCCGCGACAAGACCAACCTCTACTTCATGGTCGAATGCGCCGCACCCATCACCCCCGCCGCCGATCCCAACTGGATGTGGCTGCTCATCTCCGCTCGCTCAGCCCTCAGCCCTCGGCCCTCAGCCCCATCGCCTCTTGCCTCTCGCCTCTTGCCCGATTGGAACGGCTTCCACTTCATCCTCAACCGCACCGAGCCGGGCGTCCTCGAGGTCTGCACCGGCGGCTGGAACTGGAAGCGCGTCGGCAAGGTCCGCTACGCCGTCAGGGGCAATCGCCTCGAAGCCGCCATCCCGCGCAAGCTCCTCGGCCTCGATGCCAGACAGCCCCTCGACCTCTCCTTCAAATGGGCCGACAACCTCCAGAAGCCCGGCGACATCATGGACTTCTACCTGAGCGGCGATGTGGCTCCGTTGGGCAGGTTCGTGTGGAGGTGGCGGGAGTGATGATGTTTCTGATCGAATCGCGCGATTCACGCGGAATATGCGGAATGCTCGCCCAGGAGATGTGTAATGCGGCAACTGCCGGCGCTGCCGAGGTGAGGGCAAGGTTCCGCGAGATCACGCCCAAGCGCATCCGCCGCTGTTCATTCCACAGCGTCCCCGAGTTCGTCGCGACCATCGGGAACCACATCCAGGCCAGCAACAAACACCTTAAGCCCTTCATCCGGACCGACACGGCAGCGGCGATCATCGAGAAGATCGAGCGTTTCAGCGCGGTGGTGAAGGCAGTACACCGGCTGTGCCGTTCGCGCGTCGTCGCCCCCGCCCCCTGGGCGAGCGTGGGGCAAGGAGGAGGGGGGCTCTGCATCACGCAGGACTCTGCCCGCCTGAGCGCCGATCCATGCGCAGCGGCATTGTCCCGTACGATGCCTCGCTGGACCATGAACGATCGGTTGGGCGACCTCGGACACCCGATGTGCCTTGCCCACAAGCCAAGCCGCCGCCGGGTGCCTGGACTCCACACACAGCCACCGACAGGCCGCCGAGCCGCACGCAGTTAGCCTGCTTCGTCGCCACCATTGCGAAATGCGCTTGCGGCTCCGTGCCCATAGCCGCCGGCCGTGCGCGGTCGCCTGCGTCCACGAGTGTCCTCACACTGCGCGCCCCGCGCCCGCGGGAGTCCGGCGCATGCAGGACTCGCCGTTACCCATCACGAAAGAACGAACGCCCGACACGCCGAGACAAAGGAGAGAGTCAGCGCTGTATGAGTGCGCAAATCACGCCGCGCACCTTGTTCGACGATGACGCGCCGCCGTCGCATACGACCGCGTCAAGCATCATAGATAACCGCGACCACAACACGCTTCTCGCCCGACTCGAGACCATCTCGGCAGGCGGACGCGAGTTGGCGATCGCCTCGGCGTTTTTCTCCCTGGACGCCCTCGCCTTGGTCGGCCCGTGGCTGACCCACTACTCGCGGATCAGGATATTGTTCGGCGATGAGGCCAACGCCACCCAGCGCGCAAAGCTGTTGCGGCTGTTGCGGGAACAGTCGGACTCGGACCTGCTCGTACGCAGGCTGACCGAGCCCACCCTTCGGAGCCTCCGTAACGTAGCCGAACTTTTCGTCGAGGGCCGCATCGAGGCCCGATGCTATACCGCCAGGAAGTTCCATGCGAAGGCCTACTTGATCGAGCGCCCGGAGCTCTACCCAGCGCAGCTCGGAGTCATCGGTTCCGGCAACTTCACCCGACCCGGGCTGACCCAGAACGTTGAACTCAACGTCGAACTCACGCTCGAACAAACCGCCCAGTTGCGCGCATGGTACGAAGAGCGCTGGCAGGAGGCTGAGGCCGACACCGTAACGTCCGAGGTGCTCAACGAAATACGTCGTCAGATCATGCTGTATGATCCCTACATGATCTACCTTAAGGCGCTCCTGGCTTGGGGCGCCCAGCAGGAGGAGCCCCACGTTGCCGACACTTCGGACATCCTGGCGGCTCTCGATCCCCATCAGGACCAGGGATACCGTCGCGCGATGAAGCTCATCGAGACGCACAATGGATGCATGGTCTGCGATGGCGTCGGCCTCGGTAAGAGCTACATTGCGTTGGCCGTCATGGAGCGCTGCTGCCGCGAGGGCCGGAATGTCCTGCTCATCGCTCCCAAGAACATCCTCAGCACGAGCTGGGAGCCGTATCTGGCGCAATACCTCGACGAGTTCCGCGACGACTGGGGAGGAGTTCGCACCAGGGCCATGACCGATCTCGGCTTCTGGCCCGAAGACAAACCGGATCAGGGGCAGCCGCCGTCGGAATCCGTACGGGCAAAACGTGCTGCCCTGAAGCGCCTGTGGCGATCGGCAGACCTCGTGGTCATTGACGAGAGCCACAACTTCCGTGCGTCGGCTGCCAACCGATACCGAAATCTCTACCGTATGCTCGCGCCTTACCGCGGTCGCCGCAAACGAGTTCTGCTGCTGAGCGCTACCCCCATCAATACGGAGTATCGCGACATCGCCAATCAACTGGCGCTCATAGCCCACGACGCGGGCAACATCGCCGGATACACCGCAGAGCACATCCGCAAACTCGCGGGCGCACTGGACGGCGTCGAGCCGCTCGACCCCAACATCGCGCAGACCTCGCTAGACCTCTACGAAACGCCTGATCGCATCCTGAACCGTGTCCTCGAATCGGTGGTGATCCAGCGCGGACGTGCGACAGTCAAGAGTCTGGCGCGCGCGGTGGGAAAGGAGGTGCATTTCCCGATCCGCCGCGACCCGCAGACCATAGACATCGTCATCGGCGAAGGCAACCCGTCGTACCGCGAGCTCGTGCGCATCGCCGATAAGCGGTTCACTCCGACCGCACACTACATCCGTGACCTCCGGAAGAGGCTCAAGCAAGCGGGCTTGGATCCCGACAAAGTGCCCGAGCCGCAGCGGCCGTCGCGCGCCAAAGGCATCAAGCTCGCCGCCTTCTTGACCGAGCAGTACCGCAGGCGCCCGGAGCGACTTGGCAAGACATATCGAGACGAAATCCATTTGGCCGGCCTGGTGTTCACAAACACGCTCAAGCAGCTCGAAAGCAGCCCTGTGGCGTTTCAGGCAATACTCCAGAGCCTCGGAACGGGACTCCTCGCGCGCCTGCGGCACGTCTTCCAAGCCGATGCAGACGACATCATAGCGCGCCACGAAAACTGGGTCCGCACTCCCTTGTTCGACAAGGCGGCCGAAATCGAAGGCTCCAGCGACGAAGACGAGGACGCTGAGGCGGACCGCGCTTCGGCAGAAGCTCTCGACGCATCAGGCGAGGAAACAGACGAATGGCTCGAGACCGCCGTGCGCTCGCGAGGCCTGGCCCGCAAACTCCACGATTTCAGGGAACCTGATTTCGACACAGCCCGATGGCGGAGTGACATCGAGCATGACCTCGAATACCTGTGCGAGGTGCACGCCGCGGCCCTCGAAGCTCGCAGACATCCCGACCCCAAGTTGTTGCAGGTCATGGCACAGATCGAGAAAGTTCTCGCCGACGGACGGCGCTTGCTCATCTTTACACAGTCCAGGCGGACAGCCGAGTATCTGGAGCGGGAACTCAAGAGGCGATTGCCGAAGCATGTCTGCGCTCGTATCGACTCCCGCGTGGAGGACACACGGCAGGCCATCCTTTACGCATTCTGCCCGAACTACAACCAGCGCCCATCCACTTGGCCCGATTCGGTGCCCGAGCGGCTTGACGTACTGATCTCCACAGACGTCCTCTCCGAGGGGGTGAACCTGCAGGATGCCGGCGCAGTCCTGTCCTACGACATCCACTGGAACCCGGTCCGCCTGATCCAGCGCATTGGGCGTGTGGATCGGCGCATAGATCCGGACAAGACGCCGCTCGATCACGCGTTCGATATCTACAACGTGCTTCCGCCCGATGAGATTGACGACATCATTGGGCTGATCGGCACCGTCGAGGGGCGGACGCTCAAGATCAGCCGGACGCTTGGACTTGAGGTATCGTTCTTCAAATCCACAGACCCGGCGGGCAATCTGAAGGAGTTCAACGCCATGGCCGACGGCGAAATAGCTCCGATCGAGCGTGCCCACAGCGCCTACGCCGGATTGGAGGCGCATCCGCCGCCATCCGAACTGATGAACGCCGTCGGGGCTATGCCGCCGGGGGCCTTCGGCGTCTGGATGGAAGCGCCCTGCAACGGGCTCTTCGCCATGTTCACGATGAAGGCAACCGATCGGGCAACCGAGGCCGACCGCGCGCGGTTCGCCTCGCTGATTGGCCGCGTTGTGCTCGTCGCCCACCGCGACGACGCAGGCATCACGACGGACGCCGGTCGCATCCTCACCCTTCTCGCGGCCACGAAACCGGGCGTCCGGTCCGGCCTGCCCTCCGACGAAGGAGCCCTCCCACGGCGACTGGCGGCACTCCGCGACTACGTGCGCGGCGAGTTCGCCGACATCCAACTCCCGCGCACCATCGAGCCATGCCTTGAATGCTGGATGGAGATGAGACGATCATGACGCCGATCACACCCGATCAGCTTGCCGCAGTTCGGGACCGCGAGTCCCTATTCGCCTTCTTGCGCGATGCACTGAACTGGCCGACCGATGATGCCGACCCGTTCACCTACGCGCTGAATGTAACCGGGGCGCCGACGGTCAACGCCGACGTTACCCAGATCGTTCCGTTCACCGGCGACGACCCGTACCGAATCTATCTCGTCGAGACGAACAGGGCCATCCGCCGACGTGACCTCCGCGAGTCCTTGCGGCTCCC
>DYKI01000031.1:0-2558 GCA_020722705.1 Chthonomonas calidirosea | reverse complement strand
GGGCCCGCCTGCGCCAAACCGGCAGGATCCGCGATACGACAACCGACCGACTCCTCTTCATGTGCGCGGGGCCGACCTATGAGGAAATCCGGTTCGTGCGGTTTACCCAGCAGGAGGGCCGCCAGCCCCGCATTTGCTCGTTTGGGTGGGAACGCGCCCGCGCCGGCGAGACTCGGACGGTGCGCGAGATGTGCCTGCCGAAGCTCCACCTCGGCCGCGACCTGTTCGACGCCGTCCAGTGGGACGCCGCCCGGTGGGACCAGGCGTGGGATGTCGAGGCTGTGACGGAGTTGTTCTACACGGAGTACAAGGCGCAGTTTGACAGCATCAAGGCAGTACTCGCGCATCACATCCCCGACGAGAACAGCGCGCACTTGGCGACTCAGCGGTTGATGCATCGCCTCATGTTCTGCTGGTTCCTTCAGCGCAAGAAGTGGCTCAACGCAAACCCGACCTACCTTCGGGATCTGTGGCACACGGCCCACGAACACTCGCATACGAGAAATCGCGACGCATACCGACCCAACTACTACAGAGACTATCTTCGCCCACTGTTCACCGTGGCGCTGAACACACCAGAATCCGAGCGCAACTCCGACGCCGACTGGTGCTCTCTGCTGAACGCGTTCGGCCGCGTTCCGTTCCTTAACGGCGGTCTGTTCGCTCCAGACGCGGAGCTGGACGATCCCAGCCGGGCTCTGCTTTCCAATGCCGACATGGACAAGGTTCTTGCACTGCTCGAACGCTACAACTTCACTGTTGCGGAGAGCACCCCCGATGACGCGGACGTTGCCCTCGACCCCGAACTCCTGGGCAAGGTGTACGAGAGGCTCGCCATCGAACGACACGATAGAGGAAGCTACTACACCCCCAGACCGATTGTGGCGTTCATGTGCCGCGAGGCTCTGAAGTGCTGCTTGAGCGGGCTCGGAACCCGCGAGGCCATCGAGGCGTTCGTAGAGCATGGCGACGCGCAACAGCTTGCCAATCCCGAGGCTGTGTTGATGCGGCTGAAGGCACTGCGCGTGTGCGATCCCGCATGCGGCTCGGGCGCGTACCTGGTTGGCATGATGCAGGAACTCCTCCGTCTCCGCGAGGCGCTGTTCGCCGCACACGTCCGCGATTTCGCAACCGTGCATGAACGGAAGCTGGAGATAGTGCAGCGCAATCTCTATGGGGCTGATCTGGAGGAGTCTGCGCTGGAGTCCGCAATGCTGCGCCTATGGCTCTCCCTCGTCGTAGATGACCCGCGCGACCCCATCGAGGACCCGAATGTGGATGTCAGCTTGCCGAACCTAAAGTTCAAGTTCGCCCATGGTGACTCGGTTGCTGCGCCCTTCATCATCGACAAGACGAAAACTCTGTCCGGCACGGAGTACGAGACGCTGACGAAGAAGCTCCGTGACCTTCACGATGAGTACTTCGCCCCAACACGGGCGAGCGGCCGACGCAAGGCTGACGTCGAGGCCGACATCCGTTCGACCGAGGCGTCACTCCGGGAGCTGCTGGGCAGGACACCCCCGCGAGGGTGGGTGGAGTGGGAGATCGCCTTCGCCGAGGTTTTCGCACCCGAAAGCCGCGGTTCGCGACCTCGCCCTCTCTCCGAGGGATTCGATGTTGCCATCACGAATCCGCCCTATGTGCGTCAGGAGAGGCTGGCTCGCTCGTATCGGGCGTATGTCGGCTTACCCCCATGGCCTGACAGCCGGCGTAAGGACCCGCTTGGCGCCCCGTACAAGTCCTTCCTGCAAGAGCAGCATCCCGACGTCGGATCCGGCTCCGCGGACCTCTATTGCTACTTCTACTCTCGCGCCGTCCAGCTTCTGAAGCCCGGAGGGGTGCTGGCGTTCATCTCCAGCAACAAGTGGCTGCGGGCGAAGTACGGCGAGAAGCTGCGCGCGTATCTTGCCGATCATTGCGTCACGCTGAGCATCACGGACTTCGGCGAGCTGCCTGTGTTCGATGCCGGGACCTTCCCGATGATCTGCATTGCGCGCAAGCGGACCGAGGCGGAGAAGACGGCGGAAACGCCCTCGGAGCCAATCTTCACGCAGGTTAAGTCGCTCGATCCGCCATATCCCGACGTGGCCGCCCTGATCGGGCGGGACGGCCGGAAGCTGCCGCAAAACGCCATCACCCAGAAGGTGTGGATACTGACCGGTGAGTCCGAGATCGCCCGCATCAAGAAGATGGAACAGGCGGGCGTGCCCCTCGGCGTCTGCGTCCAGAACCGCATCTACTACGGCATCAAGACCGGCTTCAACGAGGCGTTCATCATAGACCAGGCGAAGCGCGATGAGCTGATCGCCGCCGACCCGAAAAGCGCCGAGATCATCAAGCCCCTCGCCGTCGGCGACGACATCCGAAGGTGGCACATCAGGGACAAGAAGCGGTGGCTGATCCTGACGAAGATCGGCGTGGACATGACGCGCTACCCGGCCGTGTTCGCGCACCTGCAGCAGTATCAGTCCCAACTGGAGAAACGCTGGGACAAGGGCGATCACTGGTGGGAGTTGCGCGCCTGCGCCTACTACGACGTCTTCGAGCGGCCGAAGATC
>DYKI01000030.1 GCA_020722705.1 Chthonomonas calidirosea | reverse complement strand
CAAGGAGTCGCCCATACGCACGTCGAACTCGGCTCCATCTCGGTCCTCCCAACGGGACCGTCATCAGGAGGTCACCCATGGCCTGCACCGGCTTGGCTCTGCTGGCGTTGCTCCCCATCGTCGCGGCGCCCGTCAAGGAGACGCCCGCGCAGTTCGCAGGCCGAACGAAATGGTGGCGCGAGGCGAAGTTCGGCATGTTCATCCACTGGGGCGTTTATGCCGTGCCCGCGAGCGCCAGGGGCGGCGCCGAGTGGTACCTCAGCGGCTCGCGCATGCAGGTGAAGGACTACGAGAAGTTCGCGCCTCAGTTCAACCCCGTCCGGTTCGATGCGGCGCAGTGGGTCCGCACGGCCAAGCAAGCCGGCATGAAGTACATCGTCATCACCAGCAAGCACCACGACGGCTTCTGCATGTTCGACACCAGGCTCACGGATTGGTGCATCACGAAGGCCACACCATTCAAGCGCGACCCCCTCAAGGAGCTGGCCGCCGAATGCAGGAAGCAAGGGATCAAGCTCGGCTTCTATCATTCCATCATGGACTGGCACCATCCGGACTATCTGCCGCGGCGTGACTGGGAGAAGGAGACGCGACCCGCCGCCGGCGCGTCCCTCGACCGCTACATTGACTACATGAAGGGCCAACTTGCGGAGCTGCTGACGAACTACGGTCCGGTGGCGGTGCTGTGGTTCGACGGAGGCTGGGAGCACAACGCGCAGGAGCTGCGGTCGGAGGAAGTCAACGCCATGGTCCGCCGCCTGCAGCCCCGGATCATCATCAACGACCGCAATCAGCGGCCCGAGGATCATTCAACGCCCGAGCAGACCATACCCGCGGGCGCCATGCCCAATGATCGCCTGTGGGAAACCTGCATGACGATCAACGACACGTGGGGCTACACGCGCGACAACACCAACTGGAAATCCACCGAGAACCTCATCCGCAAGCTCTGCGATATCGCCCACAAGGGCGGCAACTTCCTGCTCAATGTCGGTCCCACGGAGCTCGGAGAGTTCCCCCAGCCGATCCATGAGCGCCTTCAGGGGATGGGGAAGTGGCTTGCCGTCAACGGCCGGGCCATCTACGGCACATCGAAGAGCCCCTGGAAGCGTCTCTCGTTCGATGGCCGCTGCACCGTCAAGGGCAACCGCGTCTATCTGCACGTCTTCCGGTGGCCCGACGAGGGGCTGCGCGTGGTCGGGCTCAAGACCCGTGTGAAGAGCGCCGTGTGCGTCGCCGGACGGGAGCGACTGAGCGTCACACGCGGGACAGAAGGTGAGATGCCCACGTGGAGCATCTCGCGCCCATCGAAGCTGGACCCGATCGCCACCGTGGTGGAGCTCACCCTTGCAGGAGCGCCTGTTGTAGACGATCCCGCTGTGGTGGTTCGTCAGCAGGGCGGCGGACCGATCCGGCTCAAGGCCGCTGATGCATCCATCCATGGCTCGGCCCAATACGAGAGCGGCGGCGGACACGACAACATCGGCTTCTGGACCAACCAGAATGACTATGTGTCGTGGGAGGTGGTGGTCGAGAAGGAGGCCGACTACCAGGTTGCCGTCACCTATGCCTGCCGGCCGGGCAACGAGGGCTCGACATACGACGTGACTCTCGGTATGCGCGGGGGCGGCACCACGGTGAACGGCAAGGTGGAGGAGACCGGCTCATGGACCGACTTCCGCACAGTCGTGCTTGGCGATTTCACGCGTATCCGGCCGGGTCGCTACACGCTCACGGTGAAGGCGACATCCATGCCGCGGGGAGCCGTGATGAACCTGAAGGAGGTCTCCCTTTCACCGGCTTCGGCCCGATGACAAAACGCGAGCGGTACCTGCGCGCCCTGCGCAACGAACCGGTTGACGAACTGGTCTGGGCCCCGAACTTCGATTACTGGCTCAACGTCAACAGGGCCGAAGGAACCGTGCCGCGCCCGTACGCCGACCTATCGCGCAACGACATCGTGCGCGCCATCGGCGGCTATATCTGGAACCGAGCCGGCGCCATCAAGACTGTGCTCGACCCTTCGGTGCGGACCGAGTGGACCGACGAGGGGTCTGCCCGGGTCCATTGGTTCCACACGCCCATCGGCTCCATTCGCGCTGCGTGGTATCCGACCGAGGGCGCCCACCGCAGCCGATTCCTTGGCGAGCACTACGTGAAGGACCTGGACACGCTCCGCGTCATGACCTATGTGGCCGAGGCGACGCACTATGAGCCGGACTATGGACCGGCAGAACAGGCGCTGCGCGAAACGGGCGACGACGGCGTGGTGGTGACCGGCGGCTTCTGCGTGCCGTTCATCGAGTTCGCCAAGAACAACGTCGGCTATGCCGATGCCTACTACCTCTGGACCGACCATCGTGCGGAGGTTGACCGGCTCATTCAGGTGTGGTTCGAGCGCTTGGTCGAGGGCTTTCGCATCCTCGCCGAAGGCCCTGGCGATGTGGTTGCGACCGGCGACAACATGGACGAATGGACCTTGCCGCCACGCCTCTTCCGCGAGTACGCCATTCCGTTCTACCAGGAGGCCGCCAAGCACACCCGGGCGCACGGCAAGGTCTTCGAGGGCCATTGGTGCGGCCGGACCCAACATTTGCTCCCGCTGGTGCCGGGCTGCGGGCTCGATTGTGTCGAAGCGATCGTCACCGCGCCTATGGCGGACGTCACCCTGGCGGACGCGCTCGATTCACTCGGAGGCCAGGTCGTGTTGCAGGGCGGCATCCCTTCCGTGCTTGTGTGCGCCGAAGGATGCTCCGCCGACGAGTTCGACCGCTACATCGAGGAGACGATCGTGCCGCTGCGCGGGCGACGCGGTTTCATCCTCGGTATGAGCGACAATGTGCCGCCGAACGCCGACTTCGCGCGTGTCGAGCGCATCGCAGAGCTGATCGCCTGACAGGTCAGAGGTCGAAGATATCTTCGAGGATGTTGCGCGCCTTGCGCTTGCGGCCGTAGTGTCGGTCATGGTCATCGCAGGCGTACCGGTCGTCACGGCCAGGTCGCTCGTGCCGCTCAGACACCAGGACGCAACGGAAGGGCGAAACGTCAAAGCGCCCGGCCGCGACATGGGTATGCCGCTCGGGCGGCTCGCGTTGCGGTCTGCTGTGGCAACCGCGGGAGGGGGTGTGCATCGTGCTTATGGCCATGGTTCTCGGAGCGGCAGCGCTGCTCCAGACGGGTCGGCAGGCGAATGCCGACGTTGACGCGCTGCTCAAAGGCGTTACCGAGGTGGTCGCTCCGGGCTGTATCGTCGGTCCCGTCGCTGTCTCTGCCGAGACCGCGTTTCCGATCATCACGGGGAAATCCGGCAAGAGTCGCCTGCCCATCCTGGCAGGAGCCCGTTACGGCAAGGGGCGTGTCGTCCTTGCCGGCCATGAAGGGCTGTTCGGAACTACCGATAGGGACGATCAGCGTGCCCTCATCACCAACATCGCCACATGGCTTTGCGGCTCGCGCAAGACACGCCGTGTGCTGGTGGTGGACGCGCGCATGGTCGCACCGGTCCTTAAGCAGGCGGGCTTCGAGGTCGTAACAGCCCAGGTCGGCGAACTGCCCCAGAGGCTGGCTCAGACGGATGTCCTGTTCCTGAACGGCGGGCGACTGACGGGCAACGATCGTCTCATGGAAGCTGTTGCCGACTTCATCGCGGCAGGGGGCGGCTACTGCGACGGCGTGCCGGGATGGGGCTGGCTGCAGCTCAACCCCGGTCGGTCGCTGGCACAGGACTATGGCGGCAACAGGTTGACGGCCCGCATGGGGCTCGCCATCGCCGACGGTATGCTTGAGCCGACAGGGCGGCGGGGCTTCCTGGCCGATCGGAGCGGCCTCGAACTCAGCCATGCCGGGCGCGCACTGAAGGCGCTGAAGGACCACGCATCCGGAGGCAGGAAGCTGGATGACGGTGATCTGGCGCAGGTTGGCCTCACGCTTGGCAATGCCGCGGGAGCCCTGCCTCCGGACGACCCGATCATCTTGCCGCAGCTCAGGGGCATCGTGGCGCAAGCCGGCGACAGCGCCATCCCCACCGAGGCGCACCCCCTCGGGCTCGATAACCCGATCGGACGCATTGCGTGCGTCATTCAGAACATCGAGATGCGTCGGGCCCCGATCGCGAACCTGCGTGCCCATCCGGCTGCGAGGGAGTTTCCGGGAGCCGTTCCTGACGATGCCAAGCGGGTTGCAGCGACCGTTGAGATCAACACGCGCAAGCCGGACTGGGCGAGCACCGGCCTCTATGCGCCGGCGGGCGAAGCCATCGAGATCACCTTGCCGCAAGGGGCCGAGACTGCCGGTCTCTGGGTGCGCATCGGGTCGCATACAGACACCAACTGGCACCACGACAAGTGGACGCGCTTCCCCGACATCAGCTATGCGGCACCGCTCAAGGACCCGGTGACACGGTTCGGCAATCCGTTCGGCGGGCTCATATACATCGTGGTGCCGCACAACTGCAAGCTCGGAACGATTACGGTGCGCATCGCCGGCGCCGTCGAATCGCCGTTGTTTGTTCAGGGCCGGACGCCTCTGCACGTTTGGCGCAGCGACATACGCCATCGCCCGGCTCCATGGGCCGAACTGGCCACCGACAAGGTCATCCTCACGCTGCCTGCATCGGTGGTGCGGTCGCTCGACGATCCGGAGGCGCTTCTCGCCGTGTGGGACCATGCGCTCGACAGCATAGCCGACCTTGCGGCCATCCCCCGCGACCGCCCACGTCCCGAGCGCATCTGTGCCGACAGGCAGATCAGCGCCGGCTACATGCACTCGGGCTACCCGATCATGACGTGGCTCGATGTGCCTCCTGTCATGGTGGACCGAGACAAGATCGTACAGGGCGGATCCAGGACCTCGTGGGGTTTCTGGCACGAACTGGGCCACAACCACCAGAGCGGCGACTGGACCTTCGACGGGACGGGTGAAACGACGGTGAACCTGTTCAGCCTCTACTGCTGCGAGCGGGTCAGCAACGAACCGGTCGCTTCGAACTTCTGGCTGAACATGGCCGAGCGCAGCGCCCGAGTGCGAAAGTACCTCGACGACGGAGCCCGATTCGAAGAGTGGAAGGCCGATCCGGGCCTGTCACTGATGTTCTATGCCCAGATCCAGCAGGAGTTCGGCTGGGGAACCTTTCGGAGGCTGTTCGCCGAGTATGCCGGGCTCAGAGCTGCGGATAGGCCGAAGACGGATGATGAGAAGCGGGACCAGTTCCTGGTGCGCCTGTCGAGGCAGGTTGGCCGCAACCTGGGGCCGTTCTTCACTGCTTGGGGCATCCCGACATCCGACGGCGCCCGAAAGGCGGTGGCCGACCTTCCGGTTTGGATGCCCGTCGGGCTCAGCGGCCGAAACTCCGGCGTGCCGGCCCGGCCTTAGCCCTGCTCGGTGCTGTAAGGGGAAGGCTCCGCCGACCTGACACCGGCGGAGCCGCTGGTGTGCGCCTACTGTGGCGGCCTGGCTCCGCCCTGCGGACGCGGACCACCGGGACCGCCCGGTCCTCCGAAGCCGCCGAACATCCCGCCGCCCATGCCCATGTTGATGCCGATGCTGGTCGCCGAAAGCACGCCCTCGCTATCGGTCTCGCCAACCGCCATGATCCGATCGCCTTCCTTGATGGCGGTCAGCGCGATCGGGGCGATCTTCTGGACGCGAGCGTCCGATGCCATCTTGATGGTCACCGAGACGTTGCCGTCGAGGGCGATGGTTAGAGGCGATGCGGAGGTGACCTTGCCGCTGGCCGATGCAAAGCTCATGCGAGCCGGACTGCGCCCCGCCTGTCCAGCTCGGTTGTTGGCGCCTCCGCGTCGGCCCGGCATCATGCCGCTGAAGAAGTCCGGCGCCTCACCGATGGTCAGGGAGTTGGCTCGGATACCTGTCGGTACTCCGCCCACTTGCACCTGATCCCCAACCTTCAGTTCCGACACCTTGGCGTCTCGCTGCGTGACCATTTTGGTCTTGTCGGTCACCTTAATAATGCGCTCGTCGCCGCCGAACGGCACGGTGACCGCGATCATTTTCTGGGTCTGTCCAACCTCGGCTACGGTACCCATCACGAACGGCGCATTCCCCATGAAGCCGCCTGGCCCCTGAGGCGGGCCGCCGAATGGCCCCTGGCCCGTCGGCGGAGGACCACCCTGGGCATGGGCACTGGGCGCGAGCCAGAACAGTCTGGCTGCGATGAGTCCGACCACGAGCATCCCAACGGCCACGGCTGCCGTTTGGGCGAATACGCGCATCCGATCTCCGACGCTTTCCATGATTCTCCCACTCCCTCACATGCTTCCGATAGCGATTCACCGATCCTTACGTGCCTCCGGTTCCAACCAAACAGGCACTTGCGACAACCGCACCGGCGACGCAGGCCCCGTGCCCTAAGGTGCGAAGGCGACGTCGCCGCCGGTCACGCTCCAGTCGTTGCCGAAGAAACCGGCCGCCCTCACTCCATCGGGGTCCTCGGCGAGCGTCCTTGGCGTCCAGACCATCAGGTCGGGGAAACCCGTGCCCGATACGAAGTAAGGCGCTCTGTCGGTCAGCCGCATGCCGGCCGGTCCGCTGCCGGCGACAGCGGCAACGTAGGCCGTGGAGCTGTCGGGCCTCGGATAGCAGAACAGGCAAGCCAGGTCTGTGCCGGTAAGCTCCCTGTCGCCGACGCTCACTTTGCCCCGGCTCACCTGAACCGGTGCGCCTGCCAGCAATGCATCCCACGCCCGGTTCATCTCCCTGTGCCCGTAGACGATCACACTGCGGTCGCGGTAACGGGCCAAGCTGAAGTCCGAATCGGCAAGCACTTCGGGCGCGCCGTTGCCTCGATACCAGAAGCTCTCGGCATCGTAACGTGCCCTGGCGAACGCCCACGCGTTCTCCTCAGGGGTCCCGCCGGTGCCGTAGACCAGGATGAACCGATGGGAAAAAGCCTCCTTGAACGGTCCGGCCCTGCCCGGTTTCTTATCCGTGTCAGCGGGCGCCAGGCCGACCTTCCATCCCTCGGCCCCTCGCCGCAGCGTGATCTGCCGCGCGAACTCCACCAACGGCACTTCCAGTCGCGTACCGTCAAGATCAACGGTAACCGACGGTCCGGGACCGAATGGGACTGTGTCCAGCGATAGCGCAGCCACATTGTCGGTTGTGCCGACAAAGCGACGTCCGACCGGATCGCACCGGATAGATGCCGACGACGGCGCAAGCGGGCGCTGCTGGTGCAGGATGGTGAGCCACCGCATGCGCGCCGACACGCCCGGGTTCATGGTCGTGAACTCGACATGGCGCGTCTCGTCGGATCGTTGGATGCTTCGCCGCTGAAAGAGGTCGAACATTGCGGGCCAATCCACGCACCCGGTGCCGGGATCGCTTGGCGCGCCCCACCAGTGTCCTGCTCCGGGCTGCTCGTGCAGCTCCGCGTCGCGATGAAAACCCTTCAAATGCGCGAACATGGCGCGCGCCTCGGTCACGGGCACGTTGTCATCGGCGTCACCATGCAGAATGTAGACCCCCAGCGGCTTGAGGTTCGTTGCCAGTCTCAACGTATCGGACGGAGAGGTCGCGCGCTTCAGGATGCCTTCTGCCGCCGAAGCGCCGTTATGCCGAGCGACGCCTGCATACGATTGGAAGCTGATCCATCCGGCGCTCGGGCCGACAGCCGCGAAACGATCGGGGAAGGTTACGCCGAGGTGCCACGTCCCATGTCCGCCCATGGAGTGGCCGGTAAGGTAGGTTCGGCTCGGATCGGTCCGGTAGCGGGCCTGTGCGATGTTGAGCACCTCCATGGCGTCCATGCGGCCCCATTCCTCCCAGTCGAAGCCGAACGGCCGCCGGTTGGTTGGCGCGACGATCCAGAGCCCGCGCTTCGGAGAGTAGGACGAGGCCTGTCCGATCGCTTCGACACCGGCGCCGTGGCATGTCAGAACCAGGCCCGGAGGACGCGCCTGGGCCCGCAGTTCGCGCTCATAGCGGTCCGACTCGTCCAGGACCTGATAGGCGGTCCCGAGCATGGCCACCGCGTTTGTGCGCAGGTCGCGCGACCGCCATCCCGATGCAGGCTCAGGGAAGACCATGGCCGGAGGTGTGGCATCGGGCCTGGGCGGAACGACGGCATAGTACTGGACGCTGCCGTCTATCTCGCTGACGAACGTGCACTTTCTGGCGGCTTCAGGCGCGCGTATGCCCACCTTCAGATCCGCTTGCGACACTGTCTTCGCGCCGACCTTCAGTCGCACGAGCAACGTGGCATTTCCGAGTGGGCCTTTCCGTGCCCGTGGCAGCTTAAGCGGCGTCTTGCGCAGGCTCATGGGCGGAATCGCGGCGACGGACGTGCGCTCGGGCTTTCCCTTGCTCAGCGAAGCTTCCAACATGGCTCCCGTGAGTGCACGGTCCGAGGCGTTGATGATCACAACAGCGCCATGCTGGGTCTCCCTGTCGTCCGGCACGAGATCGGGCAGCGTCGCATCGCCGGCCGAGATCAGGTAAGGCTGCTCGACGGCGGCGAGGCGCACATTGAGCTCAGGACGGGAGCACATGAAAAGCAGCTCATTGACGCCCTGTCGCAGACGGACGGGCAGCCGCACGAAACCGAGCCGATAGGGGTCGCCTGCGCGTGGCTCGCCATTCACGTAGACCATCGAGTGCCCCGACGCCTCGAGGAGCATCGTCCTCGCCTCGGGCGAAGGCACAGCGACGTATAGATAGCCCCCGGGGAGTGCACGGTCCGCAAACCGCCCGTCCCTGTCTGCCTCGACAGCCTTCCATGCGCGGGCGCTGCCATCAGGCAGAGTGACCGTGTCGCCTGCGCTGGGAGCGATCCACCGTCCTTCGACGATCAGCTTCTGAACTGAATCGCGCGGCAGTGAGTCGCGCCCAGAGCGCCCGGGCCGAGCCAGGAGCAGCCCGGAACGCGGGATGATGGGAGTCGAGGTCTGGGCAAGGCACGCCGAAGCGGCAAGCGCGACGCCGACGACCAGCGCATGCCGGAAGATCGAGCAGGACATCGAGGGCCTCCTTGAGGATGGTCGCCCCATCTTTCGCCGGATCCCGTACTGTGCCCTGCCTCTGACGTAACCGGGGGGGTGTTACGTCTGGTGATCTGCAAATCAGTAGGGGCGAGTCAACCGGGGGGGCGTCCCGCTTTCTGTGTGACGGTCCCGGTCCGGTTGACTCGCCCACGTGGGGGGCTGGGCGAGCCGTTCTCGCTTCTGCAGACGTGCGGCGCTCAGCAGGACCGTACTGCTCATCGGTTCGGAGCGGTTGCCGCTTTCACAGTGGGAAGGACAGGCGGGCTCGCGTGCCGAAAGATCGGCCATGAAGCACGCACCGCGAATCGCGAAGGAGGTACAGGCATGAGGCGCTTGGGATGGAGCCATCTCCGCAACCGGCGGGGCGCTGTGTCAGAACGTTGCGCACGACTGGCGGCACTCGCCCGGCCAGCGCTCGCTGCCGCGGCGTTTGCGGCTGTGGCGTCGTGTCCGGTGCGGGCGCAGGAGATCGCGCGCGAGGACGTTGATTCATGCCTGGCCTGCCATTCGGCCGCGATGGACAACGTTTCGGCGGTGGACAAAGACGCCCTCGCCAGGTCTCCGCACAAAGACCTCGTCTGTCAGGATTGCCACAGCTCGATCACGGCCGCCCCGCACACGAAGGAGATGCTCGCGCAGAAGGCTGAATGCGGAACCTGCCACCCGGATCCGCTTGCGGACTACATGGAGAGTGTTCACTCGCGTCCCGACAAGGTCGCAGGCGATCACCCGACATGCCAGTCGTGTCACGGTCGAGGCGGTGATCCCCATGCCGTGGTCAAGGCGGATTGGCCGCGACGGCAGACGACCCTCATGTGCGCCAGGTGCCACGCCCAGAATGCCCGGATGCTCCGCTATGGTGTGGATCCCGATGCGGCCCGCTCGTACCGCGCGAGCTTCCACGGCAAAGCGCTGCTAAGGTTCGACCTGGTGAAGGCTGCCGGCTGCGTGGACTGCCACAAACACCACGATGTGAAGTCACCCGGCGATCCGGCTGCCCCGACAAACTCGGCCAACGCTGCGGCCACATGCGCTCAGAAGGGCTGTCATCCGGGCGCCAAACTGAACTTCGCCATGTCGGGCGCGAATCACCTGCAACTGAAGCTGAAGCAGTCCACATTGCTGCGCCTCGAGGAGCTCTTTTTCCGATGGCTGACCGCCGGCACCATGCTCTTCCTCATCGGCGGCATCGCGCTCGATCTTCGCGTCAGGGTGTTTACCCGCAATCCAGTTCCCGCTTCGAGCCGCGTCGTGGCCGGCGTCGTCGCTCTGAGCTTCCTGTCGCTGGCAGCTTCCCTGGCCATGGCGTTCCTGGGGTTCGGGCGGCCCCGATGGGTCGGCATCGCTGCGGTGGCGCTGATGGCCGTTGCCGGGCTGGTGTGGGTGGTCACTCGCCCGCGCGGAGCCCCCGCCAGGGAGCAGGAGTATGCGCGGCTCGACCTGACGCAGCGATTGCAGCACATCATGCTGTTCGTGAGCTTCATTGCGCTGGCGCTGACCGGATTGCCCCTGCGCTTTGCCGGGCATCCCTGGCTCGCGGCGATGTACGAGGCTATCGGCGGCATCGGGGTCGCCCGCGGCGTCCATCGCGTCGCGGCGGTGATCATGATCACCGCGTGGATCTGGCACTCACTGGACCTGCTCGTGAGATGGAAGCGCGCCGGGTTCAAGCTTTCGGCCATGACGATGCTCCCGACACTCAAGGACCTTCAGGACTTTGCGGACCTCAGCAAGTACTACGTTGGCCTTGCATCGCAGCCTCCCCGGTTCGATCGGTTCGAGTTCCGCCAGAAGTTCGACTATTTCGCCGTCTACTGGGGCATGCCGATCATGGTGTTCTCCGGCCTTGTTCTCTGGTTTCCCATTTTCCTCGGGAACATGCTGCCCGAAGTCGGCATCTCGGCGGCCTACATCGCCCACAGCGATGAGGCGATCCTGGCGGTTCTGGCCATCGCCGTGTGGCACTTCTACAACGTGCATTTCAATCCGGGCGACTTCCCGATGAGCTATGCGTGGCTGACCGGCAAGAAGACGCGAAGCCAGATGGAGCACGAGCACCCGCTGGAACTCGAGCGCATCGAGAAGGAGTCGTAGGGCGGCTCGTCCGGTCGGAGCAGCCGATGCCGGCCGACGCTGGAGGCCGTTCCATGACGAAGGGCCGCCCGATTGGGCGGCCCTTGGTGCACGTTCCGCGTTGTTGGCGGGGGCTTACAGAACGACGACGTTGGCTGCGCGCAGGCCCTTGCCGCGAGGATCGTTGGTCACCTCAAACTGCACGCGCTGACCCTCGACGAGCTCACGATAGCCGCTGCTCTGGATCGCGCTGAAGTGGACGAAGACATCCTCGCCGTCGTCCTGGGCCAGGAATCCATAGCCCTTAGTACCGTTGAACCACTTGACCGTTCCGGTCTTCATTGTTTCGCACCCTTTCCGGTGTGAGAGATTGTGTTCGCCGCATTCGAATGAGGAGGGTCCGGAAAGGAGCAGTCGAGGAACGATACGCCACGCCGAACAACACGCCATCTTAGAAGCCAAACACGTGGTCCCATAGGATGGGACCCACGTAATCTTACCTCATATGGCGAGGTTTCGTTCCATCAGGTAGAAATAACATGGTTTTATCGGGCCGGCGCCGCAGTGGAAGCGGTTTGCATGGCCGCCGTGCGAGTGGACGGTGAAGGACGCCGCAGGTACACTTCTCGCACAGGTCTGCAGTACAAGGATTGCGTGGAGGTTAGTGCATGAACGCCGCATTGGCAGCCATTGTGGTTGGAGCGGGGCTTGCGGCTCCGGGTCCAGCCTGGAAGTCGCTGCCCATCGTGAAGCCCGCCGGCGAGAAACAAGCGCAGGGGTGTTATACCGTCGCCAATCGGCGCGAGATTACGTGGAAGCGCCCGAAGTTCGTCTACAACGCGAAGGCCGCCACAGGCCGAAAGCTGGCCAGGGTGATCGTGCTGATCTACAACCCGAAGCTCAAAGGACAGGGCGGCAAGACGCTCATCGAGCACTTCAAGTGGAACGATCCTGTCCAGTACTCGCACATCTTGGCCGATGTTATCCGTCAGGCGTCGTGGGGCTACATCAACTACGAGATCGTCTCGATCATCGAGGTGGACGGCTTCCCCACGCGGCTCGACGGCACGCGCTACGATGAAGCCACGTACCTCGAAGCGCATCGCACCCAGAAGTGGCACCCTGTCATGTCGTCCTATCGGCGCTTCTTCGAGGACAACCATATCCTCGAACGCTGCAAAAAGGAAGGGATCACCGAACTGTGGGTATGGGGAGCGCCCGGGTTCCATTTCGATGAGTTCGCCGGCTACATTCCCAACCGGTACGCCCGGTTCGGCCCAACCGACAACCCGTGGCTCTACCGTCCGTATGACATTCCGCCCGAGATCGGCCACACCATGTGGGTCATGGGCTTCAACTACGAGGTCGGGCCGGACAACATGATCCACAGCTACGCCCATCGGGTCGAGAGCATGGCGGCTCTGGCCATGGCCGATGGTGTCTGGGACCCCAGGACCTTGCGCGACCCGTGGAACGTCTTCTCGTGGCTTGAGATGGACACACCCGGCACGCCGTCCATGGTGGGCAACTGCCACGTGCCGCCGAACGGGCAGGGCGGCTATGACTACAACAACAAGCGGCGCGTGAAGTCGTGGGCCGACTCCTGGCGGAAGTACCCTGATCTGCGCGGTCCCACGCGCGAGGTCGGAGCCGCCGAATGGGGCAACAACCAGTTCGGATACATGAAATGGCTTCTGGAGCGCTTGCCCAAGTTCCCGGGCTACACGAAGTTCGGCTACAACAACTGGTGGGTCTACATCGCCAATACCGACGAGGACCTGCCCGACTACAAGATGCCCGATCCGGGCAAGTTCGTGTTGCCTGAGGGGATGCCGGCGGCGGCGACATCGCCATAGGGACCTCCGCCGACCGTGTGCGGGGGGGGGACCGCGCGTCGGTATCCGTAGCCGGTGTTCTGGAGCACGATGTGCTCAATCCGGTCGCGCAGGTCCATATCCTGCTCATGGTCGGATGGGTGAGCGCCGGCCTCGTAGAACCACGATCGGCTCACACCCAGAGAAGCGCACAGCCGCTCCACATTGATGCCGGGATAGTCGTTCAGGGCTCTTGCGATCATGCTGTGGCGCTCGCTCACCGACAACGCTTCACAGCCCTTTTCAGGACCTCGTTCTCGCACGCCAGTTGGCCGCAGAATCGCTCGAGCTCCGATACCCTCTGGCGAAGCAGCGCCTCTTCGGTCGGGGGCTGCTTCACGAACGCGTCCTCCCCTTGGGCGCGATACAGGCGGCACCAGCGCTCCAGGACGCTGTGGCACAGCCCCAAATCCCGGCATATCTGCGCCTGGGTTTCCTTGCCGGCCGCCACACGCCGGCATGTCCGCAGCTTGAACAACGGCGTGTACACTCGTGGTTTCATTCATGGGTCTCCTTCTCTGGCAGCCAATCTGCCGGCAGGATCCCCTCTCACTCTCGTGTCCGGAAACAGGGGTGCACTCCACCCAAATGTAGTGAAGACCCGGCCCCCGGCCACGCTCGGATACACCCCGATTCGGGCCGTAACTGCGGAAGTTGGGCCAGCGCAGAAGCCCGGAGTAATAACCTGCGAGCGGGACAACTGCCCCAGCGCCGGTTGGAGCCTGGATCAGCTCTGCGATGAACTTGCGAAATGCTCGGAGAAGCGGTCCAGCGCCTTCGTGATCTGCTTCTGAAGGTCCTCGGGCAGTTCCTTGGTCTTGCGCAGTTCCTCTCCGATCTCGGGGTAGTGCTCCTCGAGAAACGCATGCATTTCGCGCTCGAAGCGCTGCACTTCGGTGACCTCGATGTTGTCGAGGTACCCGCCGTTGCCGGCGAGGATGGAAATCACCTGACGCTCGACCGGCATGGGCTCGTACTGTGACTGGACCAGCAACTGCACCATGCGCATTCCCCGATGAAGCTGGGCCTGCGTGGCTCTGTCGAGATCCGATGCGAACTGGGCGAACGCCTGAACCTCGCGGTACTGAGCCAGATCGAGGCGCAGGCGGCCAGATACGGCGCGAAGGGCTTTGACCTGCGCGCTGCCGCCGACGCGGGATACCGAGGTGCCTACGTTGATCGCAGGTCGGATCCCCGAGAAGAACAGGTCGCTCTCGAGGAATATCTGGCCGTCGGTGATGGAGATGACGTTGGTCGGGATGTACGCCGAGATGTCGCCTGCCTGCGTCTCGATGATAGGCAGGGCCGTGAGCGATCCGCCGGTACCGGGCACCTTGCGCACTTCGAGGTTCTCGGCGCCCGGCATATCGGCAAGAGCCTTCTCCGCCTTCTTGCGGCCATGCGAACCGAGATAGACCTCACCGCCGACGCCGGTCTTGACGCCAGGACCCGAACCCTTGGGCACGATGATCCAGTCTTCACGCAACTTGGCCGCGCGCTCCAGTAGTCGGCTGTGCAGATAGAAGACGTCACCTGGGAATGCCTCGCGTCCCGGCGGTCGCCGAAGGAGCAGCGATACCTGACGATAGGCCACGGCGTGCTTCGAAAGGTCATCGTAGACGCACAGGACGTGCCCGCCCTGGTCGCGGAAGAACTCGCCGATGGTGACGCCCGCATACGGCGCAAGGTACTGCATGGGCGCCGGATCGGAGGCCGTGGCGCTGACAATGATCGTGTAGTCGAGCGCTCCCCTCTGCTGCAGGGTGCGCACGACCTGGGCCACGGTTGACTGCTTCTGGCCGATGGCCACGTAGACGCAGATGACGCCTGTGCCTTTCTGGTTGATGATCGTGTCAATGGCGACGGCGGTCTTGCCCGTGCCGCGGTCGCCGATGATGAGCTCGCGCTGTCCACGGCCGATCGGCACCATGGAGTCGATGGCCTTGAGGCCCGTCTGAAGCGGCTCCGAAACCGGCTGGCGCTCGATGACGCCCGGCGCGCGCGTCTCAATGTAACGTCGGTCCTCGGCGACGATGGGTCCCTTGCCGTCCAGAGGGTCGCCGACGGCATTGACGACGCGCCCGACCATTGCCGGCCCGACGGGGATGGAAATGACCTTGCCGGTGCGGCGCACTGTGGTGCCCTCGCGAATGCCTGTGTCAGGTCCGAGGATGACCGCGCCCACGTTGTCCTCGTCAAGGTTGAGGGCGATGGCTCGAATCACATTGCCGTCGGTGTCCGTGATCGGGTCGCCCCGGTCATCGAGGAACTCGAGCATCTCCTGCACCATGCAGTCCTGCAGGCCGTAGATGCGCGCGATCCCGTCGCCCACCTGGAGGACGGTCCCGACCCCGACTTCCTCGATCTTGCGCTCGTATGCCTCAAGCTCCCGCTCCAGGATCGAGGTTATCTCTTCAGGTCTTATTGCCACCGGTTACACTCCCATCGCCATGCGCAATCATCGCGGCCGCCATGCCTCACGCTGCCTCGGCGACAGCCACAGCCGACTCCGCAAGCATCTCCTCTTTCATCGCCTCGAGTGCGCCCCGCACGCTGCCGTCCCACACCGTATCACCGACGCGCACAATCATTCCGCCGAGCACCGCCGGCTCGACGCGCACCTGCAGCTCGACCTTGCATCCGCAGCGGGCCTCGAGAGCGGCGTCAAGCTGGGCACGCTCAGCGTCGGTGATCGGGGCAGGCACGGTCACGTGGACCCTCGCGATCCCGGCGGCCTCATCGGCGAACCGCCGGTACTCCTCGCGGATGGCTGGGAGAGCATCTGCCCTGCGCTTCGAGATTAGCAGGTCAACGAACGCACGCGTCAGTTCGTCCAGTTTGGCCAGCGCACGACCGACCATCTCGCGTTTTCGATCGGCCGGTATGAGCGGGCTCTCGAGCACCTCTCGAAGAGCCAGGCTTTCGCGCCTCGCATCGAGGAGCGCTTGCAGGTCCTCTTCGACGACGGCAACCTTGCCGAGACGCTGCGCGGTCGCGAACAGCGCCCCGGCATAGCGTCGTGCAACGCGTGATTCGCCGAGCCCGGTCACCGCTTCGATCCCAGATCGCGTATGAACATGTTCACCATGGCGGCCTGTCGGTCGCGGGTCAAAGTGCGCGCGGCAGCGTGGCGAGCAGCCTCGATCACCGTGTCGGTGAACTCGATCCGCAGATGCGCCATGGCTTTCTCTCGCTCACGCTTGAGCTCCCGCCTGGTGCGCTCAATCATGGCCGCCGCCTGCTGTCGGGCTTCCTCCAGTATGTGGGCTTGAAGCTCCTCCGACTCGCGGACGGCTTCCTGCATGCGCAGGGCCGTCTCGTCGGCGATCCGTTCCAGGCGGACGTGGTAGTCGTCGCGGAGCTGTTCCGTCTCTGCGAGGGTATGCTGCACCTGCTCGGTCGTTTCAATGATTGCCTGGCGGCGCGATTCGAGCATCTTGCGCATGACCGGGACGATGAGCCGCACGACGATGGCCGCAAGCAGGACAAACCCGACCGTCCGAACCATGAGCCACTGAAGGTCGGTGACGTCGGAAGTGTGTTCGAGAAACCAGGGGATCGGTGTGGGTTCCATGGAGCCTCAGTTCTTCTCGCCGCCGGCACTCAGATACTCGCGTACGAGCGCGCGTTGCTGATCGTCGGCAGGAGCCCCCTGGGCGCGTGCCAGAGCCTGCACAGCAACGCGGTTCAGGGTATCAAGCATCTCCGCCCTCACGCTCGCGTGCTCGGCCTCGATCTCCGCCAGCCCTTCCTTGCTCATCTTTTCGGCAGTCATACGAGCCTCGGCAAGCATCTCCTCCCGCGCCGCCTGAGCGTCGCGGACGGTTTGCTGGATGCGGCTGTGCGCCTCGGCTTCGATCTGAGCCAAACGCGCCTCGTATTCGGAGCGAAGCCGCTCCAACTCGGTGCGCGTCTCCTCAACCTTATCGTACGCCTTGCGTATGTTCGACCGGCGCGATTCGAGACGCTTGAGCATTGGCTGCCAGAAGACCCGATTCATCACAAACAGGAGAATCAGGAATGTGGCCCCGTTCAGCGCAAGCACGCGCGGGTCTATGGCAAGGCTTTTCAGAAGGGAATCGAGCATGGGCTGTGTTGCGGTCCGAGCTTACCCCCGATGAACCGGACTACTTGATCGCGGCGCTCTTGAGCGCTTCAATGACCGTGTTCGGATCGGCAGGCAGTTGGCTCTTCAGCAGGAAGAGGAACACGAACGTGAAGATGACAAGCGACTCGATGAACGCCAGGCCAAGGATCATGGCAGTCTGGATCTTGCCGATGGCCTCGGGCTGTCGCGCCATGCCTTCGAGGGCGGACGCTGCGGCCCTGCCCTGCGCGGTCGCGCCGGCCAGAACGGCCAGCGGAAGGCCGAACCCGACGGCCAGAGCCAGCATCGCGAAATAGATCATTTTGAGAGACTCCTTGATTCGGGGGCAGTCCGCCGACGGACGCCCGGGGTGTTATGAGTGAGCCGGAGCCGCATGGCCCGCCTCCTCGCTACGGTGGTCATCATGGTGCGATTGGAGCGAGATGTATATGCACGTCAGCAGCGTGAAGACCAGCGCCTGGACAAACGTCGTCAGCAGAGACAGCACAAGAACCGGGAAATGCAGCGGTATCAGCGGGACAGTTGGCAGGAGGGCAACGCCCAACGTGGCCAGCACGATTATAACGGTGTCCTCGCCGAAGATATTGCCGAAAAGGCGCATGGCCAGCGTGAACGGCTTGACCAGCTCGCTGATGACCTCGATGGGAAAAAGCAGGATGCCGGCGAGTGGAATCGGTCCCCAGAAGTGACCCAGGTACCCCTTGAGACCCTGCTGCCGGATGCCGAATATCTGCACATAGAAGAACACGATCAGGCCGAGCGCCAGGGTCGTGCTCAGGTTGGCGGTGGGCGAATGGAACCCGGGTATCTGACCCCAGAGGTTGCTGATGTAGATGAACAGGAACAGGGTGCCGACGAATGGGACATGCTTCTCGCCGCCTTCGCCGATGACACCACGGGTGAAGCCGACGAACGTCTCGACGATCATTTCGCCCAGGTTCTGCCAGCCGTGGGGTATCTCCGCCATCTTCCGCGTCGCGCGGCAGCCGAACGCGATCAGGATGAACGCAACCAGCAGGCCGTTGCTGAACAACAGCCATGGACCGGGGATGTCACCCAGCTTGTACTCGTGATGGCCGCCGTGCCCCTGCGCGGCGTGCATTGCATTATGACCGCCCGGCGCATGGCCGGCGGATTGTCCACTTTCCTCAGGCGGCACGAAGCCGTCTCCTCTAGCTCGCAGGGTGTCGGATGAGCATCCGACCCAGCGTCTTCAGTACGATCACGACAGGTACCACTCCCACTCCGGCGAACAGGGCTCCCACATGGACAGCCTTCGACGAAATGGCACAGTTCAGGATCAGCCCATACACCGGCAGCTTCACCAGGAACAGGAACGCCAGAAGCCATGGCCCTCGCCCGCGTCCGCTTTCCGTGGCGCGAGGCACGGCCATCGCAATCGTCCACAAGCTGAAGATGCTCATGGCGCTGCCGATAGCCAGGCCAACGGACATATCCGCTTGCCCGCGCAGGCCGAATATGAGCACAAACCACGCGGACAACCAGAAGCTTGTACGAATGGTGCGCTTCGGCAGCTCCTGTTCGTCCATTTCAGTCGTCGAGTCGCGACGCAAGACGGAGCATATTGATCGTACCGACCACGAGGCCCAGCACGGCTCCGCCTATGGTGAAACCCGACGACCCACTGCCGAAACGCCCGTCAAGCCATGCGCCTAGGAATGTTAGCACAACGACAGGCGCAATCAGCGCGGTCGGTATCGTGTAGGCCAACCCGAATCGGCGATATCCGGCGCTTCGCTCCGACGCGCCCCGATCCATCGGCGGCAAGTCCGCACGCAGCTCGGGCGGCTTCGGCAGACGATCTGGAATCTCGGGACCGCGCTCAGGCCGGGTCTCGGGATCGGCTCGCGGACCATGATCGCGTCGGGCATTCATGCTTGGGGGCTGCCGATCGTTTCGCCGAAGATGCAGCGTCCGCCGGGGAGTCGTACGGTCAGGAAGTACCGGCGTGCTCGCCCTCGCCAAGCCCGAACCGCTGATGGAGCAGCATCACGGCACGCTCCACATCGGTCTCGGGGATCAGGCACGAGATGGACATGGTCGAGTCGGCTACCTGATGAATGGGTATGCCCGCAGCGTTGAGGGTTTCGATGATGGCTGCAAGGATGCCCGGAACAAGCCGATGCTCGCCGGCCACCAGGGAGACCATCGTCACATTCTCGTAGACCGATCCGGGCACATCCACGACCTCGATGAACTGCTCGACGGCTTTGAGGAGCGGACGCTGGGCGCGGTACGCGAGATCGGGCTGACCGTCCTCGGTGAACTTGAATATGTAAAATGTACTCGCGGGCTGGGCGTTCGGATTGGCGCCCACCGGCACGACCATGCCGTCCAGAAGGTCACGGGCCGTCGCATAGAGGTCACGGGTCACCGCGAAGGCCATCGTAGTCGGGCTGAACGAGGTCAGGAATATGTTCACGCCCGCCTCGGCCATGAGCCGATAGACCTCCTGCTCGATGAGCGGCTTATGGGTCTCGTTGCCGATTTCCAACCTGATGAACACGCCGCGGCCGCTGTGGGCGACGCCCGTTACCCGTCTGCGCAGCTCGGGTGGAGCATCTTCTGCGCGAACGATTCGGGTGCCAGGCTCATCGGAGAACGTGGACTTGACCCAGAGCTCGATGCCGTAGTCCATGGCGATCTCTGCCGCGCGCGGATGCACCACCTGGGCGCCCAGGTGCGTGATCTCGGCCAGCTCCGGATAGGTGCACAGGGAGAGCGTTCGGGCGTTGGGAACCATATCGGGGTCGGCGGTCTTGACGCCGTCAACGTCGGTGTATATCTCAACTGCCGATGCTCCAAGGGCCGCACCGAGCGCGGCCGCCGTTGTATCGCTTCCGCCGCGACCCAGCGTCGTTGTCAGCCCGTGATGGGGGCTGTCGGGTTCGTAGGCGACGCCCTGAAACCCGCACACAACCGGTATCTCGCCCCGGCTCAGAGCATCGCGCACGGCGACCGGCTCGACGGACCGGATGCGGGCGTTGCCGAACTCGCCGTCCGTCTGGATGCCGGCTTGAGGCCCCGACATGGCGATTGCCGGATAGCCCATGGACTGCAGTGTCACCGCCATAACGGCAGCCGAGATCAGCTCGCCGCACGCCATGATGGCGTCCATCTCGCGGGCATGGGGCGTTGTCGAAGGGTCCACCGACTTCAACTGTGCGCGCAGAGTGTCGGTCGCGTACGGGGCGCCGCCCCTGCCGATAGCCGAAACCACGACCACGGGGTCGCATCCGCTCTCTCTCGCCGCGATCACCTTGCGAGCGGCTGCCCGCCTGTGCTCATCGCTGTCAACGCTGGTGCCGCCGAACTTCTGCACGAGGATCGGCCTGGCTGGTCTCGCTGTCTGATCAGTCATCCGTAACCTCCAGACCGAATGCCGTCCGGAGTTGACGTACGGCGGCCTCGGCACGGTAGCCGTCTATCAGGCACTGGACCGAGCTGTGGGAGTCGCCCACGCCATACATGCGGGCCTGCGCCAGTTGGAGGGCATCGGCTATGCGCACCATGATCCCGATGAGGTCGCGCATCGTACCCGCCAGGACCGTGACGATGGCCAGGTCGCGTCGAATATGGAACGGGAAACCGGCATCGGTCAGAACGCGCTCGGTGCACTCAACCTTGCTTTCCTCAACGCTGAACGTGACGACTTGCCCGTGCAGCTTGATGAGGAACACGGGGATGCCGGCCTTGCCGAGGGCGGCAAACAGAGCCAGTGTGCGTTCGGATCGGCCCGCTTCATTTCCGACGGTGGCCGAGACGTAGGCAACATTCGCAGCGACGTCCACATCGTAAACGCCGCGCTCGCGCTCAAAGCAGACATGGCGCGGGTGAGCGTTAGGGTTGGCGGCCATTCTGTGCAGCATCCATTTCGGTGATCGGTCAGGAATCGAAAGTATACCAGACCCATCGGCGACGGCTGACTCTATAGTCCCCGAGCCCTCGTGGTACAATAGGGAGGCAGACAGAGGAACATCTGTACCTTGTTAACCGTTATTCCAGTTGTTGCCGGACACTGATGCTGTTGAGCGGCAGTTGCGTGACCGCTGTTACGGGAGGTTTCGATGCGCCACCTCGTTGTGCTCGTAGCTTTCTTGACCGCTGCGTGCGCTCCATCGCTCGCGCAGGGCGGCGCCGGCAGCCGCGGCATCGTGCTGCAGGGCCCGCAGCGTCCGTTCACCGACAGCATGGCCGCCATGATCGAGCGCGACCGAAACTGGCAAGCTGAGATCGAGGCCGGCGTTCGACCCGCTCCACCGCCGATGATCGCTATCGGCAGCCACGTCAGGAAGAAGCAGAAGCCGGTCTATGAAGGCGACGGCCCGTTTGCGCTCTTCCTGCCCGCTGCGTTTCGTGATCCCGAGCCGCGCCACGGCCAGATACGGGATTACCGCACCCTCTCGCCGCAGGACATCGGCGTCAGCTTCATCGCCATACGAATGCAGGACCAGAGCGGTACGTTCTGGATACCTCCCGACACCTGCGGCGCCATCGGTCCCGACCACTTCGCGGAGATCCTGAACGGATCGTTCGCCATCTACACGCGGACGGGGACTCGGTTGAGCCACGTCACCCTGAACTCGTTCATGACGTTCTCAAGCGGCGGAACGACATACCCGCGGAGTTATGCCTTCGATCCCAGGCTCGTGTATGACCGGCGCAGCGGGCACTGGTTTGCCACGGCGCTCGAGTACAACGGCGGCAACTGGAACCATGCGATCCTTGCCGTCTCGCGCACGTCGAACCCGTCCGGCACGTGGGACAAGTACCTGCTTCAGATTGGCCGTAACGGATGGTTCACCGACTACCCGACGATCGGTCTCGACGACAATGGCGTCTACATCGCCGTGACGCTGTTCTCAGCGACGACGTCAACCAAGTTCGTCGTGGCCACACGGAAGGCATCCCTGATCGCCGCTTCGCCGTACCTTGACACGCTCTACCAGCAGCCGGACACGAACGAGTACTACTCCACACCGTATACGGCTGTCAGCCTCGATGCCACCCCGCCCGACGGGAAGGCCTGGGTGGTCGCCTCCAATCCGTCTTACTACCGCGACATGCGGATATCGTCCATCGAGTGGCCCGTGTCCGGTGCGCCCATTTTCGGCTCTGTCGTGAACCTGACCCTGCCTGAGTTCGCCCAACCGCCAACCGCTCCGGCCAAGGGCAGCACCACGGACATAGACGCCGGCGACATGCGCATGCACAGCGCCACGATGCGCGGAGGCAAGGTCTGGACTTGCAGAACCATCGGAGTCAACGCTGCCGGAGGAGGCAGCGGAGCCGACCGAACGGCAGTGGAATGGATCGAGATTGATGTGACCGGCGCCGCGCCCGTGATAACGCAGAGCGGCCGTCTGTACGATGGAGCGCCGACCAACCCGGTGTTCTTCTACTACCCGTCGGTGGCCGTCAACGGCCTCGGCCATATGGCGCTTTCCTTCTCGGACAGCAACGGCAACCGCTACGTTGCTGCCGAGACCACGGGGCGGCTGGCCGACGATCCTCCCGGCTCATTGCAGGCCGTCCTCGGGCTGCAGTCCGGTCTGAACAGCTACACGCGAGTGGCGGGAGGCTACAACCGATGGGGCGACTACAGCACGACATCGGTGGATCCCAACGACGACCTGAGCATCTGGACCGTGCAGGAGTACGCCACAGCAACCAGAGACAGTTGGGGAACGTGGGTAACGCAGCTTCTGTCCCCGGCGCCCACGCTCGACAATCCGGCAGGTTCCGCTCAGGCCGGAACCACCGGAGTGGCGCTCAGCCTGACAGGCACCGGCATTTACGATCCGGGCCCGGGCTTCCCCAATCGCCTTACCGTCGAGCTGACAGGCGGAGCCACCAACGGTATCAGCAACTACCAGGTGACCTATAACGGCCCCACCAGCGCATCGGTGACGTTCGATATCGCAGGCGACGCCACTCCGGGCGCGCGTGACATCGTGCTGACGAACCCCGACGGCCGGCAGGCGACCGTCCTTGGCGGATTCACGGTCACAGCCAACGGACTCACATCGCTGACCGTGAGCCCCGCTGCGGGTGCGATCGGCGAGACAGTGAGCCTCCAGGCCACATTGACGAGGGTAAGCGATGGCACGCCCGTCTCCGGCGAGACCATCAGCTTCACGGTCTCCGGCGCGGCGGTCGGCAGCGGCACGACCGACGGTTCAGGAACGGCGACGGCGCCGTACGCCATCCCTGAGGCCGGGGGAACGGGCAGCTTCAGCATCGGCGCCGCGTTTGCCGGCAACCCGCCGCTGGACCCCAGCTCCGGCACCTCGACGCTGACGGTATCGAAGGCGCCGACCACCACGGCCGTGCCTGCTGTTGCGGGCAAGGTTCGCGAGACGGTCAACCTGACCGCGACACTGACACGAGATACGGACTCGGCGCCGCTGGCAGGCCGCACGATCAGCTTCCAGATCGCCGGGAGCGGAGTGGGCGATGCCGTCACCGACGGCGTGGGAACAGCCACGCTTCCTTACGCGATTCCCGAATCGCTTGGCGTTGGAGTGTCGTCGCTCCGGGGCGATTTCGGGGGCGATGGGGCGCACCTGGCCAGTTTCGGCACGGCCGATCTGACCGTGTCTATGGGCGATACCATCCTCGTCGCCGCCGACATCACGACGCAGCTTGGGGCTGTGGCCGACCTGACGGCAACGCTCACGTGCTCACAGGATGGCCTGGCTGTCGTTGGACGGACGCTCGATTTCACGGTGGCCGGAACCGGTGTGGGCTCCGCGACGACCAGCGGAACCGGTTCGGCTTCGCTGCCTTATCTCGTGCCCGTGGCCGGGGGACCGCGCACCGATCCCATCGGGGCGGCTTTCGCGGGGGACACGATCTACTCCGGATCTTCGGACACCGCAAACCTGGTCGTGGGCAAGGCCGGCACTGCGCTTGCCGTCGCCAATGCGACGGGAGGATTCGGCGACACGGTCAACCTGACCGCCACACTGACCCGAGCCACCGACGCCGCACCGCTCGATGGACGGACGGTTGCCTTCAGTGTTGAAGGCTCGGCAGTCGGAGACGGCACCACGGACGCCGCCGGAGTCGCAACGCTTCCCTATACGATTCCGGAAGCGCTTGGCTGGGGCGCCAGGGCGATTGTGGCGTCGTTTGCGGGTGACCCCGATCACGATCCGTCGAACGGTTCCGGCGTTCTTGATGTCATACCGTGGCCTACGTCGGTCACCGCGAGCGACGCGTCAGGTACGGTCGGTCAGGCCACAACGCTTGCGGCCGTCCTGATCCGTTCCGACACGCTCGAACCGCTGGAGGGCCGCCAGATCGCCTTCAGCGTTGAGGGCACCTCGGCAGGGAGCGCAGCAACGGATGCGACCGGCTCAGCATCGCTCAACTGGGTCATAGCGGACACCGTCGGATCGGGAGTCCTCAACCTCGTCGCGAGCTTTGATGGCGATGCCACGCACGGAGCTTCCTCGGATACGGCCGCCCTCACCGTCGCGAAAGCCGCCACCACGCATTGGACCATGGATCGCGTGGGGACGATCACCGAGCTGGTCATTCTCCGGCAGTTCGACCTTGCGAGCGTCCCCGGCGGCGTGATGCTGTCAGGCAAGACCGTGCAGTACAGTGTGGAAGGCACGGTCGTCGGCTCGGGCGTCACCAACGCCGGCGGAGACAGCACTCTGAACTGGATTATCACTGACGGGCCTGCGACGCGCACCATTGCCACCGAGTTCGCCGGCGATTCGGCCTACCTCGGCAGCGCCGCGCAGGCGACGCTGACCGCCGAGACGCACGCAACCAAGATGTACGGGATTGACCGCGACGGCCCCATCACAGCCTATCGGATACTGAAGGCATGGCTGTATCGGCTCGACAGCACCCCCGTCGTCGGCAAGACGATCGCCTTCAGCCTCGACGGTACGCCGTTGGGGACCGATCCGACGCGTTCGACCGGCCTGGCACAGGTGGGATACACCATCGCCGATGGGACGGGGGCCGGCCTCCGGACGATCCAGGCATCGTGGGGCGGCGACGGCGGCTACCTGCCTTCGTCGTGCACCAACACCCTGACCGTCACTAAAGCGACCCCCTACATCTGGGTGATGCCGCGGAGTGTGCCGGTGGGCGGCGTCGCTCGGCTGTATGCCTACTTTCGCCGCCTTGCCGACTATCAGAAGCAGGAGGGCAAGACCGTCACATTCCGTGTAGATGGTACGTGGGTCGCCGAGGTCCTCACCGGCACCGGCGCTGACGCGGGCATAGCACGGTTCAACTACACGGTCGTCGAGCCGCCAGGTGCTCATACCATTCGATGCGAGTTCGGCGGCGATGCATGGGTCAGCGCGGGATACGGCGAGGCCGGCCTGACCATCTACTGAGAGCGGGCCGCCGCATCGTCGTGGCGACCCCTGCAGAACATCCTTGCCGACAGGCTATCGCTTGTCGGCAAGGAGCTTCTCGATCGCCTCGGTGACGCTGGTGTCGGTCGGCGTTGTTCGAGACGCAAAACGCTGCACCGGCTTGCCGTCACGCCCGATCAGGAACTTGGCGAAGTTCCACTCGATGTCGCCAGCGCCCGTCGGGTTGGTGTCCTTCGATGTCAGGAAGCGATACAACGGGGCCTGCCCCTCTCCCTTCACCACGATCTTGGAGAACATGGGGAAGGTGACCCTGTAGTTCGTCGAGCAGAACTGCTTGATCTCGGCCTCCGTGCCCGGCTCCTGCGCCAGAAAGTCGTTGGCGGGAAAGCCCAGGATGACGAACCCCCGCTTCCTGTACTTTTCGTAGATGCTCTGAAGACCCGAATACTGGGGCGTCAGGCCGCACTTGCCGGCCACGTTCACAATCAGCAGAACTTTGCCGCGATAGCGGCTGAGCTTCACCGAACGCCCATCAATGTCCTTGACGGTGAAATCGTAGACGGTTTTCGGTCGCTCGGTCCGGGCCGGCCGCTGAGCCGCCGCGGACACAACGGCGAGGCTCGCGGCGGCCATGATCGGTATGTTCAATCGAACGTTCACTCTTGCTCTCCAGGGAAACGGTGGCTTACGCCGGAGTCTACGCGCGCAGCCCCGTACAGTTCCCGCAGCGTGTGTGGTACAATCGGTTCATACGATTCTCAGTTTCGTATGACTGATTTCGGACGCGGGCACACCCGCACGGCAGCCACACAGGAGGGCTCTGAATGGATCGAGGTATTGACAGTCGGCGGGTGGCGTTCACGCTGATCGAGCTGCTTGTTGTCATCGCGATCATCGCCATACTGGCGGCGATCTTGTTTCCCGTGTTTGCTCAGGCGCGCGAGGCGGCGCGCAAGACGCAGTGCATCTCCAACATGCGCCAGATGGGCCTGGCGATCATGATGTATGCGCAAGACTACGACGAGTACTACCCCATCATCAAAGCCATTCCGCTGGATCCCGACGGCGACGCCCTGACGCCGGTGGTCGTCACGGGCACACCGGTGGGTTCGTGGCCCGAGCGCCTGGTCAGCCTGACGACGGTGACCATGCCTTACATCAAGAACAGCGGTATCTTCCTGTGCCCATCCGCGGTTGCCGGTTGCCCCGGTCGGACGCTCACCGTGCCCACCCAGCCCGGCAGCCGTGCCACCTGGAAGCTCACCTACTGGTGCTTCGGGTACAACTTCCCCGGGAACAGCCCATTCAGCTTTCCGCCCGGGTCGGTAGGCTATCGCAACTACTGCATTCTCGACGGGAGGAGCATGGCCTCACTGGGCCAGCCAGGTGGCGCGGCCTTCCCGCCGGCGGAGCAGCCGATCATCATTGACCAGAGGATCGAGCTGTCGTCATCGCCGGAGCGTGCCCACTTTGCCCATCGTGGCGGAGCGGCGCACGTCTTCGCCGATGGCCACGTGAAGTGGAGGAAGCGCGCCGAGGGCGACGAATAGCGAAGCATCCGACCTGTCGGACGAGTCGGACCCGTCCGACCAGTCCGACAGGTCCGACCAATGGAGAGAACCATGCTGAACTGGGAGAGCATACGCGGCTTTCACGGCCATTTGGGGCCGTGGCTGGTGATGGGCATGAAGATCGGTTGGGCGGCGCAGGAGACGCTCAAGGCACGGTCCCATTTCGGGATCGAGGTCACCGTGTGGTGCCCCGACGCTCCCCCGCCATCATGCATGGTGGACGGCCTCCAGTGGAGCACCGGGGCCACCTACGGCAAGCGCAACATCCTGCTGGTGCCATCGGACGCCTACCGCGTCGAGGTGCGCAACAAGGACACGGGCGACACCGCCGTAGCGGTCCTGCACCCGGATACCCCCGGCAAGGTCAAGGACTGGTACGACGCACTGGGCGACGAGGGCAGCTCGCAGAAAGTCTGGAACACGCCCAACGACGACCTATTCACGTTCGTGCCGTAGGTCCCATATGTCCCATATGTCCCATAGGTCCCATATGTCCCATTCGTCCGATCCGTCCGATCCGTCCGATCCGTCCGATACTGCTCCTTCCGCCGACCCCATGCTCTCCCGGGCGCGGGAACTGGCCCTGAGCGCGCTGTTCTGTGCGCTCGGCATCACGGTGCCCATCCTGTTCCATGTGGTCGGCCTCGGGCGCACATTCCTGCCCATGCACCTGCCGGTGCTGTTAGGCGCGCTTGTGCTGCGGCCACCCATGGCCATGCTCGTCGGCGTCTTGACGCCGTGGGCCTCCATGCTCATGACCGGCATGCCGCCGCTTCCGATGGCCGTGATCATGTGCATCGAGCTGACGGTCCTGGCCGGGGTGGTATCGGGAGCGCGTGCGCTCCGTGCGCCCGTCTGGCTCGCGGTGGTCGCAGGCATCGCCGCGCGGGTCGGCGTGACGTGGATCGTCACCACCTCCCTGGCCGGCTACCTGAACTTGCCGCCGACCGGCGTGGGCCTTGCCTCGATTCTTGCAGGAGCGCCCGGAATCGCCCTCCAGATACTCATCGCTCCGGCGGCTGCGGTACCCTTATCGAAACGCCGCCCATCCTCCCAACCTTCCGCCGGCACAGAGGAGGGCTGAGCGAGCGACTCGGTGCAGGGAGGCAAGCCCCGGCAATGAAGGTCAAGGATGTGCTCTGCCATTTCCAGTCCGCGGGGACATGGGTGGACTGGCGCAGGACGTGCGATCAGGTCCTGCATGGCGATCCCGAGGCCGAAGTCGTCGGCATCGCAACCGCATGGACGGCAACGAATGCCGCTATCGGGCAGGCCGCCGACTACGGGGCGAACCTCTTCATCACGCATGAACCGGCCTTCTGCGACCAATACCGCGGCACGTCGTCGGGCGACCGCTTGGCCGCCGAACGGTCCGCCATGGTCGCCATGGCCCGATACCTTCAGGATCGGTATCCGGACATTCCCATGGGGTATGTTGACGTGACCTTTCCGCCGGCGACGGTGGCATGAAAGCCCCGCTATCGGCCTACCGGGAAGCAGCACGGTACTGGCTGCGCGAAGTGATCGGCGGCATGCGCCATCGCAGGCAGCTTCGCGCTCAGGGCATAGACGTGTCGTCGGTCAGCTTGCGCCAGTTGGGCCTGGATCGGCGGGTCGCGCATAACCACGCTTATTCGGGAGGGCCGGACCTTGAGCGGGTGCTGCGCGATCTTCCCATCGGTCCCGACGACGCCGCACTGGATTTGGGATGCGGCAAGGGAGGCGCGCTCCTGACGCTTGCCCGGTTCCCGTTCGGTCACGTGGCCGGTCTCGACCTCTGCGGAGAGATGCTCGAGATCGCCCGGCGGAATCTCGATCGCGCCGGTCTCGCAAGGGTTGAGCTGTTTCAGGCGGATGCCTCGGTGTTCGACGACTACGACGGCTTCACGTGCGTCTACATGTACAACCCGTTTCCGCAAGGAGTCATGCGGCAGGCCGTGGACGCCATGGAGGCTTCGCTGGAGCGGACGCCGCGCAGGCTGACCCTGATCTACAAGAATCCCCGTTTCCATGACGAGATCGTGCGGAACGGCGTATTCGTCGAACGGTGCCGCTATGACCACAGCGGACATCCGTTCGTCGTGTATGGCAGCCATCGTTAGCCCAGACTGACCCAACAGGACCCAGGGAGGCAGCAGACCATGACCGTCCAAGCTGACAATGTGAAGGAACACGGGTGCCGCGTTGCCGCCTACTACTTCGGCAACTACCATCCCGGCGATCCGCGCAATGCCGCCCTGAAAGGCGCAGAGTGGTCGGAATGGGAGCTTGTCAAGGCGGCGCGGCCCAGGTTCCCCGGCCATCGGCAGCCGCGCGTGCCGCTCTGGGGCTACGAGGACGAATCGGATCCAGCCGTCATGGCCAGGAAGATCGCCGCAGCGGCGGATCACGGCATCGAGGCGTTCATCTTCGACTGGTACCACTACGACGACGGCCCATTCCTCGATCGGCCCATTGATCGGGGCTTCCTGCGCGCTCCCAACAACGACCGGCTGCGCTTCGCGCTCATGTGGGCGAACCACGACTGGATTGACATCCATCCGTACCGGCTTGGCGCGGAGCACCGGCTCCTGTATCCGGGCAAGATCACTCCGGCGACCTTCTCCGCCGTTGCCGAGCACGTCATCCGCGACTACTTCATTCACCCGTCCTACTGGACGATCGGCGGCCGACCCTACTTTTCGTTCTACGACCTGACCAAGTTGATTGCGAGCTTCGACGGGGTCGAGGCGACCCGAAAGGCGCTCGACTCCTTTCGCGCGCGAGCGGTCGCTGCAGGGCTCCCGGGACTCCATTTGAACGCAGTTGTCTGGGGCCAGACGATCCTCCCCGGCGAGACCGTTCCCGCCGATCCTGCGGGGATCGTCGAGCGTCTCGGGTTCGACTCGGTCACCTCGTACGTCTGGATACACCATGTGCCGCTGCCCGATCAGGTGACCGACTACAACCATGTTCGGGACGCGTACCTTAGCTACTGGGATGAGGCGGAGCGCATGTTCGGCGTTCCGTACTACCCGAACGCGAGCGTCGGCTGGGATTCGAGCCCCAGAGCCCACCAGGACGATCCGTTCGGCAACTTCGGCTACCCGTTCACCAACACCATCGGAGGCAATACTCCGGAGAGGTTCAGGGAAGCCCTCGAGATCATCCGCGACCGATTGGCCGTGAGGCCGCCTGAGGACCGCATACTGAACATCAACTGCTGGAACGAGTGGACCGAGGGAAGCTGCCTTGAGCCGGACACCGAAACGGGCATGGGGTATCTGGAAGCGGTCAGGTCAGTGTTCGGCGCGCGTTGAGCTACGGGTTCGGCGTCGGCCTGCCTGCGGCATCGGTGTTGCCTGAGACCTGCTGGTGCCGGTTGCCATTGAGAACGAATGGCGCGCCCGGTTCCGGAAACCGGTTCTTGACGATGCGCAGCCCCTCGACCCCCTCGACGACGAAGCCGCCGTAGATGCGGTTGTTCTCGAACGTGATGTCGTGAATGGCGCGCGGTCCGGAGGCTGATCCCGCAGCGTCTCGATCTGCGGGACCGCCCGAGACGATCACCGCATGGACAGGGTTGCCTCGGCCCCTCCGAAGTGTGCAGTTGCGCACGACTACGGGACCCGGGTACGGTCCCTCGATGGGCTCCGAATAGAACCACAGGAGCGCCGTCACATCGCAGTCTTCCATCGTCACAGGCGACTGCATCCGGCAGCTCATCTCGATATGGCATCGGCGCAGAGTCGTGTTCGGATTGGCGGATTTCGCGTCCCAAACCGTGGTTCCGACGTCGAGACCGGCGATCGGGCGTTCAAGCGTCAGCTCCGACAGCGGCGCAGCAGGCTCGCCCTGAATGGGTTCAGGCTCAGGGCCAACTTTGACAGCGGTGACCCTGCTGCGCCCCAGAAGACGACTGGTGCGCCCATCAACCGCAACCAGCTCAGCGCCCTTCCGCCATGGGATATGAAGCAGAGGGAAACGCTGCCTCACCTCGACCCGATCCGGAGATAGGATGTGCGAGACCTCACTGCTGTGTGTCGAAATGTTGAACGCGTCGTCGGTCATGCCGGTGACAATGCAGCCGTCCCACAGCAGGCGGCCACGATTTCCCTTGACATGGAATCCGTCGCGGCAGGTGGACATGAGTCGCCCCGAGCCAGGCTTGGGTCGTATGTGAACCCGTCGGAACGTTACGTTGCCTGAGTTCCTCGCCACTTCGAAGCCGATCCATGGAGCCGACCACAGCTCGACATCCTCGAAGGTCACGGTATTGTTGTCGCGTATTCCGAAGCAGGCTCCGGGACCGTAACGGTGGGCGATGCCGGGGACGGGCAGGCTGATGCGCCAGGTCTTCCCGCGCAGATCGGCAAACTCGGTGAACTCCGGCGCGGCATAGGCACGGACCGTGTTCGGCGCTTCGCCGGGTTCCACACGCTCAATCCAAAAATGGCGGCTCTCCGCCCCGTAGGGACCATCCGTCCAGAGCATCCCGAAGAAGGCTTGCTCGCCATCGTCGTGCGTCGGCCCGCCACAGACCGAGCCGGCATCTCCGCTGATGCGGACATCCAGCCTCCGTCGCTCTGCATCCACGCCCGTGACCACGCCATCGGCAAAGGGAACGGGCCGAAAGTCAACGTTCAGCCGACGCACGGACACGCGGCGCGAGTTGCGCAGCCGCATGAACCGAACACGGGGACCCAGTTCGAAGGTCGAGCCCTGGCCATCAATGGTCATACCATCCGCGCCGGCAATGTCGAGGACATAGCGCGACGCGGCGCCGGCGACGTGGTAGGTCTTGCGCTCATCGAAGACGATGCGCGCGCCCGGCGCTCGCATCGCAGCTTCGAGCAGGCGTCCGATGGCGGGTCCGTCGTCGGTGACCCCATCGCCGACGACTCCGAAGCTCGAAGCCCGATAGACCCCGGCACCCGGTTTCCCCTGCCCCTCGGGCGGGTGGAAGGACATCGCGGTGCCGAACACCCCCATCAAGGCTATGGCCCCAGTTGCGAGCACGCGCTTCGGGAGCACCGACGGCTCAGCGCGCCGTGATCTCAAACGGGATCGCAGGCAGACACCCAATGGGGACGCGCCTCGCCTGGGCCTGTCGCGGCCTGGCTCCGGCTCCCGGCTGGCGGACCATGAAAGCGTCCACGATCAGGTTGCCGCGCGTGCCGGGCTTCGCCTTCGTGTCGGCCTTGAGCACGATGGTGCCGCCGGTGAGGCGCATGTCGTAGCTGTCGAGCGTGAGGCCCTTGGGCGGGTCGTTCAGCTCCAGAGCGACCTGCCGCGCCAGCGGTCCGCCAACGCGCGGGACCTGGACGCGCACCGTACCGCCGACCGGAACCTGTACCGTCATGTTTGAGCCGGCGATGACGGGAGCGGGCCAGTATCGGCCGGCGACCGCAACCAGCCATTCCTGCGCGGGCACGAGATGCTGATAGGCGAATGCCTGCATCATGTCCTCAGCGGGGACGGCCTGCCGTGTCACGGTCCGATTGCCGATCGTGGCGCTGCCCTCAAGCGACAGCCTCACCGGCTCCATCGGTTCACGCGGCGCCGCCGTGAGAGTCAAGCGCACTTTGCCGGCTCCCGCTGGGATGCGGCCACCCGAGAGCACGAGTCCGGATGGGGCATCCTTGAGCGCGAGCGCTATCTCGCCGTCGAAACCGTCGCGGCGCAAGGCGAACACCGTGATCGGGACCGACGTTCCGGCGCGTACGCCTATGCTCGCCGGCGTGACACGAAGCTCGAAATCGGGCCTGGGCGGCGCAATGCGCAGGCGATAGGCGAACTCCGCCCCACCCCTTCCCTGCGCGTCGGCCACGCGGATGGTGTAGGAGCCGTCGGCAGGCAAGACAGCGACCGCATAGGAGTCCGCATGGTGGGTGACCAGCCCGGCGCCACGGTCCTCCCAATCGTCGCTGAACGCGATCCGGCGGCCTTTGGCGTCACTGACGGTCACGACGGTGTCGGTTGGAGCTCCCAGCCTGCGAGCGACCGTCTCAACGACGAGCCTCGTGCCCTTGCGGCCCTGGACTGCGTACAGGTCAGCGTCTCCCGGTCGGTCAATGCGCCCGTTGACCGCCACGGGAACGGCAAGACGCTGGGCTTTGTCGGCCCGATCGTTAGGCTCCTTCTCGCCTGCTTCAGGGAGGTCGTCCACGGCAACGACGGGTGTCGGTCCGATGGCGCCGGGCACCCGGATCGGGACCTGACCAACGGACTGCGCACGCAGCGGCACTGTCGAAACGGGCAGATTCCACCCGCTCAGTGTGAGCTTGGCCGCACTCCCGGCCCGCACGCCGAGCGGGTAGACGCCGGTGACGAAGGGAAGCTCACCCATGGTCACACGGTAGACGAAGTCCTCGCGCCCGCGGTAGATCGAGTCGCGCACCTCCAGCGTGTACTCGCCGTCGCTCGGTATCTCGACAACGAGGGCAGGATCGGGGTTCTGCCGGAAGTCATCGGCGTAGGCAAGCTCTTTTCCGTCCCGATCGTACACAGCAGCCACCGCTTGGAACCATCCGGGCACGGCGTCGGCCAGGTACGGCACGATCTCGCGCGCGGCAACCGAAACCACAAGATGCATCCCCTTGCGGGCCGTGAAGCTGAACCTGTCGACATCGCCGGGCATGATCTGACCGTTGACGACCACGGGCATGGCATCGCCGATGCAACTGTCAGGCAGACGGTCGTTCGGCTCCACTTCGGCCACTTCGGCCAGGCGTCCGACGAAGAAGCGGACCGGATTGGTCAGCCCCAGGGGCGAGCCGACTCGAAGTTCCCGCATTCCTGGCTCGGCGTCGGGGTCAATGGAGACCTGAAGCTTCAGGGTCTCGTCGAGCTGTGGGTTGGGCTGCCGCTTCGGATCGGTTCGCAGGCGTCGAAACTCTTCGAGCGCGCGCAGTTGCTCATCGGTTATGCCGGCCTCACGAGCGGCGTCACGGAGCGCCATCAGGTTGCCGAACCTGAAGCCCGGCGCCCGGTCCCTTCCGGTCTTCTTCTTATAGGCCTGCTCGATGCGCTCGCGCAGATTGTTGGCCTCTCCGATGCTGAGCGGCCTCTTGTATCCCAACACACGCGCGTGAACGCCCGTTCCGGATACGAATACCGTCTCCGCTCCGAACAGGGCCTGCCCGCCCACGGTGATCTCAATCTCGGTGCCCTGACGACCGCCCGCGGGATAGGCGTAACCGATCTCAGGGTTACGGCGCTGCTGCTGGGAGCGCGCACCGACGGCCAGGACCGTCATCAAGATCGCCGGCACCAGGGTGCGCAGCAAGGTTCGTCTCATGGTTGCCTCCGGCCCTACATGATCTCGAGGAGCGGTCCGCCAATCTTGACGCCGTCGGATGGCCCGACGCATGCGCGGGCCGTGATTCCCTGCGGATGGGGCAATGAGCCGTCCGGGTCAATCCCGAGCAGCATGTACATGCTTCTGATCAGGTCCCAGGGGTACACGGGGCGGTCCTTGACTTCCTCGCCACGCGCATCGGACGCTCCGACCACGTGGCCGCCCTTGAAGCCTCCGCCCGCCACCATCGCCGAAAAGACCGCGCCGTAGTGACCGCGTCCGCCGTTCCATGGCGGCTCCCATTGCACACGCGGGGTCCGTCCGAACTCGCCGCTCCACCACACGATCGTGCTATCCAGGAGCCCGTGATCGGCCAGGTCGCGTATCAGCGTCGCTACGCCCTTGTCCATTTCGGGCAGCATGCGCCGCATCGTCTGGAAGTGCTGCTTGTGCGTATCCCAGCCCTTGTAGTTGATCGTCACATAGGGAACGCCCTGCTCCACCAGTCGCCGGGCCATCAGACATGACTGCCCGAACGTGTTCTTGCCGTACGCTGTCCGCAGGTCGTCCTTCTCCTGCGTCAGATCGAACACCTTGCGGCCCTCACCGAGGATCATATCGTAGGCCTGATTCTCGGATGCGGCCACGGCCTCGATCTGGGGATGGCGCCGCAGGGCGGAGCCGAAGGTGTCGAGCTTGCGCAGAAGCTCGCGGCGATCTTTCTGTCGTTCGTCCGAGATGCCCTCGGCCACGATGCCTTCGACCACGAAGCGCGGCTGGGCAGGGTTGCCGCCGGTGGCAAACGGCTTCGCCTTGATGCCCAGGAATCCCGCTTCCGAGAAGCGCCCCTGCAGCTCTGTCAGCACGACATAGGGCGGGATCAGCCCCTTGTATCCGGCATCATAGCCCTTGTACAGCGACGTTACCGCCCCAACGCCCGGCCACACCTGCCCGTCCCCGGGCATGTGCCCCGTCTGCACAATGTAGGCTGCCGTCTCGTGGGCGTTGTTCCCGTGGGTCATGCTCCTGATGATCGAATACTTGTCGGCGACCTTGGCCAGCTCGGTCAGCATCTCGTTGATGCGAATCCCGTCAACGTTCGTCGCGATCGGCTTGGTGTATTCGCCCGTATAGTCGTGACCGGCGTCCGGCTTGGGATCCCACGTGTCTATGTGGCACGGACCTCCCCACAGCCAGATCTGGATGACCGACTTGGCCTTGCCGGCGACGTGCCCACGCGAGGCGCGCGCAGGAAGGGCGGGAAGCCCGATCGCGAGACCGGCCGAGCCCAGCAAGGCCGCCTGTAGCGCTTGGCGACGGGTCAGACCTCCTGCGGTGGCTTCGATATGCTTCGCACTCAACCTCCGGGGCGTTGCCTCTTGCCTCTCACCTTTCACTGCGTGCTTCCCTCCTCTTGGCGCGGCTCGGCGGGAGCCTCGCCCTCCCTTACTCAGCGGCTCGGCGGGAGCCTCGCCCTCCCTTACTCAGCGCGGCTCGGCGGGAGCCTCGCCCTCCCTTACTCAGCGCGGCTCGGCGGGAGCCTC
>DYKI01000166.1 GCA_020722705.1 Chthonomonas calidirosea | reverse complement strand
ACAACGATTTTTCGCAGTGTGTCTGAGCAGCGTGCCAGGGCTCCCAATGAACCGGCAAATGCCGCGAACCGAACCGGCTCGGTGGGCGAATCTTCCCCGTGGCGTCGAGTCGTCGGCGTTTGCGCATGCGGCCCAATGCCGTGCATCCTGGCTGCCCGAGCGCATCCCTGCGGACGAGACGCCGGCGCTGGGGGGCTGCCGGACGCAGTCAGCCATGCCGCATTCGTCGCTGTGTTGTGCGTAGTAATGGGCATGAGCAACCCCGTGCCCGCAGGCGCCAATCGCCTGATCCGTGAAACAAGCCCGTATCTCCGTCAGCATGCCCACAACCCCGTGGACTGGTATCCGTGGGGGCCTGAGGCATTCGATGCCGCGCGCCAACGGGATGTGCCCATCTTGCTGTCGGTGGGCTATTCGGCATGCCACTGGTGCCATGTGATGGAACGCGAGAGCTTCGAAGACGCCGACACGGCAGGCCTGATGAACGCGCGTTTCGTGTGCGTCAAGGTGGACAGGGAAGAGCGCCCCGACGTTGACGCCATCTACATGCATGCCACGCAGGCCATGTCGGGCAGCGGAGGATGGCCGATGACGGTGTTTCTGACGCCCGGCGGCCGGCCATTCTATGCAGGAACCTACTTTCCTCCGGAGCCCCGGTACGGCATGCCCTCGTTTCAGCAGGTGCTCGAAGGCGTCGCCGAGGCATGGGAGCATAGGCGCGGCACTATCGAGACTCAGGCCGAGAGCGTCGCCCGGGACCTTCGCACGGCACTGCAGCGCGTCACCCCGCCGGAGATGCTCAATGAAGGGATCGCTTCGCAAGCGGTTGCCGGCATGGAGCGCCGTTTCGATCGTGCGCACGGCGGCTTCGGCGGCGCGCCCAAGTTTCCCCAGCCCATGCTCATCGAGTTCCTGCTCCGGCATGCGGACCGCACCGGACACGACGCCGCTCGAGCCATGGCTCTGCAGACGCTCGACGCGATGGCAGCAGGAGGCATACGCGACCATGTGGGCGGCGGCTTCCATCGGTATTCGGTTGATGCCGAATGGCTGGTGCCCCACTTCGAGAAGATGCTCTATGACAACGCCCAGCTCGCAACGGCATACTGGCGTGCCTACCGCGCAACGTCGCAACTCCGTCACCGTGCGGTTGCCGAGCAGATACTCGACTATGTGCGCACCCAGATGACGCTGCCGAGCGGGGGATTCATGTCGGCACAGGACGCCGACAGCGATGGTGAAGAAGGGTTGTACTACACGTGGACGCCGGATGAGGTTGGCGCAGCGCTTGGCGATGATGCGTCCGAGGCTTGCGCGGCGCTCGGGATTTCGCCGACCGGTCACCTTGACGGCAGGAGTGTGGTGCATCGCCGAGCCGACGCGGACGACGACTCGCGGGTGCGAAGTTGGCTCGGCGCACTGGCCGAGGCTCGTCGGCACCGGACGCCGCCCGCGACCGACGGCAAAGTCATCGCTTCGTGGAACGGCATGATGCTTTCGGCGTTTGCCGAGGCCGCCATGCTCACGGGCCGTGCGGACTACCTTCAGACCGCCGTCAACAGCGGCGAGTTCCTGCTCCGCGAGATGTGCTCTGAAGATGCCGATGGGAGGCTTCGACTGGCCCACAGCGGGATTGAGCTGCCGAACCCGAATCCGCATCATCCCACCTCCGAGGAGCGCATCTTCCGAGTCGCGCCGATCGGCGGATTCCTTGATGACTACGCTCTGGTGGCGTCAGGGATGCTCGACCTGTACCAGGCCACGGGCAACACCCGGTGGTCCGTTGCCGCGAAGCGTTTGACCGACGCCATGCTCGAAGCCTTTGCATCCGATGGGCCGCTGCTTCATGCGGTGCCTCCGACGGAGTGCGAGTTGTTCGCCAACCCGTTTCCGACCGAGGACAACGCAGTGCCGTCCGGCAATGCCGTTGCCGCCGAGCTCTGCCTGCGGATGGCACATTTTACCGAGGACACACGATACGAGAACTCTGCGCTCGCATCCATGCGTTCGATGGCTGCCGACATGGCTCGCCACCCGATGGCCTTCGGACGGTGGCTGTGCGCACTGGAGGACTGGCTCGGCCGGCGCATAGCCGTCGTGATCGCCGGCGGCCGCGACGATCCTCGCTACGAGGAGCTGCAGGAGACGGCCCATCGGCGATATGGCCCCGACATGCTGATCGTGCGGAACTCGGAGTCGCCAGATGATCCGGCAATCGCGGCGGGGCGGGCACCCGTCGGCGGCGTGCCTGTCGCGTACGTCTGCGTCGGCACGTCCTGTTTGGCTCCGATCCGTGACGCCGCGCAACTGGCCGCCGCTCTGGACGAGGTTCGCTCTCGTTAGGTAATCTCAAAGCCGGGCCGAGAACGGCAACACTGGCAGGGGAGACCGGCGACACAGATGGACTGGGATATGCTTCACCGACTGAGCGACGCGCCGTCGGTGGGGACCGCGTGCGAGCCCGTGATGGCGATGGCCGCCGAACGGCTGGGTGACGGCTTCGACCGTGCCGACGGACAGGACTCGTTCTCGCTCTTCACGCTTCGTGGCGCTTCGCGGGCCGATCTGCAGTACGTCATGGTGGCGCACGTTGACGAGATTGGCGGCGTGGCGCTGTCGGAGGATCGGGACGGCTGGTTTCGCGCTCGCTGCTGGGGATGCTCGCCCATGGCGTTTGCACGGAGCGGCCTCCAGGCCATGGACTACCTTGCCGCAAGCCCCGATGACGCATTCCCCATCGAGGCCGCAGTGGAGCTGATCGGCGGCGAGCTGAGGCTTCGCGTTCGTGGAACCGGCATCCGGCCCTACCGCACCGTCTTCACGTTCGACACCATGAGCGTGATCGAGCAGGGACACATTCTTGGCAAAGCCCTCGACCCGCGTGCGACGGTCTTCGCCGTCCTGTCGGCCTTTCGCGCCCTGAATGACCCGCGCGTGGGAGCGCTTCTCGTGATGGCCGAGGAGTGTTTCATGGACGCCGCGCGCAAGGCAGTCGTGTATCTCCAGCGGCATGCGCCGAACCTGCGGCTCATCGCCAACGCCGACGTGCCCTCGGTGGCGAACCTGGATGGAGCCGATCTTGAGGTGCCCGCCATTCGGCCATTCGAGGGCCGCAACATGGTGGACCCGGGCTTCTCCATCCGCATGTCGGAGGCGCTCGCGCACCAGGGGATCGTCCATCATCTCACCGGCGCCCGATCGGGCAGTCAGACGGCGTTGTTCTCGCCTCTGGCGCCGACCGTTTCGGTGGCGCTGCCGGGCGAGGGCATCCACACCGAACGAGCTCGGATGTCGCTCGTGGGAATCGAGCGCTGCGCCGACCTGCTCGTCGCGCTGGGCAGCCATGCCCTCTGACCCATCATCAACCGGCCTGTCTGCGGCCCGGGGAGTGGAGAAAAAAGCCAACCGCATGAATGAACCAGCGCCGCCAGAGGCGGCAAAGATCGCGCCGCCCGATCCGCGCGTCACGATCGAGATCATCCGACAGCCCGAGCAAAGGGTTCCGGTTCGCTTCGCACTGTTCGACTTTGACGGAACGCTCTCCCTGATCCGCGAGGGGTGGCAGGGCGTCATGATCCCCTACTTCGTCGAGGTCCTTCAGGAGACGGGCACCGACGAGACGCCCGAGGAGCTGGAAGCGCTCGTGCGCGAGTTTGTGACGCGCCTGACCGGCAAGCAGACCATTTATCAGTGCCTGGCGCTGGCCGAAGAAGTCGAACGGCGCGGCAAGAAGCCCGACGATGCTCTGGCATACAAACACGAATACCTGCGACGGCTTTGGGAGCGCATCGCCCATCGTGTGGAATCGCTGAAAAGCGGCAAGGCGCATCCCGACACGATGCTGGTTCGAGGCTCGCGCCCGTTCCTCGATGCCCTGCGTGCGCGTGGAGTGAGGTGCTATCTGGCCAGCGGCACGGACATCGCCTATGTTCGCGACGAAGCCTCCGCGCTGCGCATTGACGGCTGCTTCGGCGGCCACATCTACGGCGCCCTCGACGACTACAAGAGCTTCTCCAAGCAGATGATCATTGACCGCATCCTGCAGGAAAACGACCTGCATGGCCCCGAACTGGTCGTCATCGGTGACGGCTACGTTGAGATCGAGAACGGGCGGAGCGTCGGCGGCCGCACGATCGGCGTGGCATCCGACGAAGCCCACCCGGGCGGGCTTGACGAATGGAAGCGGTCGCGACTGATCGGCGCAGGCGCGGACGCGATCGTGCGCGATTTCGCCGATCTCGACGCCCTATTGGCGTATCTGTTCGGATAGGAAACGCAATCATGAGCACAGCCAGCAGCATCTTCGACACCCCTCGACGCATCAAGCTGGGCATATGGGGCCTCGGGCGCGGACTTCATCTGTCGGGACCGTGCGAAGCCCTGAACTTCGACGTCGTGGCGGGCCTGGACTTCAACCCGACCATGCGTGCCGACTTCACCCGGCGCTTCCCCAAGGCGCTGGTCACGGATGATCTGGAGGCGTTCCTCGGCTCCGAGTGCGAGGCGGTGCTGCTGGCGTCCTTCCTGCCGAACCATGCCGACGACGCCATACGGTGTTTGGAGGCGGGCAAGCACGTCCTCAGCGAGGTGACGGCGTTCATGACCATAGCGGACGCCGTTCGGCTCGTCGAGGCCGTCGAGCGCACGGGGCTCGTCTATCAGATGGCCGAGAACTATCCCTATTCGGCCGCCAACATGTGGCTGGCTCGGAAATGGCGCGAGGGGCTGTTCGGCGACTTCATGTACGGCGAATACGAGTATGTCCACGAGGTGCTTTCGCTGGCGTTCACGCACATCAACGGCGAGCCCATCACGCCCGGCCATCGGGTCCACTCATGGCGGAGCTGGCTCAACTTCCACTACTACAACACGCATTCGCTCGGGCCGATCATGCAGATCACCCGGACGCGACCGGAGGTTGTGACATCGCTGCCCGGCACCGTCAGCCTGCCCGGCTATGTCATACGGAATGCCGAGGGGATGGGCGGTGTGTCGCCGTCGCTGATCCGGATGTCGAACGGGGGACTGGTGCGCAACCTGATGGGTGCCACCACCAACGATTCGCACATTCAGCGGCTGTGGGGCACGCGGGGATCCGCAGAACAGGTGGAGGGACGCCTGCTGCTGCGTCTGGGCGGATACGGTTCGGCTCCAAAGTGCGAGGTCAAGCCGAGTCTGGACTCCCTTGGCGAGATGGCTTCGAAGACGGGCCACGGCGGCGGCGACTTCTGGGTGCTCTATTACTTCGCTCGCCAAATCCTGGAAGGCGCTCCGGGACCGTTCGATGTCTACACATCGGCCGACTGCACGATCGCCGGCATTCAGGCCTATCGGTCGCAGACCCAAGGGGGCGTTCCGCTGCCGGTGCCTGACCTGCGCGATCCGGCCCAACGCGATGCATACCGGACCGATACGTTCCGTCAGCATGCCTATGATGCCGAGGCTGGGCTCTTCGGGATGGCCGATCCGCCGCCTCCTGCGGGGCGTTTCACCACGGCTATGCGCGACCTCATCGCAGCCACGAACGCGGTATGCGCCTATCGCCACTGGTCGCAGGTCGCCGCCGACATGGCCGACGAGGCGCTTCTGGCCCGCTTGAAGGCGGACGCGGAAGCGGCAGAGCCGGCACTGGCCGCGGCCAAACACGAAGCGGAGAGGCTCATCGCGGCGTTTCCGGCAACGGATGCCGCGCGCATCCTGCGTGAGGTCTTGGAGCGGTCAGATCCGGGCCCGTGAAACCGAGCATCTCAGGGCTCCGTCTGTGCATGTGACCAAACAAGATGGAAGCCCATGTTCCAGCCATTGATCCCAAGCTGCTGACGAAGCTCCGCAGCAAGAAACGCGAGATCAGACAGGAGGCTGAGCGCCAGCTCTCCAGTCTCGGCCCCGAGGCTGTTCCGGCGCTTCTCGAGCTTCTCGAGAAGGAGTCCGCGAATCGGACCAAGCGACGCCGCTGGGGTGTCGTCGTCGTGGGCCTTTACGTAGGCGCGCTGATCACCGTCGCGGCGACCGGACATTCCGAGAACATCGGAGCCTTCGGCGGCATGACCAGTACATTGTTCGCCCTATTTGCGGCCACGCAGATACAGAAAGACGCCGCCCGAGTCCTCGCGAAATATGACGACAAGCGCGGTGTGGGTCGTCTGGCTGAGGCTCTGGAATACCAGGATAAGGCGGTCACCGCCGAAGCGGAGGCCGCGCTCGTGCGGCTCTTGCCCGGTCTCCTGGCGACTGACCACGGCCTGCTCACCCCCGACCAGCGCCGGTGTCTCGACCGGGCGCTCGTCAAGCACGGCAAGAGTGAACTGGCCATGGCCATTCTCGATGCCTACGAGCAGGTCGGTGACCCTGACTCGGTCGCGGTTGTCGAGCGTCTCGCGGCCGGTGAGGTCCGCAAGGCGTCGCCGGCCGTCATCCGTCGCGCAGCCGACGTGCTGCCGGCCATGCGGGTCCGCGCCGAAGCGGTCAGGGCTGCCCAGACGCTGCTCCGTCCGGTCGAGGAGGTCGGCGCCGACATGCTGCTCCGGCCTGTTGAGGCAGGCCCGACGGCGCCTGTCGAGACACTGGTTCGTCCCGTTGACGCCGATGCCGACATCTCCGTTGCCGACGGGCTTGCCGAGGGGACAGATCGGTCAGATCGGATGCTTCACCGAACGAACCGGGGCTAGCTGC
>DYKI01000029.1 GCA_020722705.1 Chthonomonas calidirosea | reverse complement strand
GCGTGGCGGGTCTGCATCGGCTCCTGGATCAGCGTGAGCGGCTATTCGCCGCCAACGTTGTCATTGTTGTTGCCGGTATGGAAGGAGCGCTTGCATCGGTGGTTGGCGGCCTGGTCCGCAGACCCGTGATCGCCGTGCCGACGAGTGTCGGTTATGGAGCGAGCTTCGGCGGCCTGTCTGCGCTGCTGACCATGCTCAACTCGTGCGCAGCGGGCGTCGCCGTCATGAACATTGACAACGGCTTCGGCGCTGGTTACTTTGCGCACCTCGTGAACTGTGGCGGGTGACGGTATGAACGACAACCCTGAGGTAACGGAACAGGGTGGCGAAACGGGCGCTGACCCCGGTACGGGGCCTGCGCCGACGCTGAGCCGCGGGAAGCAGACGCTATATGGCAGCATACTGGTCGTTGGTCTCGTCGCGGCTATCTGGATGGGCTACAGTGCGCTAGTTCCCGCCGACTGCGGGTGCACACGCAGCCGCAAGAGCGTGCCGACCGCCCAGCCGGGAGGGCCGCTTGTGGCCGACTTCCGCGTGGCGGTTCTGGCCTACCCCGGTCGTCCGGGCGCCATTGACGCGATCCAGGCTCACGTGGCGTCGCTCAGGTCGGCCGGCTATGCTTTCTTGACGTTGAGCCGGATATCGGAGGCGGTGCGAAACGGCGAACGGCTGCCGCAACGCTCGGTCGCGATTACCCTCGATGCCGAGAGCAAGGCGATTGTTGACGACTTGCTCGTCCTCGTGCGGATGGCGCGAGTGCCGGTCTCACTCGTCGTACGCCCGTACAAGGTCGGCAAGCGTGGCATGATCGGGTGGGACGTCGTGCCGGAGCTCCTGTCGTATGGGGTGGAGGTGCATGCTGCCGCCGATACCGGCCGTGGGCAGGCTGCGCTGGCCAAGGACCTGCGCACCTTCGCCAGACGCGTGCGCCCGGCGCAGCCCCATGTGGTTTGGGACGCCTATGCGTCGGACTCGGGAGGGCGAGGCTCCCGCCGAGCCGCTCCGGCAGTCGCGCGGACTGTGTGGCGATCGGGTACCGGGCCGGTCACGCCCATGGGTGAGGGCGACCGATTGGACACCGACCGGCCGACGGGGCGGCCCCTGATTCTCGACAGAGTCCATGTCGCAATCACGCTGGACGCCGATTCGGTCGTCAAGAAAGTCAACGCCCTCACGGGGCAGACGGATCCTGAGCAGATGGCCGCGCAGCATGCCGGTGCGGCTTCGATCCGGCCCGGAACTCGGCCAAACATAGAACTAAAGGACAAGGACACAGGCACCAACAAATGAAACAACCAATGCGCTGGGTAGTCGTCGGCTACGGAATGGGATGGCATCACGCTCGATACCTTGAGGCGACCGATGGCCTCTCGCTGCGAGGCGTCTGCGAGGTGTCTCCCGAGCGATTGGCAAAAGCCGTCGGGGAGCACCCGGGTATCGTCACGTACACCGACTTCGACTCGGTCCTGGCCGATCGTGACGTGGATGGCGTCGTGATCGTCACGCCGCACAACACGCATGCAGAGCTCGCGATTCGCGCCATGGATGCCGGAAAGCACACGATCACCGACAAAGCGATGTGCCTGTCCGTAGACGAGGCACAGCGCATGATCGAGGCTCGAGATCGAGCCGGCGTCATCTTCTCGGTATTCCACAACCGGCGGTGGGACGGCGATTTCGTCACCGTTCGGCGGATCGTGGCTGAGTACCAGTTGGGCCGACTCTATCACATCCAGTCGTGCGTTACCGATTGGGGCAAGCCGGGAGGCTGGCGCCGGGACCGTGCGGCCATGGGCGGCTGGATGTTCGACTGGGGAGCGCATACTGTGGATCAGATCCTTCTGCTGGCCGGGGCGAAGCCGATCTCGGTGTACGCATTCTCGCACTACCGTTACGACGATCCTGCGTCTGTCGAGGACTACATCAACTGCACGATCACGTTCGAGGGCGGGCTGACGGCCACCACCGTGATCGGCTACCTGAACATGATCCCCATGCCTCGATGGTATATGATCGGGGAGTTTGGAGCGCTTCACGCGGAGGGGTTCGACACTCCGGTGCACGTGCGCAAGCTCTGGGACGGCAAACCTCAGGAGCATGAGGTGCCGGTGGACAAGACCGACTGGGCGGCATTCTACGCGAATCTGGCGGCGCATGTAGCGGGGCGCGAGGACCTCGCCGTTCGCCCCGAACAGCTTGTCCCTCAGATAGCCATCGCCGAAGCTGCGTACCGGAGCATTGCCGAGGGAGCCGCGATCTCCCTGTAGTCCGCGCCGTCGTCGTGACAGCCGTCGGTGAGGCGGGTGTCACGACGATCCCGGTCTGCCTTGCAGTGGGGCCGGGCGCCGATGGGGAGGGGGGATAATCCGCCTCCGAACATGCCCTCGTCGGCGCGTCCGCTTGACGCATTGCCCGGCGGCAACGTATCATGCCCTCTATGAAGCTGCTCGACCGCTATCTCGCGCGTGAGATGGTCGTTCCGTTCCTGATCGGTCAGGCCGCCGTGGTTCTGATGCTCACGGGAACCGTCCTGTACAACAACGCCGATACGTTCCTCTCCTACAGCATTCCGGCGGCCGGCATCGCGCGAATAGCGTTCTACTTTATGCCCTATCTCGTCGGTCTCACCATGCCCGTCGCGACGGCCATCGCCATTTCGCTTGCCGTGAGCCGCCTATGCCGCGACTCCGAGATCACCGTGTTCCGGGCGGCGGGCATCAGCCTGAAGCGGAGTTTTCGCGCGGCGTTTGCCGTCGGCGTGGCGCTCAGTCTGGCGGCGTTCGCCTTCGGGGAGTATGTCGTTCCCTGGACGACGGCGCAGTACGAGCGGACGATGGCCGAGCTGTCGCGACAGGTGCGATTCCTCGTTCCCAAGGAAGGGCAGGTGGTCCAGTCGGCGGACCGGCGCTACACCGTGTACGTTGGCCGCATGCAGGTTTCGGGCGAACGAACGGCCTTCTACGACGTGACGTTTCTGGTCCGCATGCCGGATAATCCGCTCCCGACAGTGATCCACGCAGGCCGCGCCGACTACAACGACGGCCGCTGGACGCTCTCCGACGCGCGCATCCATGCGTACGAAGATCAGGGCGATCGAGAGGTGTTCAGTCGCGCGGCCCGTATGAAACTGGATTTCCGGCTGCCGCAGCAGATGTTCAACATGATCTATCTGCAGTTGCCGCTCTACTCGGCCTCGTCTGCGGTCAGCTTCAGGGATCTGGGAGCGCGCGTGGCCATGCAGCGCAGGGCGGGGTACGTGAACCCGCAGGACCTTCTGGACCTGCACTTCAAGCTGTCGGTGCCTCTGTCATGCCTCGTGTTTGCGATCGTGTGTCCTCCCCTGGCCATGCGGTTCGCCCGGGCCGGCGGGTTCATGGGCGTGCTCTTGTCCATCATCCTCGTGTTCGTATACTGGAATACGCTGCTCGCCGCGAAGATCATCGGGTCGCGCTATCCTGACGCGCTTCCGCCGCTCGTGGCCGGATGGGGCCAGAACGTGATATTCACGAGCATCGGCATCTGGTTCCTCTGGAAGAACGAGTGATGCCCTGCTTTGCGCTCGTCCTGGCTCTTTTCGGCGGTCCTGCCGGAAGCGAGGCCGCACGAGCGTTGGTCAATGCCCTTGCGTGTGCCTGGATGCAGGCGCGTCCGGGAGCCGCCGTGGTGCCTCCACGCACCTCAACGCAGACGCCGGCGCCCTCGGAAGAGGGGCGGCCTGACGTGCTGTTCCTGCGCTTCGAGCAGGCCGACATTGACGGAACCCTCGTCAATGCCACGAATGTCGAGGTCACATACGGTGAGTATTCGCTCAAAGGTGGGCGGCTTGAGGGCGATCTGGAGGGCATGCTCATGTTCTCCGGTTCGCCGGCGCTGTCCTATCGTGGCCAGACGCTGTTCGGTGATGCCATCCGCTTCTATCCGAAGACCAGGCTCTACAGGATCGAGAACCTTCGGACGGCTCTCACCCCCGAGTTCCTGCAGGGATATGTGAAGGACCCCATCTATGTGAGTGGGGGATCCGTCACCGGCCGCGAAGGCGAACCAATCGTTGGGTCCGACTCGGCGGTCACCACGTGCGATCGGCCCAGGCCACACTACGAGGTGATGGCGGGCGGCATTGAAGTGGAACCGGGCGAGCGGGTCACACTGCGAAAGGCCACCCTGGCCTATCAAGGGAAGCGCCTGGTCACGTTGCCGACGGTTGTCGTGCCGCTCGGGCGACGTCTGCCGCGTGGGGGATACCAGCCGAGCGTAGGGCGTTCGGTCGAGGAAGGCTGGTTCGTGAAGACCGGCTTCAACTACCTGCTCAATGAGCGAGCGCCCGGTATGTACCGCGTTGACTTGATGGAACGGAAGGGAATCGGCCTGGGCGTCGAGCAGGCCTGGCGGACTTCGGCCATGACCGGCGAAGCGACGCTCTACGGCATCCCGGCCGGGGGGCAGGGACGCAACCTTTCGGGGCGGGTCATGTCCCGCTTGGACCTCGGATCCGACCAGCAGCTCGACATCGGCTATGACTTTCGGCAGAACGATTATCGGACGCTCCCGGACTCGAGCGACTCCGGCCTCCGACTTGCCTATGGGCTGCGCGCGGGGTCATGGGACACTCGGCTCAACCTCAACCGGCGTTCCAACAGCTCAGGCGCGTACCGATCGGCATCCGAGAGCGCCGTTTGGAGCCAGCGTCTCAACCTGTCCCAGAAAGGCAGCCTCACGCTGGATGCGGATTACTCACGCTACGAAAGCGGCTCGACGGGGATGCAGCCTCAGATCAACGAGCGGCTGACTACACGCCTTCAGGGCGACTACCGCGCGCCGAACTACGTTCTTCAACTGGCGGCGAACCGCGATGTGCCCATCGGAACCTCAACGGCCCAGTCCTATTTCGGAGGCGTCGAGAGACTCCCTGAGATAGGGGTTTCACAGTTCCGCTTCACGGGCGGCGCCCTGGCAAAGCTTCCGCTCTCGCTGAACCTCGGTGCCGGAAAGTACTCCGAGGGTGGAGCGGCAGGTGCCCAGAGGACAGCTACCGAGCGCGTGTCGGCGGGCTTCGACCTCACCTCGATGCGGATCAGCGCCGGACGATCGCTGGAGATCAACGCCAGCGCCGGCCTGACGCAGTACTTCTATGGCGAAGGAGCTGCCCAGTACATCCTTCGGAGCACGTCGTCATTGGCGAGCCGCTGGGGCGGCAAGTCGGGGATCAACCTTCGGCACACCTATCAGCAGCCCCACGGCGGAACTCCGTTCCGGTTCGATCGCCAGGGCAAGTACCATTCGATCACTGGCGACCTTGGCTGGTTTGACGACAGCCGTTTCCAGGTCAGCGCTCGCTTTGGCTACGACTTGGCAGGCTCGGTCTTCGGCGGGAGCAGCGAGCCGTGGCAGACCGTTTCCGCCAACATGCTGTTTCGCCCCAATGACAGCGTGCATCTGAGGACTCTGCTGACGTTCAACCCGAACAACGGCCAGTTTGCCTCGGTTACCGGCGACCTGCGCTTGCGCGGGCCTCGCGAGTTTGCCATGGATGTGGTGACTCGCTACGATCCGCGTATGCATAAGTTCGGCCAGGTCCATGCCTATCTGAATCTGCCCGTTCTGCCGTCGTGGCGGGCAGTGATCCTGACTCAGTACAATGGTTACCTGAACCGGTTCGAGACGCGCAACCTGCAAATCATCCACGACATGCACTGCCTTGAAGCCTCCCTTACATTCATAGACAACCCGTACGGCTGGCGCGCCGATCGGCAGATCATGTTCCAGATTCGCGTGAAGGCGTTCCCGGTGTTCCAGCAGTTCGGCACCGGTCTGTACGGCCAAGCGCTCGATACGGGCGTTGGAGTGGACATGTAAGATGCGCCGCGCCAAGGTAATCGCCTCAGTTATCGGGCTCATCGGAGCGGCTGCGCTCTCACCGACCGTGACTGCGTGCAGAGCGTGCGCATCGCCCGTTTCCTCAACGCTCCTCGGGCAGACCCGTGCGCTTTCGGACGATCCCCGCTTGGTGCGCGCGAGGCTGGCCAATGGTGTCACCGCCATCGTTTGCCCGCGTCCCAGTCGGGGGCTGGCGGCCGTTGATGTTTGGGTGCGCGCAGGCTCAGCGCTCGAAGGGCCGGGGGAGCTCGGAGCCGCTCACTTCGTCGAGCATCTCCTGTTCAGAGGCACCGCCAAGCGAGGGCCCGGCGAGGTGGACCGCGCAATCGAAAGCCTTGGCGGCCTGCTTAACGCAGGCACGACCCGTGACTTTTCCCACATGTTCGCCGTGCTTCCTGCAGACAAAGTCGCCGACGCTCTGGTCATCATCGCGGATGCGCTGACGGGCTCCCTGATGGCGTTGGAGCATATGGAGATCGAGCGTTCGGTGATCCTCGATGAGCTGGCCCGAGCTCAGAACGATCCCAATCGGGATGTCATAGAGAGCGCGTTCCGTGCCGCTTGGGGAGCCGCTCCATACGGAAGGCCGGTCCTCAGCGTCGCCTCGGACATTGCGGCACTTGGGCGGGACAGTGTGCTGGCATTCTACCGCAGGTGCTACCAACCGGACCGGATGGTCGTGGTTGTGGCTGGCGAGGTCGGGCCGAATGCGGCCATGGCGGCCATCAAGAGCGCATTCGAGCCGATCCCTCGCGGTGGAGGCCCACGCGAAGCTGCCGACGACGTTCCGCCTCTCGAGCCTGGACCGGCGTTCGGGCCTGTTCGGACGCTTCCTCGGTCAGGGGCGCCTGCCGAGGAGGTATGGGCCTGGCGGGTGGGCCGCAGGGACAATCGCGAGGCGTTGATGGCCGAGCTGCTTGCCGCCATCACCGAAGATGCGCTCGCGGCAGCGCGCAGTCCGCAATCGGCAGGTGATCCGCAGCCCGGCGCGCGTGCCGAGGCGATCCCATTGGTCCATGGGGCCTTGTTCTACATCGCATCGTCGGTCGGCGCCACCGGCAAGGCCGTCTCACCTGCGTTGCTCGAAGGCGTCATCAAGCGTCTATCGAGCGATGGTCCAACGGACAACGAGCTGGAGTTCGCCCGAAGGCGTGTCCTCGGTCGGAGCCTGTTCCGTCAGGAGACCTGCGCAGGTATGGCCCGGGAACTGGGTATGTGGGCCATGCTCGGAGACGCCGAAGTGCCTCTTGAGCTCGGCGCGCGCCTCAAGCAGATCAGTCGGAACGACCTGCGGGTCTTTGCCGCTCGGTGGCTGGACAATGGCAAGGGGCGAGCGGGGAGTGGTGAGTTGTGAGCGGGGAGAGGCGAGGGGACAGATAGGACGAATGGGACGGATCCTGGTCGCCATGGCCTTGTTGGCGAGCTCCGCTGTGCCATTGCACGCCGCCGGGGCTGAGCACAGGACGCATCATAACCCGGATACTGCCAGGCACGTTACGCCAACAGGCGTGCGGGTAATCGTCCGCAGTGAACCGGGTACCGGACTTGTCGCCATTGCGGCCATGGTGGACACTACCGACGCGGACCGCAATGCGGCTCCAGGGATCAAGGAGCTCGTCGCCCGCTCCGTGTTCGGCGCAGGCGCCAACCTGTCGGCCGAAGGAATCGCGCGTGAGGTCTACCGTTCCGGCGGCAGCGTGGCATCGCTGGTTCTGCCTGATGGCATCGTGCTCCGATGTCTGACGACGCCGGCGGCATTCGGCGACGCGGCCTATTTGATCGGTCAGGCGCTCAAGAATGCGGTCTTTGATGTCGAGACGGTCCAGCGTGCGGCCTCGGCTGCCGATCGCGATCGGCTGAGCGAGTCCGGACAGCCGCTGATCGTTGCCGCATCGGTCGCGCGTGCTCGGCTTTTGTCCGGCGATCCCTACGGCAACGTTCAGATGGTGTCCGAGCGGCGTCCCCGTTCGCTTCCCATCGCGGATCTGGCCCGTTACTACCGAACGGCGTTCGTGCCCACGGGGACGGCCATCGCGATCGTAGGCGACATAGCGCCCGAACAGGCGCGTCGAATCATCGAGAACCAGATGGTGGACTACGACCGAGCTGCTCCGGCTCGGCGGGAGCCCGGCCCTCCCGATGAGGCTCCGCAGCGAGCAGGGCGCAGGACCGAGCGGGTGCGGGTGCAGGCAAAGACGGCCGCACTGGTCGCAGCCTGCAGAGCGCCGAGCCGTCGTTCGTCCGATGCGGCGGCAACGTCCGTATTGGCAGCCATTGTCGGTGGCGGCAAAGCGTCTCGGCTTTTCAAGGCGATCAGAGAGGCGCGGGGCATCGGCTACGTCGTCGGCGCAGAGGCCCAGCTCTGGCGGAGGGCGGGACTGTTTATGGCGTTTGCCGAGCATTCGCAGAAGCAAGGTCCCGAAGGAGCCCCTGATGTTGTCGGTCTCACCATCGCAGTGCTCGACAGCATCGTTCTCCGCCCGCCGGACGAGTCGGAGCTGGAGCGGGCGAAGCGGTATGTCATCGGCGCCTTCATGCGGTCCATCGAGCGCACACTCGATCTGGCTCAGACGCTGGCGGAGACAGAACTGATTGAGGGCGACTGGCGACGCGTCGAAGACTATGCCGAGGACGTGGGGAAAGTTACGGTCGCCGACGTCGTCCGCCTGGCCAAGGAGGTCCTGCCCTACGGCGTGATCGTGTCCGTCACCGGCGCCGACTCCGGTTCGACGCCGGAGCCGCCTTAGCCCTTGATGCCCTGGAGCTTGATGCTCTCGATGAAGTAGCGCTGGTTGAAGAGGAACACCAGGATCACGGGCACCGTTGCCATGACGGAGGCCGCCATCAGGAGGCTGTAGTCGGTGCTGTAGCGCTGGGTGAACACCGTCAAACCGATGGGCAGGGTGCGCAGCTCCGGAGTGACGGTCACGATCAATGGCCACATGAAACTGCCCCAGAAGCCCATGAAGGTGAACGTGGCCAGCGTCGCGAGCGCCGTCTTCGATAGCGGGAGCGTGATCCGCAGGAATACCTCTGTCAGGCCGGCGCCGTCCATACGCGCCGACTCCTCCAGCTCGCGGGGCAGAGACATGAAGAACTGCCTTAGCATAAAGGTGCCCCAGGGACTGAAGATGCCCGGGATGATCAGCGCATAGTAGGTGTTGACCCATCCCATGGCCCGCACCACGGCGAAGACGGGAACCAGCGTGACCGAGCCGGGGATCATCATGGTGGCGAGGTATCCGAAGAACAGTTTCTCGCGACCCGGGAAGCGCAGGCGCGCAAAGGCATAGGCCGCCATCGCGCTGGTCAGAACCTGGCCGAATGTGCCGAGCGCGGCAACAAAGAGACTGTTACCGTAGAGACGCCAGAAGCTCATCCCATCCTGGGCCATGCGCCGGATTGCCTCGGCGTAGTTGGACCAGTGGAACTCGGACGGCCACCACTCGATGGATGCAGTGGAGAAAGCCGCACTTGGTTCACGGAGTGAGGTGATCAGCATCCAGTAGAACGGCACGACCATGATCGCCGCACCAACCGTCAGGAACGCATAGAGCGCTATGGTTCGCGGCATGGCGGCGCGGCGTGAGCCGCTCACGACTCGCCGCTCCTTTCGCGGCAGGCCTGCGCTAATGGTACTGCACCGCCCTTCCGCCGTACTTCCATGTCGCGAGCGACACGAGCAGGATAACGACGAACAGCACCCAGGCGATGGCCGATGCGTACCCCATGTTGAACACGGCGAAGGCCTTGTTGTAGATGTAGTATTCGATCGTTGTGGTGGAGCCTGCCGGTCCGCCTCCCGTCATCACGTACGCCTGCATGAAGCCGCCCTGAAAGCCACCGATGACGCTCATGATGGCAAGAAAGAACGTGGTCGGTGCGATGAGCGGCCACGTGATCGTTAGGAACTGCTGGCGGCTTGACGCCCCATCAATCTGAGCGGCCTCATAGAGCTCGCGCGGCACCCCCTGGAGCGCGGCAAGGTAAAGGATCATGCTCCCGCCGCCGACGCCCATCACGAACCCCATCAGCATCAGAGCCGGCTTGGCCCATGCTGAACTGCCGAGCCAGTCGGGCGGGTTCTGCACGCCAAGCTGCGACAGGACGCTGTTGATCAGGCCGATGTCCGTGTTGTAGAGCCACTTCCAAAGGATGAGTACGGCCACACCCGCCGTGATGCTCGGAAGGAAGAAGAGCGTCCTGTAGATAACGACGCCCCGTATCTTCTGGTTGAGCGCGATGGCCAGCATCAGCGATCCGAACAGGGTAACGGGTATCGCGAGCATGAGGTAGGCGGTGTTGTAAAGGTACTGCCAGAAGAAGGGGTCATTGGGCGCGTAGGGGATCTGCGTCAAGCCGAGGATGCTCGTAGTCTCATCGGTCGAGCGCGTAAACCCCAGCAAGCTGACGAAGTTCTGGAGGCCCACCCAGCGCGGGGCATGGAACAGGTCCCACCGAGTGAACGCGAGATAGAGCGACGCCAGCACCGGCGCGGAGGTGAACACGATGAAACCCAGGAAGTTTGGCGCAAGAAACGCATACGCCGTCAGCGCTTCCTTCTTCTGGTCTGTCATCGCCACCTGATGCCTCTTGCCTTTCGCCTCTGGTCTCGCTTCGCCGGCCGCCGGTTCACTTCGTGACGATCTCGAGCGGCACGAGGAACTCACGACCCCTGGGTACGGTGCCGTCGAGCACGCCAACCGCCATGAGCACTCCATAGCGGCCCATCAGGTTTGGATGCTGCTCGATCGTCGCCTTGAGATCGCCCGCGGCGAGGTACGGTCGGATCTCAGGGATGTTGTCGTAACCGACCACGACGATATCCCCTCGGCGGCCGGTTTCCTCGATCGCCTTCATCGCCCCGAGGGCCATCTTGTCATTGGCGCAGAAGAGCCCCTTGATTTCCGGATGCGCGGCCAGCATGGACTGGAACTTCGTGTAGGCCTTCTGGGTGTCCCATTCCGCTGTGTCCTGGGCTGCGATCTCCAGAGAGCCTCTTACCGCCGACTCGAATCCCCGTTTCCTGGCCTCGGCATTGTCGGCGCCTCGTATGCCTTCGAGCATGGCGACCTTGCCGAAGCCTCCAAGGTAACCCAGCATCGCCTGACCTGCCAGCCTGCCGCCTTCCTCATTGTCCGCGCCGACGTATCCGGCAAGCACAAGGCCGGCCGCCGAGGCTGCATCCGCATCAATACGGTTATCGAGGTTGATGACGGTGATGCCCTTATCGGTTGCCCGTTTCAGCGCCGGCACGATGCCCTTGGAGTCTGCGGGAGCGATCAGGATCGCATCCACGCCCTTGGCGGTGAGATTCTCGACGATCGAGAACTGGAGCTCCTTGTCGCTCTCCTGCGGGGGCGCCTGAACTTCGAGGGTGACGCCCAGCGCCTTTGCCTGTGTCTCGGCCGCCTTGATCATCGGGTCGAAGAACGGATTGTTGCGCGTCTTGACGACCAGCGCCAGTTTGTACGGCTTCGCGGATGTCTTGACGGCCTCCAGCTCCGCCGTGGTGACTTTCCCTGAAGGTGTAGGCGCCGGAGTGTCGGCAACAGGCTTTTTCTCCGGAGCGCATCCGAGGACTGCCAGAGCAGCGCAGGCTGCCGCCGCTGTCGCGGCCTTTCGTACCATTCGGTTCTCCTATCCGGGCGACGAGCCGCGCGCTCAACCTCGCGCTCGCCGCTGCAACTGATCAATCAGCACCGTCACGATGATTACGGCACCGATGATGACACCCTGAAGCGTGTCCGGGATGCCCACCAGCACAAGACCTGCATTGAGCACCGCGATGGTCAGGGCGCCCACCAGACTTCCGGCAACGCTCCCCTGACCTCCGCTGAGGCTGGCTCCGCCGATCACGACCGCAGCAATCGCGCTGAGCTCCGCGTTGGCTCCCGCGCCGGTATCTGCCAGCCTGAACTTCGCGGTCAGGAGCACTGCAGCCACCGCCGCCGTCAGGCCGGAGATCGAGTAAGCGATGGTCTTGTACAGGGCAACATTGACCCCACTCAGGCGGGCGGCCTCTTCGTTGCCTCCAATGGCGGTAATGTACCTCCCCATGCGCGTGCGTGTCAGCACCAATGCTCCTATTGCTGTGCAGGCGAGCGCCACTGCGATGAGCGGAGTACCCTGACCGACCAGGCCGAGTCCTTCAGGGAGACCGGAGACGCTGTTGCCGTCTGTGGCGTACACCGTCAGGCCGCGGGCGGCTGTGAGCATCCCAAGGGTAGCCACGAACGGAGGCACCGAGCCGCGTGTGACGACCAGACCGTTGATCAGCCCGCAGCATATCCCGACACTCAGCGCTACCCCAAGACCGAGCGCCAGACCTGCTCCGGACGAGCAGACATGTATGATGGCCTGGCCAATGAGGACCAATAGGCCCACGCCGACCGCCGCGGCAAGCCCGGTCCTGGCAGATCTTGGGGGAGCGCCCCGGGAAACGGCCATCGCAGCGAGGAATGCGGGAGGACCTGCGGCCGCATAGGCGATGAACGGGGGCGGGGATGCCGTCGTCGCCAAGCCCAGCGACACGCCGCACAGCGCCATGAGCGATCCGACGGAAAGGTCTATGCCGCCCGTCATGATGACGAAAGTCATGCCGACCGCGACGACGATATTGGTGCCGGCCTGTTGGATGATATTTGGGAGGTAGTCTTGCGTCCAGAATGTCTGTAGGAACTTTGGATGGAGCGAGAAGCCGGCACACACCAGGGCGAGGCCCAGCCAGGGTCTGACGAGCCGAGCGAAGCCCTCAGCCCATCGTGCGCGGGAACAAGTGGACGGCTCCAAGGCGTCATGAGACATGCGACCGCAAGTATAGCAAAAGTCCCGCCTGCAGGCAAGGCAATCGTGCTCGATGGATCGTTGACTTGACCTTGGCCACAAGCTATAATGCACTGCCGGTCCATCGGGCCGAGCAATCGCGGGTGCCTGTTGCGACCACTAATACTCAGGAGCGAAGGGCAACGCGCCAACTGGCCTTGGTCGGTCGCGGGCAGGAAAGGCGTGCGCTTGAATAGAGGACGATGCGGGAAACACGTAGCTTCGTGATGCGCGCCGGCCATCGGACCGTGTCCGGTGGTTCCGCCCAGGAGACCGTGAATGTTCTGTAAATGGTGCGGGCTGGAAAGCGACACCACCGACGTCTGCAGTTGGTGCCGCCGCCCGTTCTCTGTTCAGGCCAAGGCGCCTGCACAGGTGCAGCAGTCCGAGGCGCCCGCCGTCGCTCCGGAGCCTCAGCCGCCTGTGGCGCCTCCGGCACAGGCTCCTGACATCGTCAAGCCGTCCCCGGTTCCATATGACAGCTTGCTCGATGAAGACCTGAGCCCTGTTCCGTTTAGCGGGACGCTTGCGGAGCCCGGCACAAGCGAATCGGCGGCCGTCGTTGAAGCGCCGCCAATGCCTGCGCAGCCGCCCAGGATTGAGCCGAAAGCCCAGATCATCGAGCCTCCGGCAGTCAGCAGAGGCACTGAGGCTATTCCGATCAGGAAGGCGCCGCAAGCCGAGGCGATCCCGATCAGGAAACCGTCGGCGCCGCAAGCCGAGCCCATCCCGATCAGGAAACCGTCGGCGCCGCCTGACGCCGTTCCGCCCGCAAGGTCTGGTCCCCCGGCGACACGGGCCGAACCGTCTCGATCTGAGTCGGAGATGCAGCCATTCGACCTGGCGCCGCCGAAACAGGAGCGCGTTGCCCCGCCGCCGGTTGCCCTGCCGCTGAAACCGTCGCCGGCGCCTGTTGTCAACCGCGAGCCGGAACCGCCGGCGCCGCGTCCTGTCGGACCCGAGCCGAGGAGCAGACCCCTAACCGAGCCGATGATTCACGCTGAGCCGGAGGGACCGCCCGTATTGGATCTGCCGGCGCTGGACCTGCCTGAGATAGGCCCCGATGACGACGAGCCCATCGTCGCAGGCGGAAAGCGCATTGACCTGACGGGAGCGCCCACGGCACTCCCTGTCGGGCTTGCTGGGCCTCGACCTGCGCCGGGGCCACCTCCAACCTTCGCGCGAGTCCCCACGCCGAGTACGACCAAACTGCCGAAAGCAGGTGGTCTGACGTGGTATTGCCGCTGGTGCGGAATGGAGAGTGAGACGCCGGATCGGTGCAGTTGGTGCAAGCGTGACCTGCGCAACCTTCCCGCCGGCGGTTCGGGGAAGGGGCCGGTCATCGCCGGCAACAAGCACTCCGGCCCGCGCGGGGCAAGGCGTCCAATGCCGCCCACGACGCCGCCGGCCCGCGGAAACTCGGTTAGGCCCACGATGCAGCCTGTCGGCCCTGTTGTCTCCGCCGGTGGCGGTGCCGCAGCCGTCGCGGCTCCGACGGCGCCGGTTGCCGCCGCTGCCGTCAAAGCTGCGACCGCACCTGTCAAGCCGAAGAACGATGGCGTTCCTGCGATGGGGGCGTTTCAGGCTCAGAAGTCAAAGTACTATGCCGACCAGGTCATTGATCCGGTCTCGGGCAGGCACTACGATGCCGAGACCGGCCAGACGACCGACACCCCCATTGAGCTCAAGGAAGATATCGCGGTCAATGAGCAGGCCGAACAGCTCAAGCAGACGGCCATCTATATGGCTGGCCTGGTGGCCGCAATCGTCGTGGGGGTACTGTTCGTCCGTGCGCTGCCCTACTGGTACCTGCTTTTCCTGGCGGTCTCCAATGTGGCAGCAGGCATGGCAATGCCGGTCCTGCGTGTCGTGCCGTTCGGCGAGGACGACTCGAGCGATGTTCCCTGGGCCATTCCGCTGATCCTAATCCTGGGGCCGATCGTTGGCGGCATGGCCTACGGTGTGGTTGCGGTAATGCGGACCGATGCGAACCCTGCTATCGTGGGCATCATTGTGTCGTATTTGCTGTTACGGTTCCCGCTGCAGTTTGCCGCCGGGACGGGCGTGGCGGAGGCGCTGCAATCCTTGATGCCGGTCACGCCGCCGCCCAACGGCGATTGGGGCACGCACCTGGCCCTTCAGTGGCTGCCGTTCGCGACCATGATCGGCTGGTACATGGCTGCGGTGTTCCACAAGCCTGACGAGTGATCCGCGACCGCTCCCATTGATGCGCTCTGCACCCAGGCCGTTCAGAGTGCACGGGTGGCTAGAGATTACTGCGTGCCGCGGGGCACGGATGCCGTATCCTCGGTCGGTCTGATCACGGCTGTGGCTCCCAGTTCACGCAGGCGCGTGCGAATGGCGTCCGCCTTGCGCTCCGGCACATCTCTGACTACCGTCAGGGGCAGATCCTCCATCCTCTTCCGTGCCTCCTTCAAGTTGCAGACAAGGAGCGATTGGAGAGCCATGGCTACATCGTTCGGCTGGCGTCCTGCCTGAGTCATGATCACATCGTAGTTCCTGAGTATGTCGGACTGCTCGGCCACGACGCGTTTGGGATCGTGGGGATCCACCAGCCTGAGCGTGCGGTTGCATCGGTCGCAGGTGTACGTGGTGGTTTTCTCGGAGATCTTGTGGACAGCCCCACACGTCGGGCACGTGATCTCGCGCACAGGTACGGGCTTCCCGTTCTCGTAGAGCACACGCCGGTTGCAGCTCTCGCACGTGTAGTCTTCGGTCGGTTCGGATAGGAACTCCATCGGGTGTTCGCAGTACGGGCAATACACCGTGACCGTCGGCAGCGATCGTGCGCGGTACATCCTGCGGCCTCCGACAGCCACAACGGCCAGGCCCGCAATGGCACCAAGCAGGGCGAAGATGACGAGCGGAACCAAGGCAGCGAGGTTCATCAGCCACATGAGGATGAGCGAAACAACGAGTATGACTACCCCTCGGATGACCTGCGTCAGCCCGGCTTCATATTCCTTCTCCAGCACGTCGGAGCGCGTTGTGGAACTCTTCGCCATCGTGGCCTCCCAGTGGGGTACGCGGAAACTCGCACGGCACGGACCCAATAGGTCCGCTCGCTCGCAAATAAGTATAGCCATGGCCCCCTGCGGAGTCAAGAACGACGCGCAGAGCCATCGTCAGGCTGGGGGCTGCGGCAGGTAGCCGGCCTCGATGAGCGACTCGCGCAGCCTCGCGTGCAGAGCCATCTGAGCTTCTGCCTGAGCGTGCGGCATGCTCTCGAAGGTGATACGCGCTGTGACGCCGGCTGCGTCGAAGCCGACAAGCCCGGCGAATGTCGGGGCGGAACGGAACAGGTCGGGCCTGGAGTCTCTCAGCTCAGCGCCCATCTCGTTGACACAGCGCATCAAGCCATCTACGTCGTGTACCGAAGATACCGGGATGTCCATCGCCGAGACGACGGGACCTCGGGATTGATTCAGCACGAAGCCAATGTCGCCGTTAGGCACGATCCAGACTCTGCCATACTCATCGCGAACGCGGGTCGTTCGCAGGCTGAGTTCCTCGACGATGCCCGCAGCCGGACCAATGGTGACGAAGTCGCCAACCGCGAAGTGGTCTTCGCTGACGATGAAGAACCCGCTGATCATGTCCCTGACCAGCTTCTGCGCTCCGAGGCCCGCTGCCACACCCGCCACGCCTGCCGTAGTGAGGATGCCGGTGATGTTCACCTCGAGCGTCTGAAGAACGGTCAGGACGAACACAAAGAACAGGGCGTAGCCAACCAGGCTTTTCACCATCGTCTGCATGGTGCGCAACCGCCCGATGCGCTCCGACGACATCGGACCCGGTGCGCCTTTGCCGGGAGGCCCGGCGCTCCGCGTCTGGAGGCGCGTCATCGCCCCGTCAACGACGCGCAAGAGAGCCTGGCGCGCAAGCCAGTAGGCGATGCAGATCAGCACGAGGCGCAGGCCAATGCCGGCCATGGCCTGAATGGCGTTGGCCCACATGCGGTGCCAGGTGTCTGCGTCGAGCCAGCGCATCATGCGGGCGACCCCCGCAACGCGCGCGCGGCATCCAGCGTGTTGCGCAGCAGCATGGCGATCGTCATGGGGCCGACCCCGCCCGGCACCGGCGTGATATGGGAAGCCACGGCGGAGGCGGACTTGAACTCAACGTCACCAACATCCAGGGTCCGCCCGGGCACGCGGTTGTAGCCCGCATCAACCACGGTCGCGCCCTCTTTGATCATGTCGCCCGTGACCAACTCGGCACGCCCAACCGCGACAACCAGGATATCTGCACGGCGCGTCACAGAGGCAAGGTCCGCGGTTCGTGAGTGACAGATGGTCACTGTCGCATGACGTTGGAGCATCAGCAATGCCATGGGTTTGCCGAGGATATTGCTGCGGCCCACCACGACGGCCTCTCGACCCTCGATCTCGATGTTGTACCGATCGAGAAGCTCCATGATGCCAAGAGGAGTGCACGCTCGGAACCCGGGACGCCCTGCTGCGAGAAGTCCAAGACTGGTGGTGCTCAGGCCGTCCACATCCTTGGCCGGAGAGACGCGATCGAGGATAGCCTGTTCGTCCAGGCCGCGCGGGACCGGGTGCTGCACGAGGATGCCGTCCACGTCCGGAGACGCATTGAGCTGGGCAATCAACGCTTCGGCTTGGCCCTGGGACGCGTCAGCAGGCAGTCGGTAGACCGTTGACCGCATGCCGACTCGTCGGCAACCGCGCTCTTTCATCCCAACGTAGGTAACGGACGCCGGGTCGTCGCCGATCAGGACTGCAGCCAGATGCGGTGCCGGAAGGCCGCGCGAAGTCATCGCAGCAACACCATCACGGACGCCGTCGCGCACGCTGCGGGACTGCTTGACGCCGTCAATCAGTGTCATTGATGCTCTCCTTGGTGCCGTCGCAAGGACCCGGCGGTGTAAGGTCGGCAGCCCTATTCGTCTCACTGCCGCGGCAGGCCGCAAGCGCTGCAAGGACGCCGTTGACGAACCTGCCGGACTCCTCGGTGCCGTAGCGCTTTGCAAGCTCGACGGCCTCGTTCAGAATGACAGGAGCGGGTGTTTCCGGTTGGTAGACGATCTCATAGGCTGCGAGACGCATGATGTTCCGGTCGGCAGCAGACTGCCTCTCGAGCGGCCAATCGCCCGTCAGCGCGCCGAGCTGTGCGTCCAGGTTATCGCGGTGCTGCAGAGTGCCGCGGACAAGCCGAGCGACCATCCTGGCCGTCGCAAGTGCGATGTCGAGGCGCCGCTCGATCACGTGGCGCATCTTGGCCACCGCATCCGAGACGATCCGCCGGGCTGTGGCGATCTCGGTGCCCGGCAGGACTGTGGACTGCAAAGTGCGCTCGAGCAAATCGGCGGGCTTCTTGGCCGCATCGGTCAGCGCCCACAGGGCGCTGTTGACGTCCTGTCTCGCTGGAGCCGCTGCAGCATGCTCTGCAGGGGCGATGGCTGAAGCAGGTCGGCTTTCGCCGCCCTGCTCCGCAGATTCGATTGCGCGTGCACGGCCCGCCTCCACGAACAGTGACAGCAAGGCGTGATCGAATCCTGCTGCCGTCCGCTCTACGGCGCGGTCCACGGCCCTCCGTATCCGATCACGCTCTCGGAGAACGGTGCGGGGTGTAAACACGGCAGGCCCGACGTCGCGGCGGCGTGCAGCGGCCTGCGCCTCCTTGACGGCCATCGTGATGCCGGCTCGAACACCGGCAGCGAGCTGCTCGTTGGCGCGATTCAGTGCGTCGCGGGGCGGTTGCCGGCCTACGTCAACCTCATACAGTATGCGCAGAGCGAGCTCCCGCGCAGCTCGACGATAGTCAGGCAACCGCTCCTCCTGCTCTCATGCTGTTGGGCGTGATGGCCGACCGGATCACGCAGGCCGCATACGGCTCGATCTGACCGCTTCCTTGATGCGCTGCACGTGGCCACGCCCGAGGGCCTTAACTTCGCAGCCTAGCTCGAAGTATCGGCGGATAGCATCATCGCTCAGGATGCCGAAGCAATCCACGACAGCGATTGGGCCTTCGGCGGCGGCGACGACCTCGTCCGGGTCCAGGTCCAGGTACGCCTTGTGCCGCACCGCGAGGATGAGAGCCGAGATACCCTTGAGGGCCTGCTGTAGGTCTTTCTGGACGCGAATGTCCTTCAGACCTTGCTGATTGCGGAAGAACCTCGACCACGAATACTTCGGGTGCGGATAGGTATCCTGCATCTCCAGCTCGTACCAGTGGTCCACGTACGGATCATGGACGCGCATGTCGGCGCCCATCTCGGTCAGCTTCCGTACCACAATCTCGGAGCCGCTGTAGCGCGTGTCTCCAACGTCCTCGCGGTAGCTCGCCCCGCAGAGCAGGATCGGTGCAGCAGTGACAGCGCGTCCCATGTTGCGCAGGGCGTCACGGGTAAGGCCGGCTACGTGGAGGGACCGAGTGTCGTTGATGTTGATCGCTGCAGTCGTGATCTTGAAGATGTCATCCTCGAAACCGAGGATGTGCTTATAGGCCCAACGTCCGAGCCCGCCGTCCTTCGGGAGGCAGTATCCTCCGATCCCCGGGCCAGGGAAGATGATGTTGCTGTGAGTGGGCCGCATCTTAATCGCGCGGATAACCTTGATCAGGTCCACTCCATTGCGCTCCGCGAACAGGCTCCACTCGTTCAGAAAGGCCAGGATCGTTGCGCGATACGAGTTCTCGATGATCTTGGTCGTTTCCGACTCGATGGGTCGGTCCATGACCGTCAGGGGGAACTCGTCGGTGTTGAGGACTTCCGACAGGAAGCGGACAACTCGCTCCCGAGCGGCATCGTTGCAGCCCGAGCAGACGCGCCAGAAGTCCCTGATTGAGGCCACATACTCACGACCGGGCATGACGCGCTCGAAGGAATGGGCCAGCAATGGATCGGATGTGATCCCGCGCTGCTCGAACGCGCGCTTCATGATCGGATAGGCAACGAACTCGGTGGTGCCTGGTGCCACTGTAGTCTCGATCAGCACGAGGCACTCCGGGGGAACCCGATCGCCGACGACGCGCATCGTCGCTTCGAGGGCTGCCATATCGGTCTCGCCATCCTCGAGATTCCCAAGTGCATGCTTCAAGTAGTCGCACTGGACATCCACCACAACGCAATCCGCGAACTCGAGGCAGTCGCTGTTGAACGTCGCGGTAAGCGTGCCCTTGTCGAGCACGCAGCGCCGGATCATCGGCTCGACTTCAGGGTCCTCTGCCTTAACCGGCGATTCACCGCGATTCAGCAACGGTATTTTCCAGTAGCTCCGCGTGCTCGGACGCTGGCAGCCGATAACCATTTTGGTGGGTTCGCCTGTCGTCGGGTCGGTGGTGTCGGCAATGATCGCCGCCATGACTGCGCCGACAAACCCGACGCCCATGACGACGACGACTTCGCGGCCCTTATCTCGGCCCTCTTGTACGAAGCTCTTGATGCGCTCTCGTTCCCTTGCATAGTCGTCGCGACCGGGAAGCGCAAACTCCTCACCGGCCGGGCTGACCGATATCTCGCTCATCATATCTCCTTGGGTGGTAACATCATCGCCACGCGAGCGGCGGGCAACATCGTACTTCGCTGCACCGATCCGTGTCAACGCTCCGACCATGAAGGCCGCTTGCGCGGTATACTCTCGGCGGCGTCATCTGAACTCCGAATCTACCATCAACCGAGGATTTCACGAAGCATGGCAACGATGCGACAGATCCGAACCCGGATCAGAGTCGCCGGCAACATAGCCCAGATCACGCGCGCAATGAAGATGGTCGCTGCAGCCCGTTTGAAACGGGCGCAGGATCGAGTGTTGGCCGCGCGGCCATTTGTGGATCGCATGACCGAGGTTGTGGCCGATCTCGCCTCGGCCACCGACGAGCTCGCGCACCCTCTGATGCAGGTGCGCCCCGTTCGCACAACGGGTGTGGTGGTCGTAACGGCCGATCGGGGGCTGTGCGGTTCCTACAACTCCGCAGTTATGAGGCGCGCTGCCGACCTGATGGCGACGATATCGTCGGAGACGCTGAATCTGATGGTGATAGGGCGCAAAGGCAGCGCCTTCTTCCGGCGTCGAGGCTACCCGACCGAGGACATCGCGGACATCAAGAGCGGCGCCGCCAATTACGCCGATGCCGTGCGGCTTGCCGATCGTCTTCGGGAGCAGTTCGAGACGGGAGCTCTAGACGAGGTCTACATCGTGTACACGCGATTCGTGAGCGCCATATCCCAAACGCCGATGGTTGAACGTATCTTGCCCATCGAGCCTCCGGCGGTTGCGCACCCCGGGGCAACGCGGTACATCCTGGAGCCTGACGGCCATGAGCTGGTCTCGACGCTTTTGCCTCGCTTCCTCACTACCCGGCTGTTCTACTGCATGCTGGAAGCGGCGGCAAGCGAACACGGCGCTCGCATGACCGCCATGAGCTCCGCAACGGATAACGCCACCAAGATGATCTCGTCCCTGACGCTGTCGCTGAACCGAGCCAGGCAGGCCGCCATCACCAAGGAGATATCGGAGATCGTAAGCGGAGCCGAATCCCTGAAGTCGTAGGCGTTCATCACATCCAAGAAGGTGCCGGGCACCGCCGGGAGCCCCCGAGGACGTGTGGGCACGATCCATCCCCGGTCACCGCGATCCAGAAACACGAAGGTCCAGGTTCGATGAACCTGGACCTTACCGATGGTCTTACGGTTCGGGAGGTGCCCGTCAGGCCTTGCGGCGTCTCCAGTAAGCAAAGCCGCCCATGCCAAGCAGGAACGGGAGCTGAAGAAGCGAAGGCTCGGGAACGATGTCCATGTTGGGACCGAACCAGTGATAGCCGGGATAGAACGATGTCGTGTACAACGGGTTAATCAGCGTGCCGGATGGGGTCCGCTGATACCGATTCTTTACGTATGCGATACGGGGGTCAACGGCGATACTCGAGACGCTGTAGGTATACAGGTCCGTGGGACCGGTCAGGCCGGCAATCACGTACCCGGTTCCTGGGGCCAGAGTGAACGGAGTCGCCAGGCTCTTCCAGACCCACAGTCCCGAGACCGGGTCGCCAGGGTTGACGGTCGTTGATACCAGGAGTGTGCCATAGGAGTCGAAGATGCCCACCTCATGCGGCGTAACGATGCCGCCGCCCTGAGGCCCGTGGTTGAAGTATCCGAGACGGCTGACCTCGATCGGCGCAAGAACGTCGAACTCCCACCCCATGCTGAAGCCGTTCAGAGTCGGGCTCCAGTTGTTGGCCAGTACCCCTGGAGTGCTGAAGTCGAGTGCAGGATCAGCCAACGCGACACCGACCGAGCCGGCACCCAACGCCACGCATGTTACTGCGATAAGTGCGAACGAGCGCCATACACCTCCGTGCTTGGTGTGTCGGAACATCAGGGCATCTCCTTTCCGATATTACCCACCCGTGATAGCGTGGGCCTGAATGACCAATAGTGTCGAGCAACAATCAAGCTCGTGTTGGTAGTCTAACACGGGTACGCTCTTGGTGTCAAGAGCGATTAGGCATTATTGCGAAGGAAATCGAGTCCGACCAGCGAACAATCGGTCATGAAGCCAGTGATGGTCGGTTCGGAGCGCTTTCTTCGGCGCACCCGCCGCATAGTTGGCGAGATCGCCGATGGGTTGGCCGATCTGCTGTATCCGCCGCGCTGTGCGGTCTGCAAGCGGCTCGGCGATGCCTATGTGTGCGACCGTTGTATCGCTGCGTTCGAACCAATCCCGACGCCGGTGTGTTGCGTATGCGGCAACGCCGACACGGTGCGAAGCCCAAACCTCACTCAGGACACGGGCGCGCCCCGGCTATGCGCAGCGTGTCTCGGCGGCGCGGAGTACGCGTTCGACTGGGCGCGGGCCGCCGGTCGGTTCGATGGCGCTCTGCGGGACGCCATCCATGCCCTGAAGTACGACGGCAGAAGACGGCTCGGGCCTATCCTCGGCGACTGGGCCCGTAGGGCTGGCGGAGCGTTGCTCCGACCGCCTTGTGAACCCGACATAGTGGCGCCGGTCCCGCTGCACCGGGTGCGCATGCGACGCCGCGGCTTCAACCAGGCCTGGCTCATCGCCACTGGGCTCGTCGGCGAGAGGAGCCGGCGGATGGTGCCCGACTTGCTCCGGCGCGTGCGCAACACCCGGCCCCAGGTTGAGCTCGACGCCGAACTCCGGGCTGCGAATGTGGCCAATGCGTTCGCGGTGGCTCGCCCGGACGAAGTGCAGGGCCGCAGGGTGATGATCGTAGATGACGTGTTGACCACGCTTCACACCGTCAATGAGTGCGCCCGGGTGCTGAAGGCCGCAGGGGCTGCCGCTGTGTACGTTGCGGCCGTTGCGCGTTGAGGTCAGGCTCAGCCGGCGAAGGCCCTGCGCGGTGGGGTTTACCAGGCTGCAGCGTGCCTCCGGCGAAGCAGGATGCAAAAGAGCGGGGCGCCGACGATCGCCGTTACGACACCGACGGGCATTTCGTTGAGCCAGACCCTGACGAGGGTGTCGGAAGCTGTCAGCAGTGACCCGCCGAGCGCGGCTGCGACCGGCAGAAGACGCCGATGATCGGGGCCCACTGCCCTTCGGGCAATGTGAGGAACGACTAACCCGACGAAGCCTATGATGCCGGCTACGGAGACGGCTGCGGCTGTGGCCAGCGCTCCAAGGCTGAGAACGCGACGTTTGAAGGACTCGACCGGCACGCCAAGGTGGTAGGCCGTCTCCTCGCCGAGCGTGATGATATTGAGCTCGCGCCGCCACCCGAAGAGAACTCCGGCTGAGAGCGCAGCGAAGGGGAGGAGGAGCCAGACACGCGTCCAGTCCGCCCCTTGCAGGCTGCCGATCAGATAGAAGTAGATGCGCTGCAGGTCGTCGCCGCGGCCTGCGAGCACCATGAGCAGCGGGATCAGCGACCATAGCAGCGTGCCAACGACCACGCCTGCCAGCAGGACGGTATGGACGGACACACGCCCGCCCACTCGCGCGAGCATGTAGACGAGAGCCGACGATCCGAGGGCGGCAGCAAACGCTGCGCCAACACCCGCGAGGCCGCCGAGCAGCGCCGCCACACCGGCAACCTCGGCTGCGGCTGCGCCGACCGCTGCGCCTGCCGAAGCGCCGATCGTGTAGGGATCGGCCAGGGGGTTCATGAGCAGTCCCTGAAGGGCCACGCCGGCCAGAGCCAGCAAGGCGCCGACAAGCCCGGCCGCCAGCACACGCGGCAAGCGTACCTGCCAGACGATGGCGTCCGCGACCGGATCAGGCGTCGGCGCAGAGAGCCCCGGAATGTGGCCAGCCATGACCTTCAGGACGTCAGCAGGGGCTACGCCGGATCCGGCCGGGCCGGTCGCAAGCCCGTGCAAGGCCAGAGCGATGCTGAGCCCGACGGAGGCGGCCAGGATCGCCCTGTAGCGGCGAACGGAACCGGGCATGTTCGACACTGCATGGCGCAGCGGTCCGGCAAGGGCACTATCATCGCTCGGGGGCATGATCTCGTTCCTCGTCGGAGGCCGGGCCAGGCCGCCCGCCTGCATCCTGGCGCTCCAAGGCTTTGATCGGAGCCCTCGACCTGCCTCTACCCGAGGAGGGGACTACATCCGTCGGACCCGCCGCGGAAACCCTGCGCGACGAGAGAGACTGCTGCCGGTCCTCCTCAACTGCCGATGAGGCCTGGCGCAGCAACGCTACCTCGGCGTTTCGCAGCTTTCGCCACGTGCCGGGCGCAAGGCCGGCCAGCGTCAGGGGACCGATGGATGTTCGCGTTAGGGCGAGCACATGGCAGCCAACTGCTTGAAGCATGCGGCGGACTTGTCGGTTTCGACCCTGGCGGATGGTCATGTCAATGACGGTGAGCTTGTCGCGCGCACGCTGCTCGACGATGGCAACATCCTCGGCCGTCGCCATGCCGTCGTCAAGCATGACGCCCATCCTGAGGTCCGTGACGGCGAACTCGTCAATAAGCCCGCGCACGACGGCCCTGTAGGTCTTGGCGATACGATGGGACGGGTGAGAGAGCGCCTGAGCGAAATCGCCGTCATTCGTCAGGAGCAGGAGCCCTGCCGTTTCTGCATCGAGCCGGCCTATCGGGTAGATGCGCTCTCCTGCACCGCGCACAAGATCCATGACCGTTCGATCGGCATGGCGGTCACGGACGGTGGTGACGACGCCGGTGGGCTTGTTGAGCGCGATGTAGATGAGGGGGACTTCGGACCGGATGCGCCGACCGTCCACCCTGATATCGTCGGTCTCAGGGTCAGCCTTTGCGCCGAGTTCGGTGACCGTTGTACCGTTAACGCTGACGCGGCCCGACGCGATGATCGCCTCGCACGCGCGTCGCGACGCGATTCCGGAAGCGGCCAGTAGTTTTTGAACTCGCTGAACCATAGAGGAACACCGCCATAGCCAGTGCTGTTGCCAGCAGTCTGGGCCAAGCTTTCGACGGCGGCGGGGGCTTGGGTCGCGCCCTGACCGCCGTGGCCGCTATCAATGGTACCGAAACTGCGGCTCCGTTCGGCATCTTGGCCACGAGTTCGCCCAGCGGAGCGCCGAGAGCAACGGGCGCCGTCGGAGTTCGAATGCTCGGGACGAGGGCGGGCATCGCCTGCGTCCCCCTTGGCGCTATGATGCGTAACGGAGCGGAGGATACGACCCTCACGGAGCTTGATGCGCCGCCGAGCACCCCAACCGTCGTCCGGAAGCCGCCGGCCGGCAGCACTTCAACGGGCTCGAAGGCGGTGAAGCCATAGTCCATCAGCCGACGCGTTTCGCCGAACATGTCGGGGCTGTTGAGAACCACGCTGATGAGCCGCCATCCGTTGCGGGTGGCAGAACCGACGAAGCATCGTCCGGCGGTGACCGTATAGCCCGTCTTGATCCCCTCGGCCCCCGGGTAGTGCCAGAGGAACCTGGCTCGGTTTTTCAGGAACGTGTCCTTGTTCCGTGGGTCCCGCTTGATCGTTCGGTATCGAGTGCTTGCCGTCTCCCTGAACTCCGGAATGCGCATGGCGTGGGCCGCGATCAGCGCCAGGTCTCGAGCGGTTGTCCAGTGGTCCTTTGCGGGCAGCCCGTTGGGGTTGGAGAAGTGGCTGTGCGTGGCTCCCATTTCGGCTGCTCTGCGGTTCATCATCTCGGCAAAGGCTTCCACCGATCCCGCGATGTGCTTGGCAATGGCGACGCAGGCATCGTTGGCGGAGCGGAGCAACAGGGCGTACCGCATCTCGCGCGCGGCAATCTTCTCTCCGGGCATCATGTATAGGGAACTGCCGTCGGTTTCCGAACAGGCCTTGTCAGCCTCGATGAGCTCATCGGGGGGCACGTGTTCGATCAGCAGGATGGCCGTCAGTATCTTGGTGGTGCTTGCCGGCGGTCTCCGGACGTCGGCGTTGCGTTCGTAGAGCACCTGTCGGGTCTCGGCATCTATGAGGATTGCCGCCGACGCGTGGATGACCGGAGGGTCGGGCACCTGTCCGCGGCCATATGCAGCACTGCCCAGAGCGACGGCAGCCGGCAGGCAAGCGATGGTCGCGGCGCGTTTGAACAGCCCCCGCCATGCGGACGGTCCGAATGAGAGGGCGAGGCTCCCGCCGAGCCGGTTCAGCCGGTGGCGAGGACGCAGCCTGCTTCGATCGCGGGCAGGTACGGCCCGCATGGATGGTCGGACTGGTATGACGGGGGCTCCTCTGGACCTGATGGCGCCGTAATCCATTGAGTGCGCAGCCCACGGGGACGCGCGCGGCAAGGCGCATTCTACCTGTGCTGCTCGGCTCAGGCAAGGGCCTTGCACAAGAGGGCGGGACCTCGGACCGTCTGTTCGGTACGCTCAGCCCTCACCGGACGGCGGGGACTCGGCGGCGGTGCGCAGGTCCAGGATGTCCACGATCAGAACGGTGACATTGTCCCGTCCGCCCCGCGCGCACGCCAGCTCAACCAAACGGCGGCATGCTTCGGAAGGTGGCTGCCCCGCAATGACTTCGAGGATCTCCGGATCGGTGACATGGCCGGTGAGCCCATCGGAACAGAGGAGCCATCGGTCGCCGGAACGGCTCTGAACGGCCTGGATGTCAGGGGACAGATCATCGAGCGGCCCGATGCACTGGGTGATCACGTTGCGGTACGGCGACGCTTCGGCCTCCGCCGGAGACATCGCTCCAGAGCGAACCTGCTCGGCGACCCAGGAATGCTCCTCGGAAACCTGTGAGATCGCACCGTCGCGCACCAGATAGGCCCTGCTGTCGCCGACATGGCAGACGATCGCCTGATCCTGGATGAGCGCCAACGCGGTCAGCGTGGTGCCCATGCCTGCACGTGACGGTATGGTCTGCGCCACGGCGCGCACGTGATCGTTGGCCACGAGGAACCCATCGAGGAGCGCCTGAGCGGCATCATCGGCGCCGCCGTCGTAGTACTCGGCGATGAGGCGCTTGATGGCGAGTTCGGAGGCGATCTGGCCTGCGGCGTGGCCGCCCATGCCGTCAGCGACCACATACAAAGCCCCTCGAGTGGCCAGGGTCACAGGATCGTCAGGTTCGTAAAACTCGGCCTTGTCTTCGTTGTTCTCCCGAACGCACCCGAGGTCGGTCTTCATGCCCACCCGCGCTATTGGTGTGACGCGCGGCGGACCGGACTCCCGCATTCGCCATCCTCGGACCAGCTCCTGGCGCGAGAAGCGAGCCGTGATCTCGGAGCCGTCGTCCCCGGGCTCCCCGGCGCTCTGGGGCGACACGTCTTCCGCCTGCGGCCTGCCGCCAGGTCCCATCACAGCGCACTCCCACGCGGCTCATCGCCATCCGGGGCGAGCGCGGAACTCGATGCGTCGGATGGGACGGATGCGGGATCATCCGCGTCATCGTCTGCTTGCGGAGAGGGGACATCAGTGTCGCCAACCGATTCGAACAAGTATCGTCCCTGCCCGATGGATATCTCGTCGCCCTCCTGAAGCGTCATTGGCTCCGAGGGGGTGAGCCGCTTTCCATTCACCATCGTGCCGTTTGTACTGAACAGATCGGTCACGGTGACGGTCTCGCCGTCGGCGTGGAACCTGGCATGGCGGCCCGAGACGAACGGGTCGCCGGCAATGATATGGTCATTCCCCGCGCGTCGTCCGACGGTCAACGTCCCGTGAGGGATCGCGATGTCGGCCGGGGCGTTGCCCTCTTGAGCCACGCCTCGGAGCCATGCGGCGATACCCGAGGTCGGGAGCGGCGGCTCGGCGGAGCCTCGCCCTCCCGGGGAATCGTGCGGCTCGGCGGAGCCTGGCCCTCCCGGTGCCGTCGAACGGAGCGTGAAGGTGGCGTTGCCGAAGCGGATGACCGATCCCGGCGAAGCGGGGCGGCTCGTCTGAGCGACGATCGGCATCCCGTCAACCTGTGTCCCGTTGGTGCTGCCGACGTCCATGACCTCAACCGAACTGCCCGACACAATGATCCGGGCATGACGGCGCGAGACTGTCGGCTCCATCAGGAGGACGTCGGAACTCTCACGGCCGACGGTGTTGGGCCCGTCGCGTAACGGGAAGGAGCGGCCTGTTCGGTCCTCGACGAGTACGAATGCCGAGGAGACCGGAGCATCCTCTTCGCCGATCGAGCCCGGGGTCGAGCTCAGGAGGAAACCGCACTCTGAGCAGTACGTCTCCAATCCCGAGTTTGCGGTCCCGCACACCGCACAGACAATGCCTGTGCCCATGCGGGTAGCCTCAGAAGCCGTGGGCTCGATTGCGGCGGTTCGCTCCATGCCCGCATCAGGCGTTCCGAAAACCTGGGTGGTGTCGGTGCCCACGGGATTGCTGTCCAACCGATTGTGTTCCATGTCTCACTCCCATTGCTTCGTGCCCGAATCGGCGGGTCTCCGGCACGCCGGGGCTTCAGTTCAACTCCTGATGGGGCATATGGGCCGGCTGGGACGCATGCTGTCAGGAGAGGTTGCACTCATCCTGCCCCCTCACGCGCTACCCCTTCGTCTTGCCCTGATCGAGCTCGTAGATCGTGCCGATCAGCGTCTTCTCAACGCCCTCGCCCTGTTGAAGCGCATTCAAGGCCTGCGTGATGTCCTGGGCTTCGTCGGTCCGACCCGCGGCCATGAGAACCGTTTGCGTCTTCTGCAGCTCCTGCATCGCCCCCATGGCCGTGAGCTGCTGCGTCCGCATGCCCATCATGGTCTTTTCAAGGTTGCGCGAGGCGAGATGCACCTCGAGCTCTCGGTACACGATCGGGTCCTTGCCGGCCTCTACGAGAGCTCTGTCCGTCGTGAACTCCACGGTGGCGTCGGCCGAGATCGTTTCGGTCCGACCGGTGACTATATCGTCGTAGAGGGCTTCAACACGAGCGAAGCGGTAGACGCCCGGAACGTGACGATCAAACTCCCACTCCGACAGCGACGCAATGGCGCTCCCTCGCTCGATGTCGCTAACCTGGTACTCCACCGTACGCGAGCCGAACTGCGGCGTCGGAGCTCCATACACATAGCGGCACCGAACGCCCCTCGGCAAGGTCATTCTGATGCGCACGTTTCGTGCCGTGATGGTCATCAGCGTCTCGAGCTCGCGACGAAACACCTCCGGAATGAGCGACGGCTGGGCGATGTAATAGTAGTTGCCTCCGCTGCGCCGCGCGATGCCCGCCATGAGCTCCTCGTTGTAGTCGCTGCCGAACCCCAGCGCCGTCACGGTGATGCCGCCCTGCTTCTGCTGGGCCACTTGCTGCACGATGGATCCGAAGTCCTTGATCCCTGCGGTGGGTTCGCCGTCGGTCAGCAGGAGGACGCGATTGAGGTAGCCCGACGCGCCGACCGACGAGACCTGCATGCAGCCCGTCACCAAGCCATCGTAGAGGTTCGTCGTGTTGCCGGGCTGGATGCGATTGATGTGTTCCTTGATGAGGGCCTTGTTCATGACCCGTCGGGCAGGCATGACGACATCCACCTGCTCCTCGAAGGTAACAATGGACAGAACATCCGAGGGCTCCAACAGGTCAACCACATAACCGCAGGCGCGCTTGACGTAGTCCAGCGGCTCACCCTCCATGGAGCCGGAGCGGTCAATGACGAGGCACAGGTTCAGCGGAGCGCGTCGTCCGATGGCGGCCGAACCCGCGCGGAGCATGACGAGCAAGTGCTCGCGCGAGGTCGTATCCGCGATGGCATACCGGTTCCCCGGCGCGACGTCCATTTCCAGCGCCCGCATCGGACCAGCGATCACCGTGCGGTTTGTCTCGGGCGGTACCGGAGCCGTCGGCGCTACTCCATACCCGAGCTGCTGGGTTCGATCTTCCATGGTCAACCCTCCGTATCTCTTGCCTCTCAGCCCTCACCCGACCTGTCCCGCGCACGAAGGCCGGTCCAGGACGAGCGATGCGGTGTGCGCGGGAGAGGAGTCACGGCATCCCGCCATTCGCCTCTTGCCCCTCGCTTCTTGGCGCTCACCTCTCACCCTTCGAACTTCAGTACCGTCATGCCCATCTGCACGACATCGCCGGGCACAAGCGGTTGGGACGCGATGCGAACCCCATTGACATAGGTGCCGTTCGCCGATCCCTCGTCAATGATGGTGAGGGCACCCATCTGGGTTTCGATGCGGGCATGGCGGCGAGACACGGACCGGTCGCCTGAGAGGACGATCGTCCGCCCGTCTTCGCGCCCGATCGTAACCGGAAGCGCCGTCAGATTGACGGTCATGCCCGCGTGCGGTCCTGCGATCACCGTCAGCTTCGATCCCATCGGCCCCGGCATTGGGGCGGACGGCGTCTGAGCTGCTGCGCCCTGAATGGATAAGGAGAAGGGGGCGGTGGAAGCCGCAGATGCCGGTTCTACCGAACACAGGCACCTCCCCTGTGCATCCTTGGGCGCTCCGCAGAACTGGCACAGATTGGAGGGCATCGCCAGACTGCCCGCCTTCTGCGCCGCTGCCTGTCGGTCCCTGTTCGGCGCCGGAGCGCGCGAGGCCGTTGCCTTCTCGCGAAAGAGCAGTCGGACTTGCCCAAGCTGGATCATATCGCCGTCACGCAGCACGACTTGCTGGACAGGCTGTCCATTCACCATCGAGCCGATCAGTGTTCCGCCATCGTGAAGCACGTGGCGGTTCTGCTCGATTCGGATGGCGGCATGCTGGGGCGCCAGGTTCGGATCGGTGAACACCGGAATGTCGGCTCGCTCATCGCGTCCGATGATGGTCAGGGGCTTCGAGACAATGAAGTCTTTGCCTTCGTTGCGTCCAACAAGCACGCGAACCCACGCTTGCTTGAGCATCTCCTCGACGAGGCCGATGAACAGACCTGTGAAAGCGCCGATAGCCGTAAACCCGACGGCACGACTCGGTCCGCCGATCTCGATGATCCTGGGACCATTGGCAGCGGCTGCCGCCATGCCTTGAATGGGCTGTGCGATCAGGTTCGCGACAAGGTCGAATGCGAAACCGCCCACGAACCCGCCAATAAGGCCTCCCGCAAGCCCGTGTATGGTCCGCTTCTGCGACAGGGTGGCTGCGCCTGCCGCAAGACCCGGGAACGCTCCGAGGAACGTCCAGCCAAGCGCCCGTGCCAGCACTGAGTGTGTGAAGTCGAGCAGGTCGCGGCTTTGGTCGAGCAGCAGGGCATCCTTGCCGAACAGGGCCATGTTGTATACGATGCCGCCCACATACATGCCGAACATGCCGCCGATTGCGCCGATCAGGGCGCCGAGAGCAGCGCCGCGGGCAAGCCGGGACGCCGATCCCACAACCGCGCCTTCCACCGAGCCGATGGCGATCCCGAGCATGGTGCCGACGATGGCGCCAAGCCGCAACATCTGGCCCAGCGGCGGCGTCAGGACCGCATTATGGGTGATCAGGCTTTCCTGCAGAGCGAACCCGACGAATCCGCCGATCGCCCCGAAGATGGTGCCGACAAACACGCGCGAACGCATGGTTTCAGCGGTCCCGGTTCCGATGCGCCATGGCTAGACCTCGAACCTGAAGCGCGTGTTGCCGATCTGGATCTCGTCGCCGAGCCGCACTGTCGCGGACCCCGAGATACGGACCCCGTTGACATACACGCCGTTCGAGGAGTTCTCGTCAGTCACCACGAGACCGTCGCCCTCAACGCGGACCGTGGCGTGCCGCCGCGAGACGGCTGCATCGTCGGGCAGCGGCATGTCATTGGCAGGCTCCCGGCCGATGGTGACGCCCGAGCCGATGGGGAAGACGCGGCCTGCGTACGTGCCCACGGTGCCGACCAGTCGCGGCTGCCCGACGCTGGTCAGGCCTGCCGGAGCGACCGCCGCCCCTGCGCCGCCAGTCGGCAAGGCCGAGCATGCGCACCGGCCTGCCGAGTCCTTCTTTTCGCCGCAGAACTCACAGACGGTCGGGTCGGTGACTGCCGGCGTCGTCGGGTGTTGCGGAGCCCATGGGGCGGCAGTCTGGTCGCCTTCGGTCGGTCCGCTGACCTCAATGCCGGCCTTTTGCAGGGTCGCCGCCATCCCTCCCGATTTGGCCCACCTGTACAACAGGTAGATCGTTCCTGCCGCGATCGCAAGCCCGAGCAGATTGCCGAGCCATCCGATCAGGCCCCCGGACTGGGGCGGCACCGCTGACGGAGGCGCTGCCTTCTCTTCGTTGGCCGGATGAGCGTTGGGCCCTGCGTCAGGGGAGCCGCCTTTCGAGACACCCGCAACAACCGGAACAGCCGATGCGACGGGGACCGTGACGGAGAGTATGCCGGGCGGCCGATCACCGGTGATATCCAGGTCCTGAGTCTGAGTCAGGTTGTCGCCGTAGACAACCGCGATCCGTGCTCTGCCCATCGGCACATCCTCGAAGGTGGCCGTTCCTTTCTTGGCAGGGTCGAGCACACGAGTGACTGATGGGCCGGTACGCGGCGTAAGTGTTACGCGTGCCGCCGCAACCGGATCGCCCTTGTACAGCACATGGACGTCCATCTGCCGCACGTGGTCGAAATCGGCTTTGCGAAGGTCAAGCAGTCCAGCGGCAGGCGCATCCTTGCCGGACAGAGGCCGGATTGCGGTGTCTCCGGTCTTGGCGTCGTCAACGGCTATCCGAGCGGCCTTTCCGATCTCGCTCGGATCGTACTCAACGGTGGTCTTGCGGTCAAGGAAACGGAACGGCAACTGATCGGGTTCCTTCGCATCCGGCGATGGGAGGAACCGGACGAAGTACTCGCCCTCGGTCGGAACGGTAATGGTCAGAGTTCGTTTGGCGTGGCCGCCGACGCCAGGCTGTTTGGGCGTGTTCTGGGCCAGAGCGGCGGGGGTCAACACGACGAGCATCAGCGCAAGGGGCCACCGGCTTGGCCGAGCGCGTCCGATCTTGGCTGCAGGTTTCTCGCGTTTGCCTGTCATGGTCACTCCTCGGTGTGATACCGGCACGAGGCCGGCTCGGCGGAGCCTCGCCATCCCGGCGGCAGTGTGCCTCGATCGGAGAGCGGCATCCGAAGCTCGCGCAATGCCGTGGGCAGGCACCCGGCTATGGCTCCTGCGGTCAGCCCATGCTCCCCGACGGCAGCGGATGCAAGATCACCTGCGCGTGCATGAACATAGACGCCGAGGGCCGCGGCGGCGTATGGGGAGCATCCTTGAGCGAGCATGGCTCCGATCGCACCGGTCAGGACGTCGCCGCTGCCGCCGGTCGCCATTCCGGGGTTGCCTTCGGTGACGATGGCGGTTCGTACGATGCCGTCTCGGTTGTCGTGCCCGCAGATGAGCGTCCGCGCACCCTTGAGGACGGCGGTCGCCCCATACCTTTCGGCGACCTCATGGACGGCGGCAAAACGGTCGTGCTGAACCTGTTCTGTCTGGATACCGATCAAGCGACCGCACTCGCCCGGATGGGGCGTCAGGACCGTGGCGGCTCCTCGATGCGCCGAGAGCTCGCCATGGCCTGCCAAGGCGGTTAACGCATCGGCATCCACAACGAGGGGAACCTCGCATTTCTCGACGAGGTCACGCGCGAATGCCTGGGCGCCGTCGCTGAGGGACATTCCCGGACCGAGGCATACCACTGTGGCCCTCGGCAACGCGCGCGCCAAAGCCGACATGGACCCAGGGAACAGAGCGCCCTTGTCATCCGGCAACGGAACGCACATGGCTTCGGGGCAGAACTGGGCAACGATGGCATGTACCGAAGCAGGTGTCGCGATGGTAACCAGCCCAGCACCACACAGGAGCGCAGCTCTGGCAGCCAATGCAGGCGCGCCGGGCATAGATACCGATCCGCCGACGACGAGAACGTGCCCGAAATGCCCTTTGTGAGCCGTCGGGGGCCGATCCGGAAGCGTCTCGGCTGCGCGCGCGCCGTCGAACCACTCAAACTGCGCAGGCGGCAAATCCGAGGCAGCGGCCGCCGTTTGCCAGTTGTAACCGATCGGGTCAACGACAACCCTGCCTGCGTAGTTCGCTCCGGGATACACGAGGAGACCCGGTTTCGCGTATCCGAACGTGACAGTGACGTCGGCCCTGACGGCCGATCCGGCGACGCGTCCCGTATCCGCATCCACGCCGGACGGAACATCCACGGCGACGATAGGACCGTCGTGGTTCGCCAGCGCATCAACGGCTGCGGCAATGGCGCCGCGCGGAGCGCCGGCCGCGCCCGTTCCGAGAAGCCCGTCAATAGCCGCCGCTGCCGGCCGCAGCGACGCGGTCGCGCACGGCTCAACCGGAATGCCCATGCCCTGAACCAGGCGGAGGTTGATGCCGGCTTCGCCTGACACCCGGTCTGCATCGCACGCAAGCAGGACGCGCACGCGCAATCCTGCGATGGCCAGATGCCGAGCAGCCACGAAGCCGTCTCCGCCGTTGTTGCCGGGACCGCAGACAACCTCGACGTGCCTGGTCCCGCTCTCTGATGCAAGCTTGAGAGCCTCTCGGGACACAGCGCGCCCCGCGTTCTCCATCAGCACCGAGCCGGGCATGCCATGGCTGATGGCAAACCTGTCGAGTTCGCGCATTTCTGATGCTGTGACTAACTTCATGGGCGTATCATATACCAGCGGGTCACTGCCGGCAACATCGTGTATGGCTCGTGCCGACTGTCATACTAACCCTCGACGGGTCCGCTCGGTTTCGGCGGACATCCTGCAGGAACCTCGGTCAGCTCCTGATGAACCGCACATCTGATTACGAATACGCATTGCCGCCGGAGTTGATCGCACAGTCGCCGGTTCCACGCGGCGAGTCGCGCCTGCTTGTCCTGGAACGGCAATCCGGCCAGGTTGCCATCGAGCGCTTCTCCGATTTGACCCGGTACCTGCGCGACGGCGACATCCTGGTTGTCAACGACACGCGGGTGTCGGCGCGCAGATTTGCGGCGCATCTGCCTTCCGGCCGCCCTGCGGAAGTCTTGCTGATGCGAAGGCGCGAAGATGAGGTCTGGGAGGCGCTTGTCTATCCCGGACGGCGTATGAAGCCGGGCATGCGCATCCGGCTTGAGACCACGCCGGGGTCCCATGTAGACGCAGAAGTGGTTGACCGAACGCCGGAAGGCGGACGGCTGCTGCGTATCCGAGGCGTCGAACCTAACGCAGAACTTACCCGACATGGCACCATACCCCTTCCGCCGTACATCCACGTCCCTCTCGCCGATGAAGAACGGTATCAAACCGTGTATGCGGCGCGTGACGGATCGGCTGCGGCGCCGACAGCCGGGCTGCATTTCTCGGAGGACATTCTGGCGGAAGCTGCCAAACTGGGGGTACAAGTTGCCGCCGTAACCTTGCACGTTGGCGTTGATACGTTTCGCCCGATACGGTCCGAGAATCCCGACGAGCACTCGATGCACGGCGAGTGGTATACCATCGGTCAGGAAGCCGCTGACATCATCAACAACCGTCGCGGACGGGTGGTGGCCGTGGGGACAACAGTCGTACGCACCCTGGAAAGCGCGGCTCTGAGCGATGGCCGTGTTGAGCCACGATGTGGAGTGACGCGTCTGTTCATTCGGCCCGGTCATAGCTTCAGAGTGGTGGAGGCGATGGTGACGAACTTCCATCTTCCGCGCTCGACGTTGCTGATGCTGGTGAGCGCGTTTGCGGGCCGCGAGTCGGTGCTGAACGCATACCGCCACGCCGTCGAGGCGAGATTTCGGTTCTACAGCTTCGGTGACGCCATGCTGATCGTCTAGCTGGTGGCGCAAGCAGGAAGGAGAGTTCCGTGCGATTAAGCGATCTGGAGGCATGGGTAGAACAGCAGTTTCTGGACACCAATCCGGCGCCCGTCAAGGAGCCCGAACCCGAGCCTCTGCCCCCGGGAGGGCGAGGCTCCGCC
>DYKI01000028.1 GCA_020722705.1 Chthonomonas calidirosea | reverse complement strand
GGCGCGTGAGGGTGGTCCAACGTGAACTTGACCACCTGACCGGCTGCGGACTCGCTCCGCAGGCGCGTGAGGGTGGGCAGCATCAGCGAACGTCGCCGCCGGGTGCCTGCAACGTCATTCTCGCTCGCTTAGCGGAGGCCCGGGCGGTTGCTCCATCTCCAACCGACCCAGCGTGATCAGGCTCTCGATGTCCTCTGCGGCATCGGGACTGAACTCCATCACTGCGCGCCGGACGGCATCCAGCGCCGCTTCATCTGCCTGTCCGAGCATTCGCGAGATGTCGGCGATGTCCTGAGTTCGCCCGGACTCCAGCTTCAGCAGGATCAGGTACGCGAGCGGCATGACCGGTTGACCGAAGGCGTCGCGATTGCGTTGGGCGGCCGCAATGGCCTCCCGAGCGTACGGCGTATCAAGCTCGATCACGTCCACAGGGAATCGCTCAGGGGTCGTCCATGTACTTCCGCCTATGGCGAGCTCGCCCCCATACACATAGCCGGCTGCCCGGAGGCGAGTTCTGGCCTCCTCCGAATCGCTGCTGGAGATGGCCACGTCGAGGTCGGAGGTCATGCGCTCCGGCATGTAGGCCCGGACGGCCGCTGCGCCCACGACGGCATATGGAGTGTCACCGAGGACATGGGATAGGTCGGGAAAGCACAATGATGTTGTCCTTGTGAGCAGGAACGCACGCGAACTGCCCGAGCCAGGCTTGCATCGAGCCAACGCGATCCGAATCATGGCGCGCCGGACGCCTGCGCGGTCATGTGCGCTTGCGGTCATCACCATACTCAGTATACGTTCCTCATCTCGGTTCTCATCTCTTCAGGGGCGGCGCTTCCGCAAGTTCACTCTCCATGCCGCTCTCGCCGATGGCGGAGACGGCGAAGCGATCGGTGCGGGCGAACCAGTAGGTATCCTCGACGAGTGTGGACTTAAGGTCCACCACGCAGGACCGTTCGGACGGGCCAAGCGTCGCCACGGGATGCCACGGACGATCGTTGAGGCCGTCGCTGGACACGCGCCGATAGATGCGGTAACCGATCACACGATCCAGGTACAAGCCTTCGCGCGGTGTGGTCGGCGTTTCCCAGTTGACCGTCACCTTGCCCTCGCCGGTGTCGGCTGCCTTGACATTGCGGGGAGCGGGCGGGGAATCGACGGAACCGAACGGCGTCCGAAGCACGACTTCGCATCGCTCCCTATGCCCGCGGAACCACAGCACGTTCAGGTCCCATGCTTCGAGCCAGAAATGGGCAGGCCGACCGTTTCGGGTCACCCGGATCAGTATGAGGCCGCGTCCGCCGACAACGTTGATGTTGCCGAAGGGGTTGGGGCCGCGGGTGAAACCGTTGAGCGTGGTCACGGGTTCGACGGGCCTGTTGGCGAGCCGCAGCATGCCGGATGCGTCGGTCTGCCCGACCATGACGGGCTGCTTCGACACGGGCCGATCGAAGTTGCCGTCTTCCAGGACAGGCCACCACTTGCAGGCGCCATCCTGGCCTGGATGACCGCTCGGGTCCACCTGCGTACCCCGCTGGAAACACTCGACGGTGGCATTGGGCACGCCCTGTCCGTTCACATCCACGATGCGGAGCCACACCTCTCGGGGAATGGCGAAGTAGTAGTCGCCGAAGTACCCCCGCGGTTTGTCCCAGGTCATGTTGAGATAGCCCGCGTCGGTCTCGTTGTATAGCTGCGGCCCGTGCCAGTGCATCATGGTGTACGGATGCCGCTGAAAGTGGGTGATCTTGTCGCCGTTGTCGGGCATGACGTGATCCTCGTGGCCAGGATAGTCGAGCGCATAGTAGTCCACGAGACCGAGCTGGTGGCCGAGCTCATGGGGCAGCGACCATTCGGTGGCGCAACGCCATTCGCGGTTCACCTGGGTCCACTTGCCCTGCTTCTCCTCGGGCGAATCGGTCCAGATCCAGCCGCCCTGATGGCAGGCGAGCCCGTCGGCTTCGCGCAGCGACTGGACGGATTTGTCAACATCATCCGCATAGAGGATACGATCGAGACGAACCCTGGCGATGATCCCTTCGGGCGCCGATGGGTAGATGCAGGCAGCGAGGAGCCGGTTCATGATGTCGAGGTGCCAACGGTAATAGTCTTCGAAGCAGAACGTTCCCGCGGCGCTGCGGAACTGGTGCCAGGCGTTCACCCGCCCCTTGCTGACAACATAGAAGAACGCGAATCCCCAGAGCGGATCGGAAGCCTCGTCGTTGATGGCGGCGATCTCTTTGCCCTGAGGCTTAACGCGGAAGGTGACCGTGTGGCGCCCGGACTGCCATGCCCACTTCTGCGTGAACGTAACCTCGGCCATCTCCTTGATGGGAGTGCGGTGGCGTCCGCCGCTCAGCCGCCGACCGTCCATGAGCCACTCGTAGTCGAACGCTGCACTGTCGCGGAAGCCGACGTTCTTCACATGTGCGATCAGGGTTACCTGTTGGCCGGGTTTGTACGTGAACTGAAGCCCCTTGACGGCTTCCTGGGGCTCGGTGTAGGCACGGTCACCGATTTCGTTCAACGCCTTGGCTCCCGTGATGCGGGGTCTGCCGAACTGATCGTACTGCACGACGCCGTGAAGACCGGGCAGGCGCGGCGTCAGCTCGATATGCGTGACGGTCAGGTCCGGCAGATCGGGCTTGACGTCCCACGCATCATTCCGCTCGATCTTGAACTCCTTGACGGCGCTGCGGGGGATTTCGCGTGCCGGGCCGCCCACCTGCTCCATGCGATCCCAGACAAGCATCCGAGTACCCTCATCGCGCAAGAAGCAGTTCTCGATGCGGCTGCCATCACGCAGTTCAAGCACGTCGCCGCAGGCTTCGAGCGCCACCGCCAGCGCAGCCAACACCATCAGAGTCCTCATGGTCTATACTCCTTGCGTATTCTGTCCATGCCGACGGCTCGTGCTTTCGGTGGCCAGGCGGGAAGCGGTACGAAACACCGGGTTCACACTGAGCTGGCCAACGGTTGTTCGAGACGTCACACGGACTGATTCCATATCACCGGTTGGATGCCCTGCTGAGCGCCTGCGCGGTGTCAGTCCCTGATTGCGAGGCGGAGCAGGTCGTGCGGCGGCATCGCGCTTACGGTCTCGACTGAACAAGGAGGGCGAACATGGCTAAGAAGTACCGGGTGGGCATTGCATCCATGGTGCACGATCACGTTTGGGGTGAGCTGGGGCACTGGTCAAAGCAGGCGAACGTTGAGCTGGTGGCCGCAGGCGACCCGAATGCCGATCTGCGCGATCGGATTATGGCGGAGTATGGCGTTCCGCGCCTCTATGAGACCTGGGAGGAGATGATCGAGCACGAGGACCTCGACATCGTTCAGGCGGCCGCCGAGAACAGCGCCGGGGCCGACATCGTTGAGGCTTGTGCAGCACGTGGCATCCATGTCATCAGTGAGAAGCCCATGAGCGCGACGCTCGATCAGGCCAACCGCATGGTTGCCGCTGCGCGCAAGAATGGAACGCTGCTGATGATCAACTGGCCGACAGCCTGGGCGCCCAGCATTCAGGAAATGGAGCGCCGCATCCTCGCGGGCGACATAGGCAGCGTCTTCTACTTCAAACAGCGCAGCGCACACAACGGTCCGATGGAGATCGGATGCTCCAAGCACTTTTGGAGCTGGCTATACGACGAGGAGAAGAACGGGGCGGGGGCATTGATGGACTACTGCTGCTACTCGGCCGATATGTGCGCGCGATTCCTGGGGCTCCCCGAGAAGGTGACGGGTTTCCGCGGCACGTTCGTCAAGGACTATCCGGTGCCTGACGACAACGCCATCATCCTGATGAAATACGCACACGCGTTCGGGGTGGCCGAGGCGTGTTGGACGCAGACCGTCGGCTATGCGACCAACAACCCGGTGGCCTACGGCACCGAGGGGAGCATCGCCGTCGCCGGCGACAAGGTCATCCTTGACGCGCGCGGTGCCAAGACGACGATCGCGCCGCCGCCGACCAGTGCGCCGAAGACGAGCGGACCCGAGTATCTGCTGCACTGCCTTGAGACCGGCGAGCCCATCGAGGGCTTCTGTTCGATGGAGGTGAGCCGTGACGCGCAGGAGATCCTGGAGGCCGGAAAGCGCGCCGCAGATACGGGCGTAACCGTGGAGTTGCCGATCGGGTAGAGCCTGCCGAGCCTCGGGAGGGCGGGGCTTCGCCGAGCCGAGACTGGCGAGGCCCAACGACGGCTACTTGACAATCAGCACGGGGCAATGCGCGTGGTGCGACACCCTGTCGGATACGCTGCCGAGCAGGAATGACTTGATGGCCGTCATCCCGCGACTGCCCATCACGATCAGATCGTAGCCGTCATCCTCGGCAATGCGCACGATTGCCTCGGCCGGATGCCCAACCTCCGTGAGGACCTGATAGGTTACGCCGGCTGCCTCCAATGGCTTTCCTGTTCGCCGGGCGACGCTGTCCTCGACCTCCTCCATATAGGCGCTGACCGTTCCAGGATCAATGTCAACGGCCGGCGAGCCCGGCACCGCCATCTGCATGACCGGCATCGAGATAACGTGCAGCACGGTTACCGAAGACCCAAGCGCTTTGGCCAACTCCGCGGCGGCCTCGGCGGCACGCAGAGCGTAGTCGGACCCATCGGACGCCAGGAGAATCTTGGTGAACATGTGGTTGTCTCCTTCCTCGACTATTCAGGCGGAGGCATCAACCGCCGCACCTGGGTCACAAAGGCCTCGTCGTAGTCGTCGAGAGGCCCGGCGTTGCGATAGTGGTGCAGCGCGATTCGATCTGCGCCCAAACGTACATACGCATCGGCGATCAGGCAATGGTACGACGGATTGTCCGGCGATGCCCTGAGGGCTGCCTGAAAGGCCAGCACCGCTTCCTGCGGACGCAGCGTCTGCAGATACAGGCTGCCCAGCCGTGCATGGTAGTACGCGTCCTCGGGGGCAAGCTCGGAGGCTCTTCGGAAGGCGCCGACTGCGTCCACGATCCGACCCTGGCGCGCGAATATCTGGCCTAGCCTGAAGTGGAAGTAGTGGTTCTCAGGGTCGAGAACGCAGGCCTTCCTGAGTTCTTCAACTGCACGGTCCGGTACACCCGACTCGGCGAGCGCTTCGGCAAACCGGCAGCGATAGAACGCGTCGTCGGGAGAGAGCTCGACGGCCTTGCTGTACTCGTCCACGGCTGCCTTGAGGTTGCCGTTGCGTCGGAGCCCCTCTGCTGACCCGAAGTAGCCCGGTGCGCGCCGCCGAGTGCGCGGTTTTGCCGCTGTCCCAGGTGCTTTGCTGCGAGGGTTCCGTACGCCAGTCATGCGATATCACCGTTCGTCATCTAGAACAGCTTGCGGCTGTCCAAAAGGATAGTAACCGGGCCGTCGTTGACGAGCCGGACCTCCATGTGCGCGCCAAAGGAGCCACGAGCCACTCGGACGCCTGCGTTCGCAACCGACTCGCAGACGCGCTCATAGAGCGGGATGGCAACTTCAGGCTGTGCTGCCTCGACGAAGCTCGGCCTGCGCCCGCGGCGCACGTCACCGTACAGCGTGAACTGCGAGATGACGAGAACTTCACCTTCGGTCTCGGTTACCGGCAGGTTCATCTTACCCTCTTGATCGGGAAACACGCGGAGTCCTGCGATCTTCTCGGCCACGTAAACCGCATCGGCATGCGTGTCCGTCTCATGGACAGCCAGGAGAACAAGCAGGCCGCGAGAGATCGCGGCGATGGTGTCTCCATCAACGCTGACCGAGGCCTCCGACACTCTCTGTATGACTGCTCGCATCGTTCTTACGAGACCTTTAGGAGCCCGACGATCGGGGCGCGCCGCCCATTGGCCGCTCAACGGAGATGATGTCCGGCATGCGGGACAAGGCCGCCTCGAGTTGGGCAAGGTGTTCGAGATTCCTGATGTCCGCCGCGATGTTCAGAGTGGCGGTGTGATCGTGGTGGCTTTGCGTCGCGATACGGGTAATCATGACGCCGCACTCGGCGAAAACATCCCCGAGGTCGCCGAGCAGCCCCTTACGGTCGGCTGCCTTGATGTGCAAGGGAACGCTGTAGACCTGGCCGGGATTCCCCGAATACTTGACGGCCATGACCCGCTCGGGTTCCGTGCGCGCGAAATGCTGGGCGTTGGGGCATACGGTCCTGTGCAGCGCCAGTCCTCCGCTGCGGGTGACGTAGCCGATTACATCGTCATCGGGAATGGGGAGGCAGCATCTGGCGCGCTTGAATGAGATGTTGTCCAGACTTCCTACGGTGACGCGAAGCTGGCGGTCGTCGCTCCGACCTCGGCGCTCGGCCGTCTGTTGACGATCCGGCTCACGGCGATCCGGCATGAGGCGGTTCAAGACAGCCATCACGCCCAGGCTGCCGTAGCCGAGCGCAGCGTAGAGCTCGGTCTCGCCGGGGAGGTTCAGCATCTGCGCGATCGGAGCGAGCGCCTCGTCGCGCAGCGCCGAGCGATCAATCCCCAGCTTTTCGGCCTCGCGCTGAAGCAGCGCCCGCCCGCGCTCGATGTTGTCGGCCATCATCAGACGGCGGAAGTACGCCTTGATTTTCGACCGAGCATGCGCCGTCTTGGCAAGCCCGAGCCAGTCGCGCCCGGGGGTACTGTTGGCGCGGGTGATGACCTCGACTACGTCTCCGTTCTTGAAGGAATGGGCGAGAGGCACGAAGCGGCCATTGACTCGTGCGCCGATGGCATGGTCTCCCACATCCGAGTGTATGCGGTAGGCAAAGTCAATGACTGTGGCGCCGGCCGGCAGGTCCATGACATCGCCCCTGGGGGTGAACACGAAGACCTGGTCGCTGAAGAGGTTCTGCGCCACCTGACGCAGGAAGGTGCCTGAGTCCGGCGCGTCGAGCGGCCATTCGAAGAGCTGGCGCCGCAGCCACGACATGCGCTCGTCGAACTGCTCCTGAGCCTTAGCGCCTTCACCGTGTTCCTTATATGCCCAATGCGCCGCGACGCCGAACTCCGCGGTTCGGTGCATGTCCCAGGTGCGTATCTGAACTTCGACGGGCTTGTTGTGGGGACCGATGACCTTGACGTGGATGGACTGGTACAGGTTTGTCTTGGACTTGGCGATGTAGTCGGAGTACATGGTCGGGATAGGCGGCCAGATTCCGCTCACGATCCCGAGGGCCTGATAACATTGCTGCCGGGTGTGGACGATCACCCTGACGGCGACAAGGTCGTAGATGTCATTGAAGTCAATGGACTGCTGCTTCATCTTCTGGTAGATGCTGTAGAGGTGCTTGGGCCTGCCGGTGACGTGTGCGTCGGGTAGACCCTCGCGCTGGAGGGCTTCCTTCAGTATTCCCACCGCTTCGTCCACTTCCGATTGGCGGTCCGCGCGGGTCTGCGCCACCATCTCGGCCACGCGGGCGTATTCTTCGGGATAGGCATACTGAAAGGCCAGGTCCTCGAGCTCGGCTTTCATCTGCCAGATGCCCACCCGATGGGCCAGAGGAGCAAAGACCTGCTCCGTCTCGAGAGCCGTGCGAACCTGGTGATCGGGCGACATGGCCCACAGCGTGCGCATGTTATGCAGGCGGTCGGCGAGCTTGATGATGACGACCCGCAGGTCGCGTGCCATGGCCATGAGCAGACGGCGCAGATTCGCCGCCCTCTTGGCAACGTCTCGTCGGCGCGCGCTGCGCGCTGCGGCAGCCACCTGATCCGACCGGCTCTCTGCATCCTGTGCCGAACCCGTACCGCCCCTCTCGGCGATCTGCTCTCCCGAGAAGACATCGCGTCCGATGCTTTTGAGGCTCGTGACGCCGTCAACGAGGGCCGCCACTTCATCGCCGAAGTGCTCGGCGATGCTGTCAATGGGCACATTGCAGTCTTCGACAACATCATGGAGCAGGGCCGCCATGATGGTCGCCTCATCCATCTGGGTCTCGGCCAGGATGAGGGCAACGGCCAGCGGGTGCGTGATGTACGGATCACCGGACTTGCGAAGCTGGCCTCTGTGCTTCTCCTCGGCAAACTGGAAGGCCGCTCGCACACGCTCGTGCCGAATGTCGGGGCGATGCTCCCCAACGGCCTGAAGCAGCGCCTCGAACTGCTCCTCAACGGCTGCCCGGCTTCGTGCGTCGTCAGACTGCCGCGCCATTGGCTCGCCCCGACGGTCGAAGGTCCTCGACACTGAGCTGAACGGACTCGCGCCCGTTGTAGGTGTGAAGCTGTGGCCGGTAGCACACATCGAGCATATCGCCGCTTCGAATGCGGCCGATGTGGCCTGATGCGTTCCACACGACAGCCTCGGCAGCGTCTTTGCCCGGCTCGCCAACGAGCATCTTGAGGTGCTGCTGGTTGCGCCCCATCACGCGCAGTTCGCGCACCTGAACGCCGAGCGCGATCAGAAGCGGTGCCTCGTTGGCGTGACCCCACGGCTCCAACTGTGACAGCTCATCCAGGAGCTCGCGTGTCGCCTCGTGCGGGGCCAGAGCGGCGTCAACCTCCAGTGTTCGCTGGAGGTCCGTCGGGCGCAGACGTTGTGTCGCCACACGGGTGAACTGCTGCCGAAACGCGTCGAGTCCTTCGGTAGCCAACGTGAAGCCGGCCGCATACGCATGGCCTCCGAACTCGGTCAGAAGATCGCTGCATTCATGCAGGGCCGCGTGCAGATCGAAGCTCGCCACGCTTCTTCCCGATCCGCGGCCCATGCCTGTGTGAGGGTCGGTGGCCACGAGGATCGTCGGGCGGCAGTGCCGCTCGCAGAGCCTGTTCGCCACGATGCCGATCACGCCTGGATGCCATGAGCTGTCGTCAAGGACGAGGCAAGCCTGCTCGTCGAGGTTCAGTTCGGCGATGCGGGCCTCGGCTTCATCAAGGATTCGGCCTTCCTCTTCCCTGCGCTCAAGGTTCGCTTGCTCCAGTTGGGTCGAAAGCTCGATGGCCTCGTCAGGGTCGCGCGTCAAGAGGAGATCGAGGGCTGTGCGGGGGTCTGCGATACGTCCTGCGGCGTTCAGTCGTGGGCCAAGAACGAAGCCCACCTGATGACTGGATATGGTCCGGTGTCCACCCAGCCCGGCCCTGGTGATGAGCGCCCGCAGCCCTACGCGTCGCGTCGCGCTGAGGGCGGCAAGACCGGCCCGCACCAGAACCCGATTGTCGCCCGTCAGCGGCATGATGTCTGTGACGGTCCCTATCGCGGCCAGCTCGACAAACGCTGCTCGGTATTTGCGGACCGGCAGACCAAGATGCTTCACGAGCGCTTCACCGAGGCGGTATGCCACACCCACGGCGGCCAGGTCCTTGAACGGATACCTGGAGTCGCGGCGATGCGGATCCACGACGGCGACCGCGTTGGGCAGCTCGCGGCCTACCTCGTGGTGGTCGGTGATGATGACGTCAATGCCGGCGCGACGTGCCGCCTCGACCTCTTCGTGACGCTGGATGCCGCAATCGGCCGTGATGATCAGACCGGAGTGTGCTTCCCGAGCAGTCTCGATGAACTTCTGCCGAAAGTCGTACCCGTCGTTGCGGCGATGGGGAACGTGGACCATCACTTTGCCGCCGAGATGCTCCAACAGACGCGTCCACAGAGCGGCGGCGGTGATGCCATCGCCATCGTAGTCGCCATGAACGTAGATGATCTCGCCTCGATCAAGCGCGGTCGTGATCCGCCGGATCGCGGGGATTGCATCGGGGAGCAGCGTGGGATCCGGAAGCTCGTCGAAGGACGGCTCCATAAACCGGCGCGCCTCGTCCACACTGCGGCAGCCTCTCTGCGTCAGCAAGCGGGCAACGAGCCGCGAGCAGCCAAGCTCACGCTGCAGCACGGACACGTGCGCGTCCTCCGGAGCCATTCGCCATATGGTTGGACCAGAGGAGTAGCGCATAGGCTTGACTATCCGATCAGTCGCTGGACGCCGATTTCGCAGCAGCGCGCCGTGCGGCAGCCCGCGCGGCCCGAGTTGCGATGCGCGACCTGACGAACCAACCGATGACGAACCCGAGAATCAGTGGTGCGGCCATGATCTGATTCAAAGGGGCGCGACCGAAGGGGCGCACAAGAACGGAGTGGCCATTGACCCAGATCAGCGCAGCCGCTCCTGCAATGAGGGCAATCGCGACAAGCCAGCGCACAGGAACAGCGCGGGGTTGGGGCTGCACCGGTTCCTCGATATTGCTCATGTTGTCCTTGTGCTCCTGTACCCTCGGAATGCGTCGGCAGCCTGCCAGCGGCGCTGCTCTGCGCTGCACAGGCTGCCGTTATCTGATATGCCGAATCGGAACAGACAGGTCAGTTCCGACGGTTTCTGCGCTACATGCGCCGCTTGCGCTTCTTGGATCTAGCCTTTTCGGTCGCCGGCGACGAAGGCGCGGCGCCGTTCTCGACCGGTCTGCCTTCAGTGCTGCGAACCGGCTGCGTCGGCCGAGGTCTCGGTGACGGCTCGGTGACTGGCGTCGGAACGCCCGGTACCGAGCGAGCGGTGCGAGACGCCGCCTGCGAAGTCCTGCCGGCCACTGCGCCGGCAGCGGCTTGTCGGTCGGCGACTCGACGCCAGAGCACCAGCAAGGGACTGGCGTTGAAGATGGACGAGTAGGTGCCGCTGATGATGCCGAGCGTTAGCGCCCAGACGAAGACGCGTACGGTGGGTCCCCCGAACGCCAGCAGCGCACAAAGCGTTATGAGAGTGGTCAGCGATGTGTTGATGGATCGCGCGAAGGTCTGCTCGATGCTGCGGTCAGCGACGTCGGCGAACGTGTCGGTGCGCGATTTGTTGCGCAGGTTCTCACGAATACGGTCGAAGATGACGATGGTGTCATGGGTCGAGTAACCGACCACCGTCAGGAGAGCGGTCACGAAGAGGCTGTCCACGTGCCAGCCGAGCACGTATCCGAATATGGCGAACAGGCCCCAGATGACAACGACATCATGAAGAGTCGCGCCAATGGTGCAGACACCGAACTTGATGCCCTCGGCGATGCCCCCGATGGAGAAGCGGACGGCGACGTAGAGCACGATCAGAATGGCCGCGATGCTCAGAGCCTTTATCGCGTTTGTCTTGACCTCGCGGCTGATGGCGCCGCTCACGGACGACATGGACTGCACGTTGCCGCCGGCCTTGTTGAGCGCCTGTGTGACTCTCTCCTGCTGGTCCGGGGTCATTCTGGGTGTTGTAACGAATGCACGGTTGCCTTCCGCTAGAACCACGCGGCTGTCGGCAAACCCGAGCCGGCGCATGATGCCGGTCACCTGGCTGACTGTCGGTTTGCTCTGAAACTCGACCAGCGCTTCGGTGCCGCCGGTGAACTCGATGCTGTACTTGACGCCGTCGAGACCCAACCAGAAGACAATGCCGGGCACCATGACGATGCCGGAGATGGCGAACCAGAGCCGCATGTTCTTGCTGAGGTTCAGCTTCGGGTGGAGCCCCTGGCGCAGGTGATAGAGCCCTTCGTTCTGGCCCAACCGCGTGCCGGACAGCATGAGCAGAAAGGTTCGTGAACAGGTGATGGCGGTGAACATCGAAATCATAACGCCGATCGCGAGCGTGACGGCGAACCCGCGTACCGGCCCTGTGCCGAAATGGTACAGGATTGCGCAGGTGATCAGAGTGCAGATATTCGAGTCGAAGATAGCGGTGAACGCACGTCGGAAGCCTGCCTCGATAGCGGCCCGCATGGACTTGCCACCCGCGTGCTCCTCCCGGAAGCGCTCGAAGATGAGGACGTTGGCGTCAACTGCCATACCGATCGAGAGAATGAACCCGGCGATGCCGGGCACCGTCAGGGTTACGCCCGGGAACCCGAGCCAAGATAGGCCACCGACGAAAACGGCATAGCTGAACAGGGTATAGAAGATGAGCGCCACATCAGCAAGGACACCGGGAAGCTTGTAGTACGCCGCCATGAACATAAGCACAAGGACGAGGCCAATGACGCCTGCGATCAGGGTCTGGCGCATGGCCTGCCGGCCGAGGGTGGCTTCGAGGGATTCCTGCTGCTGCACCTCGAGCGGAACAGGCAGGGCGCCTGCATTGAGCTGACTGGCCAGGGTGCGTGCCTGCTCGGGAGTGAAATGACCTCGAATGACACCCTCACCAGGAATAGGCTCTTCAATGAGCGGGGCGGAGATCAAACGCTTATCGAGAAAGATGGCCAGATGCTTCCCGACATGGGAGCGAGTGAAACTCTCGAAATCACGCTTCGCGTCCCCTTTGAACTCGAAGTGGATGACGGTTCCTTGCGGCCCCAGCTCCGCCTTGGAGTTGGGCTCAAGCTGGTCGCCGGTCAGGATCGGGTCCTTGCTGAACACCTTGGCTTCGAGCTCCTCAGCGGAAACCGGGCCGTCCGGTCCCTCGATTGCCTCGAACCCGGTCTCTTTGCCGTTGACCTCTTCGGTGTCGCTTCGCCACTCGCGCTCCAGTTCTTCGACGTACCTGAACTCGAGCCGCGCCGTCGTCTGAATGGCGTCCAGCGCCTGCTCCTTGTTTCGAATGCCGGGCAGCTCGACGACGATCTGGTCGTGGTCGGGTTTGGTGTAGATGACGGGTTCGGCAACGCCCAGAGCATCAACGCGGCTGCGGATGATGCCGGCCGTCGTTTCGAGGTTGTCGGCCGTCCACTTGCCGGACCGAAGCTCCTCGGTCTTGGCGCGGAGCACGACCCTCATACCCCCCTGGATATCAAGACCCAGTCTGGGTTTGCGTGTGGAGACGACGAAGATCGAACCTGCGATCAGAACCAGGATGAACCAGAAGAGGCGCCAGTGGATATTAGTCACGAATGCCAGTCCTTCCAGAGGGCGCGTCCATCGGCCGAAACCGGCAACCTCCGACTGGTGTGGCTTGCAGCGGTCGCGAGGTACGGCGTACGGACGTCGTCAGGCCGACGTTACTCGCAACGACGCAAGCCACTCGCGAAATCGGCGGCGCGTCGGCAGCGAGCCGGGCACAAGTGGTGCATTATAGCGCGGCGTCCAACGCATCGTCAACCTGCCGACCCCGCCAGCGTTCAGGTGGGCGTGGAGGCAGGCGGTGTTTCCGATGCGGTTTCGGGCGTCTGACCGAGCTGGGGGTACAGCCGCACGAGCACGCGTTTCATGCTCGCGGCAACCGGGACGGCCAGGATCATCCCCCATACCCCGAACATCGCCACGCCGCACATCAGCGCGAAGATGTTGACCAGAGGATGCAGGCCCACCGATCCCCCTACGACACGAGGCGTGACGCCGTAGTCGAATGTGACGTGCATCATCACAAAGAAGACGATGGCCAGGAGCGTGAACGCCACACCCTTTCCCGTCGTGAGTCCTATGACGGCAATGGATGCCATGGCAAGGGCCGGCCCGACATAGGGCACGGCATAGAAGACTCCGGCGGCGATCCCCAGGAACAAGGAATAGGGGACACGCAGCGTCCATAGAAGGACCGTAGTGGCGCTGCCGTAGAGCACGCACACTTTGGAGAGGCCACGCACGTAGGCTCCGAAAGTCTCCACGACATCCTGAACGAGGCGGTCCATCTCGGTGCGACGCGCTGTGGGCAGCAGGCCTATCAGACGCGCACGGATGGTCGGATAATCGAGCAGGAAGTAGAACAGCGACAGCGGGATGATGATCAGCCAGAGAACCTGACCAAGCATGCCGATCAGCGCCACGCGCACGGCATCGAGGAAGTCGCGCACGGCGACGGAGACCGGACCGGCCTGCCGACGGACAAACTCCGACGGCGGCACCGTGATGCCAAGCTTGGTGAGCGTGTCCCTGCGTTCCTCGAACCAGCGGTCGGCCCGTTCGGTCAACTTGTCGGCTGAGGAGGTGAAGTTCTGCGCGTATGTCGAGATGTTGGCTCCGAGGTCGGCGACCTGGCCGATCGCTGGAGGGAGAACCAGCGCCCCCGCCAACATGAGGGCGCAGACCGCAACTGCGAAAATCGCGGCGACGGCTTTGCCGCGCGACAAACCCCGCTCGGTGAGACGAGCGACCACTGGATCGAGAAGCGCCGCGCAGAACAGCGCAATCGCGAACGGGGGCAGAATGGCCCTGACACGCCACAAGAACCAGGCGGCAATCAGAAGTGCGGTTCCCGTCGCAACGAGTCGGCGCCAGGGCGCGCGCGCCAGCACATCAAGGACCGTCATGCACGGTCCCCCTGACCGCTCAGGGGCCCGTTCGGCATGCGGGGACCGATGCAAGCGGTACAGGTGTTGGGGGCATCAGGCCCAGACGTCGCCGACGACCCAAGACGGTGGGCGCGCGCCCCGCCGAAGCGAGACAACGCGCCCGTCCGCACTTGGATTGCCTTCAATGCCGGCTGCCGATTGAGCCTGCCGATGATCGGCCCTACGCCGTGGGCTCGGCCTCGTCGGCGTTTGCGGCCACCTTCTCGGCCACCGACTGCTTGCCGGTCTCGACTGCCGATTTCACCTTGGCCGCCACTTGCTGGCTCAGCTCGCTGATCTTGTGGGTCAGGTCTGTAAGGGTATGACCGACTGTCTCGCGCGTTTCCGTGCCGGTACGTGGCGCAAACAGCAGTCCGGCGATCGCTCCAACAACGACACCGATGCCGATACCGGCAAGTACACTCAGAAGCACGCTGCGCTCGTTGTCCTGATTCTCCATTGATCTCTCCATTTCGCGGATTAGGGCTTCGCGGCCCCGTCTGCTCCACCGGTTTGTCTGTTGCGTCTCATTGCTGTCACAGTCTTCAGAACGGCCAGGGCGACGCCGGCAATGAGTGCGGTTCGCCCGCCCGATGCGCCAACCATCTTGCTTACCGCCTCAGACACAGCAGAGGGTGTTGTCAGGGCTTCGGCCCCGGCGGCTATCCGCCTGACGCTCGATGTCGCATCGGCCACGCCTCTCAACGTGGTGTCAATGTGTGTCAACGCGGATCGTGTCACGCTCAGGGTCGGGGCAACGTCCTGCTTCACAAGCGCCTCAAGCGAACCAGACAGCTCGGTCAGCTTGGTCAGTGCTGCATGCGTGTCCTCAAGGGCCGTCACGGTGTCGCGGCGAACGTCTGCAATCGCTTGATCCAGACGCCCCGACAGGGCGGCTATCCTTCGCATGGCGACGGCAACAGCCCCGCCCAGCACAAGCAGGTTCAACGTGAGGAGAATCGCAAGGACGGTGTCAACCCACGCACTAGCCGTCATGGATTGTCCTCCTGTGCGGGTACGTGCTCAATGATCCCTCCGCCAAGAACGCGCTCATCATCGTAGAATACAACGGCCTGCCCGCGAGTGATTGCCCGCTGGGCTTGTTCGAAGCGGCAAACGACCGCATCACCAATCGGCGCGATGGCGGCCCGAGCCGCATGCGCATTATAGCGGATTCGCGCTAGAACAGCAAGTTGAGCGGACGGGCGTGATATGGACACCCAGTTCAGTCGGCCGGCAGTCAGGCTGTCGCTGTAGAGCAGCTCCAGCGGGCCCACGGTTACGGTCGCTGTCTCCGCATCTATGTGCGTTACAAACAGCGGACCCCGGTTGGACGGCGGCAGGCGCCTTCGCTGGCCGACGGTAAACGCACCGACGCCTCGATGGGTTCCGATCTCGCGGCCCTGCTCGTCAATGATCGGCCCGGGGCGGAAAAGATTCTCCGATCGGTGTTTGAGGAACGACTCGTAGCCGCCGCTTCCGACGAAGCAGATATCCTGACTGTCGGATCGGTCGGCGACGTGCAGACCGAACTCGCGCCCGAGCGCCCTCGTCTGTTCCTTCGAGGCTATCTCTCCCAGAGGAAGCAGGACTCTGCTGAGGAGCTCCTGCGTAAGCCCGTAGAGCATGTAGGATTGGTCCTTCTCTGCGCAAACTCCGGTGAGGAGCTCCCAGCGTTGGAGTTCGGCGCTGTATCGGACGCGAGCGTAATGGCCTGTTGCGACGTGCCCGCAGCCGATTCTGTCTGCCAGGTTGACCATGGCGGTAAACCTGACGAATGCGTTGCATGCGGTGCATGGGTTCGGCGTGCGCCCCCGAGCGTACGCCGCCACGAAGGGATCCACTACCTCTCGGATGAAGGCATCACTGACATCCACGACGTAGTGCTCGATCCCGAGGTGGGCGCACGTCTCACGAGCATCTTGAACTCCGGCGATCGAGCAGCATCCCCGCGTCGGCTCATCACCGCCGGGCGATCCGGTCCACAGCCGCAGCGTCACGCCGACGACGGGATATCCGGCGTTGATCAGAAGGGCGGCTGCGACCGCGCTGTCCACGCCGCCGCTCATTCCAACGAGCACAGGTCGCTTCTGTTCCGGCATAGGGGTGTATTATGTCACAGCAGCGCGGCGAGAAGCGGACGCGATTGAGGCCGCGCCGTCCAGTTGACGGAGGAACCAATGCAGCCCTTGGTTGGGATCATCATGGGATCGAAAAGCGACTGGCCGACGATGGAAGCGGCGGCTCAGACGCTCGACAAACTTGGTGTCCCCTATGATGTGCAGGTGATGTCGGCCCATCGCACGCCGGACCGTGTCGCTGAGTACGCCCGAGGGGCCGAAAGCGCCGGTCTGGAGGTCATCATTGCCGCTGCCGGGGGGGCTGCCCACCTGGCGGGTGTGACGGCCGCCCATACGGTCTTGCCGGTTCTGGGCGTGCCCATGGAGTCGAAACTGATGAATGGCCTCGATTCGCTCCTTTCCACCGTCCAGATGCCCGCAGGCATTCCGGTGGGGACTCTGGCGGTCGGGAAAGCCGGAGCAGTGAATGCGGCGCTGTTGGCTGCGAACATTGTTGGTGCGCGCCATCCGGAGTTCAGGGAGGCCATCAGGGCCTATCGAAAGGACCAGACGAAAGCCGGCCTGGACCATCCGGACCCCCGAAAGGAGTAGCCATGTTACGCTTGAGCGCCATCGCTGCCTGCATGGTCGCAGCCTCGATCTCGGGCCGCGCAGGTCACGATATCGGACTGCCGACGGTGCCGCGCGAGTTCCGCGCTGCATGGGTTGCCACGGTCGCCAACATAGACTGGCCTTCGAAGCCAGGCCTGCCTGTGGCGCAGCAGAAGGCGGAGCTGATCAGAATCATGGACCTGGCGGCCGACTTGAAGCTCAACGCCCTCATTTTCCAGGTCAGGCCCGCCTGCGACGCCCTCTATGCCTCGAAACTGGAGCCCTGGTCCGAATACTTGACGGGCGTGGCCGGGAAGGCTCCTCAACCTTTCTACGACCCTCTGGAGATGGCTGTCGCCGAGGCGCACAAACGCGGCATAGAGCTCCACGCATGGTTCAATCCCTACAGGGCTCGCCATCCTTCAGCCAGGTCGCCTGTGCCGGCGGGGCACGTCAGCAAGACGCGACCCGATATCGTCCGCACGTACGGCAGGCACCTCTGGCTTGATCCGGGCGACCCCAGGACCCGAAAGTACAGCCTCGATGTGATCATGGATGTGGTCCGCCGCTACGATGTTGACGGCATTCACCTCGACGACTACTTCTACCCGTACAAGGAGCGCGACGCCAATGGCCGGATACTGGACTTCCCGGACGATCGGACGTGGCGCAAGTACCGCGAAGGCGGCGGCAGGCTCTCGCGCGACGATTGGCGACGTGACAGCGTCAATCGGTTCATCGAAGAAGTCTACAAGGCCAAGCAGTCAGTGAAGCCGCATGTGAAGTTCGGCATCAGTCCGTTCGGAATCTGGCGCCCCGGCAATCCTGCCCAGATCAAAGGGTTCGACGCATACGCCGAAATCTACGCTGATTCGAAACTGTGGCTGCAGAAAGGTTGGGTTGACTACTTCACGCCGCAGCTCTATTGGGCCATAGCGCGGCCCGCCCAGAGCTACCCGGTCCTGCTGAAATGGTGGTCTGAGCAGAACACTCTGGGCAGAAACCTGTGGCCGGGCAACTTCACCAGCAGGATCAGTGACGGCACGTCGAACTGGAAGGCTGAAGAGATACTGGGCCAGATCGAGGCAACCAGGACACAGAAGGGCGCCGGAGGCAACGTTCACTTCAGCATGCGCGTGCTGATGCGCAATCTGGATGGGATCACCGACAAGCTCAAGCGAGGCCCGTACGCCGAGCACGCCGTTCCGCAGGCTTCGCCGTGGCTGTCGAAGGTCCGTCCTGAAGCGCCGCTCGTGTCGAAACGGGCCAATACCCTGAAGATCACCGCGAGAGCGGGAAGCAAGCCGTGGCTCTGGGTTATTCAAGCCCGCAGGAGCGGCAGGTGGCGCACTGTGGTCGTGCCCGCGCGTCGCCCCGAAGTCGAGGCGCCTGCGGGTGATGCCTGGGTCGTCAGGGCGATAGACCGCTATGGCAACGAGAGCCCGCCGAGCCGCGTACTGCCATGAGGATCATGAGTGAGGTGCGGAGGTCGTCGAGTTGAGAAAGGAAGATACATGGTGCATCGTGTAACGATGATTCCGGGCGACGGGATCGGTCCGGAGATCATGGAAGCCGCCCGTCGGGTCTGGGAAGCAACCGGCGTGCAGTTTGACTGGGACATCCAGCAGGCCGGCGCCGACCAGATGGAGACAGCCGGAACGCCCCTTCCGGAGACGGTGCTTCAGAGCATCCGCACGAACAAGGTGGCTGTGAAAGGCCCGATAACCACGCCGATCGGCACCGGGTTTCGATCGGTCAACGTCGCCCTGCGCAAGGAACTGGACCTGTTTGCCTGCCTCCGCCCATGTCGTCTGTATAGCGGCGCGCGCTCGCGGTATGAGGCGATTGACCTCGTCATTGTTCGGGAGAACACCGAGGATCTGTATGCCGGCGTGGAGTTCGAGCCGGGTTCATCCGAGGCCAAGAGCATCGCAGCCATGTCTGGGGGCAGGATCCCGCCATCGGCTGCGATCTCGGTGAAGCCGATCTCGCCCGAGGCCACCGAGCGCATCGCCAGGTTCGCGTTCGACTATGCCCGGGCAAACCGACGCAAACGCGTGACTGCCATCGCCAAAGCCAACATCATGAAGTTCACCGACGGGCTCTTCTTCCGGACGTGCAGCGAGGTGGCGAAGGCGTATCCTGACATCGCCTACGACGAGGTGCTGGTAGATGCCGCCTGCATGCGGTTGGTGCAGCATCCTGATACGTTCGACGTGATGGTCATGCCGAACCTGTATGGCGACATTCTGTCGGACCTCTGTGCCGGGCTGATCGGGGGGCTGGGCATGGCTCCGGGGGCGAACATCGGCAAGGACTGCGCGCTGTTCGAGCCCACTCATGGCTCGGCCCCGCGCTACAAGGGGCTTAACAAGGCCAATCCAACGGCTCTTGTCTTATCAGGGATGCTGATGTTGCGCCATCTTGGCGAGATGGATGCGGCCGATCGGCTGGAGCATGCCGTTGCCCATGTGGTTGCGCAGGGACGCTTCGTGACCTATGACATGAAGGCCGATCGCACCGACCCTACCGCTGTCGGCACGCGCGAAATGGCCGACGCCATCATCGAAGCGTTAAGAGCGTAACGAAACCGGGCGTCCGGGTCGTCCAATATACAGTGACGACGCGGAGGAAACCAATATGCGCACGTTAGGACTAATCGTGTTCGCCTGCGGAACCGTTGCCATGCCCATTGCCGGCATGGCGCAGAGCGAAATCACCCGTCTCAGATTGGCAAACCCGGCGATACGCGTTGCCGGAGGCGGGCTGAGCTCGCTCATCAGGCGGGCTGATGTGCAGCGAGCGATTCACTTGAGCATGCGACAGCGCGCGGAGCTGGACGCGGTCTTTCAGGGTTCGGCATCAGGCCGAGTGGTGGTGTCGGTTCGGGGTGAAGAGACCGCCAGCCGAAATGCGCTGCAGCAGCAAGCGGACGAGCAGATCAGGGCGCAACTCGGCGATGCCGACGGGAAAATCAAGGCTGTACTCACGGCGGAGCAATGGACGCGCCTGAACCAGCTCGACCTCCAGTGGCGGGGACCGCTGGCCATGGCCGATCAGGTTGTCGCTGAGCGGCTGAAGCTCAGTCAGGAGAGCCGCAACGAGATAGCGCCGATTGCCGCTCGGTATGGAGCCGTCAAGAGCGAAGTGATGGCCTCGCTCACACAGGCTCAAGAGGACGTGTCGCCCGACGGATCCAGGCGGACCGTCATGATGCGCGTAAATGCCGACGAGCTCGAAAGGCCGTTTTCGCCCGCGCGACAGAAGCTGAAGAAAGCCAAGCGGGAAGCGGAGAAGGCGATACTTGCCATTCTGACCGAGGATGAGCGGTCGCGCTGGACCGCGGCATGCGGCGCTCCCTTCACGTTTCGTGCGGATATCAAGGGCCTGCGCTTCTGACGGCGTAGGCGGCTAGTCGCATCTTCTGAGGGCGGCCGTTTGGCCGCCCTCATTGCTCGGCGTCCGGTCGGCCAGGCACGCCCGGGGTAGAATACGTTGAGCATCCATTGCAACGAGGAGGCAGCACGATGAGCGATCCGAATACCGAGAAGGCAACCTGGCGCAGCAAGGTAGGCTTGGCCGAGATGCTCAAAGGCGGCGTGATCATGGATGTGGTCACCGCGGAGCATGCCCGGATCGCAGAGGAGGCCGGCGCCGTGGCTGTGATGGCGCTCGAACGTGTCCCGGCCGACATTCGCGCCACAGGCGGTGTCGCGCGCATGTCCGATCCAAAGATGATCAAGGAAATCATGGCGGCGGTGACCATTCCTGTGATGGCGAAGGCGCGGATCGGGCACTTTGCAGAAGCGCAGATACTGGAGGCCCTGGGTGTCGACTTCATAGACGAAAGCGAAGTGCTGACGCCCGCCGATGAGCAGTACCACATCAACAAGCATGCCTTCAAGGTGCCGTTCGTGTGCGGCTGCAGGGACCTCGGCGAAGCGCTCCGGCGCATCGGCGAAGGCGCAGCCATGATCCGCACGAAGGGGGAGCCGGGCACCGGCAACGTGGTCGAGGCGGTCCGACACATGCGCTCTGTGATGGGCGATATCCGAAGGCTCCAAGGCATGAGCGAGGATGAGCTGATGGCCGCCGCCAAGGACATGGGCGCGCCCTACGATCTCGTGCTCGAAGTGCACCGAACAGGCCGACTTCCGGTGCCGAACTTCTCGGCTGGGGGGATTGCCACGCCGGCCGACGCGGCTCTGATGCGGCAGCTCGGGGCCGAAGCGATCTTCGTCGGTTCGGGCATATTCAAGTCGTCGGATCCGGTCGCGCGTGCCAAGGCGATCGTCACCGCATGCACCTACTACGATCGTCCGGAGGTCCTGGCCGAGGTCTCCGAAGGCCTTGGCGATGCCATGGCCTCGCTCGATGTCCGGAAGATCGAGGAGAGCGACAGGATGGCGTCTCGGGGCTGGTAGCCTTCGGCGGGCAAGAAGCAAGTTGCGATAGGGGAGAGCCTCACGCGGAGGCGACGCCAGAAACTCGGGTTGCCGCCCATTCGTACATGGAGTTGAGAAGACCACCCTCGCGTCGGCATCTAGCTTGTTGTGTCCCCTCCAGGCGGCGCGGGGCATCTGGCCAGGGGGCCTTCCCATATGCCCATCCACGGACCATTCGAAGACGACGAGATGCCCGCCTCGGAGCGTAATCCATCAGAGGATTCCTTTCGTGCGGCGCGCCTCGTCAATGACATAATCCGAGCCACGCAACGCTCGGACCCTCGTCTTCCTGAACTCTTGGTGCTGCGTAAGCTCGTTGACAGCCAGGCTCGGCGGCTCGACGACGCCGAGCGCAAGAGTGCCGAGTTCGAGGAGGCCTACAACCGTCTGACGTCTCCGGCGAACCGTCTGGGGGTCTATCTCGGCCGTGCCGGCGACGAACATGCGCTGGTCGCCATAGGCGATCAGGAGTATGTCGCGGCCGTCTCACCGGAGGTCAAGCTGGACGATCTCGAGATCGGCGCACGAGTCAAGGTCAACGATGCCTTCGCTGTGATCGGCACGCTCGGATATCATCCCGGCGGCATGCTCGCGAAGGTCGGCGAGGTCGTGGACGACGACTGGCTGCGCATCAACGCTGACCCTCAGGGCACACAGTCGCGCGTCATCCTGCGTTCGACCAAGCTGAAAGGCGCCGAGCTTCGCGCGGGGGATGAGGTCAGGGTCGAGCCGAACTTCAAAGTCGCCATCGAGCACTTCCCGACGAAAGACATCCAGCAGTACTTCCTCGAGGAAGTGCCGGAGATCCCCTGGAGCCAGATCGGCGGTCAGGACCATGTCATTTCGGTCATCAAGGACGCCATCGAGCTCCCGCTCATCCATCCCGAGCTCTACGCCAGATTCGAGAAAAGGCCGCTGAAGGGCATCCTTCTTTATGGACCTCCCGGCTGCGGCAAGACCCTGATCGGCAAGGCGACGGCATACAATCTGACGCGCGAGTACCGCGAGCGCACGGGTCGCGATGTCAAAGAGTACTTCATGTACATCAACGGGCCGAAGATCCTGAACATGTGGCTTGGTGAGACCGAGCGTATGGTCCGGGAGATCTTCCAGACTGCTCGCTCCAAGGCCAAAGACGGTTACCTCGTGTTCATCTTCGTTGACGAGGCGGAGTCCGTCCTGAGGACCCGGTCGTCGGGCAGATGGCTGAACATTTCCAACACCGTCGTGCCCCAGTTCTGCGCGGAGATGGATGGCCTCGTGAGCCTCGACAACGTTGTGGTGATCATCACGTCCAACAGGCCGGACTACATTGATCCGGCCATCCTTCGGCCCGAGCGAATAGACCGCAAGGTCAAGGTCGGCAGGCCGGATCGGGCAGACACCCGGAAGATATTCGGCATTTACCTGCATGACGCGATTCCCCTTGATCCGGAGTTGGTTCGTGAGCATAAGGGCGACGAGGCTGCCGCGCGGGACGAGCTGCTCGATCTGACAGTGGATTACCTGTGGCGGCGTAACGATGAGACGAGCTTCCTGGAGGTGTTCATGCGGAATGGCGGCGTCGAGACACTGCACTGGCGCGATCTCGTCAGCGGTGCGCTGGTGCGCTCGGTTGTCGAGCGGGCCAAGGATTTCGCCATACGGCGGAGCATCGAGCGCAGGTCTCTGACCGAGGGGGTGACGCTCGAGGATATGCGGCAGGCGATCCGACGCGAGTACAAGGAAAACGAGATATTCCCCAAGAGTGATGCTCAAGAGGATTGGCTGAAGCTCATTGACTACGAGCCGGAGAATGTAGCGACAGTCCGACCGATCCGGCCCGAACGCATGAAGGCGTCGGGGCCGCGCGACATCATTTAGGCCTGCACCCCGCTTGAAACGCAGGTACCGGGGCTTGGGATATGACGCCGCCGACTCATTCGGGCGAGCGGAGCCATATCATCAGGCCGCAACCCGTCGCCAGAGGTATTGATGGCACGTCTGCTGGGACTCGAAACCGAATATGGTTTGGCCTTCGAGGGCATGGAACCGGGGCAAATGGTCTCGGAGAGCCGGGCCGTCGTATGCTCGTACGAGGGTGCGTATGCCGGACCGTGGGACTACAGCAAGGAGAACCCGCGCCAGGACATGCGCGGCTACGTCGTCAACGAGCTTGCCCGAAGCGCGGAAGACGCTCGTTACGATGCTGACGGTCCCCAATACGCCTCGATTGCCGAAGAGCATGCCGATCGCGTCCTGCCCAACGGGGGACGCCTGTACAATGACCATGGCCATCCCGAGTTCAGCACGCCGGAATGCCTCTCGATCCGCGACCTGGTGGCGTATGATCGCGCCGGAGCGGAGATCGTCCTGAAGTGTGCCGCCCGGCGAGGGCGCCAAATCGGAAAGCACATTACGATCTATCGCAACAACACCGACTACCACGGAGCTTCGTACGGCACTCACGAGTGCTGCCTCACGCCGCGCGCCATGCCAGTGGAGAGCCTGATCACGGGGCTGGGATCCTTCCTCGCGACGCGGCAAGTTTTCGCGGGGGCAGGCAAGGCGGTGCACGAGAACGCGTACCGCAGCTCTGCGGGCTATCAGTTGTCGCAGCGCGCCGACTTCATCGAGGTTGAGGCAAGCGTTGACACGCTGTGCAGACGTCCGCTTGTCAACACCCGCGACGAGCCGCATGCGTCCGCCGACGCGTTTCGTCGGCTGCACGTGATCATCGGCGACGCCAACATGAGCGAGTGGGCTACGGCACTTAAGGTCGGTTCGTTGGCGCTGGTGCTCGACGCCATGGAAGCTGGACTGCCCATGCCGGTGCCGCTGAAGGACCCGGTGCAGGCAGTGCGTGATATCTCACGCGACCTCAGTTTGAGCCGTCGCTATGACCGTGATGGAGCAGCCGCAAGCACCGCGATTGACGTTCAGCGTTGCTACCTTGACGTTGCTGCGCGCGCTCCAAGCGCCCTTGCCGAGCGTGACTGGGTACTCGAAGAGTGGGCACGGGTGCTTGATGACCTCGAGCGCGATCCGGCATCTGCATCTGACCGTGTTGACTGGTGTGCCAAGAAGGCGCTGCTTGATGACTTCATCGCGGCAGAAGGAGTCGGTTGGTCGGCTCCGATCGTGCAGAGCCTCGATCTGGCCTACCATGATCTGGACCCCGAGGCCGGGCTGGCGAGAGCGCTCGAACAACAGGGGCTGCTGCAGCGTATGGTAAGCGATGAGGATGTGAAGCGCGCGATGGTGTGCCCTCCGCGCGACACACGAGCGTCTGTCAGGGGGCACTTTGTCTCGCGTCACGCCGGGGCGGTTCGGTCCGTTGGATGGGCCGGCATCGCGTTCGCCGACGGAGACGACATCTATGAGTTTGACATGGAGCCGCTGGTTGACGGCATCGTGTCCGACCTGAGCAGCCGACTTGCCGAATGCCGCAGCATTTCGCAGACGATCGAGGCACTGCGTGGCTGCAGGGCCGCAAGGCGTCCCGTTGCCCTTGATGCCTGCGGTTGATCGGTGAGCGTGCTGAGACCCCTGCTGGCGGAAGGAGCCAACTATGAGTTACGCAAAGGTTGAGGAACGAATAACCCGTCCGACCCCGGTCTCGCCGGGACGCAAGTCGGGCGACGAGACCGGACCGGCGAGACCAGGCGTGCGGCGGCCAGACTCGAACGAGCTGCTGCGCCGAATGCGACGCGTTGACCCGGACGCAGCGCGCAAATATCGGCAGAGAAGCGGACAGTGAACCAGGGCGAAGCAGACCTCAGAAGCCGAATCGCCGGAACCGGTCCGGCCATACAGATACCACCCGGAGTCCAGACGAGCCCGACGACCGTCGGTGAGGCGATACCGGTGGTTCACGGCACCACGGTAATCGCCGTGAAGTTCGACGGCGGCGTGATCAATGTCGGTGATCGTCGTGCTACGGCCAACTATGCGGTGATGTACGATCGTGCGGAAAAGGTGCTGGCCATTGACGACTACACGCTGCTGGCGATATCCGGCTCGTACGCGCGCGCGATGGAGGTCGTTCGGTATCTGAGGCACTCCTTCAAGTACTTTGAGCGGTCTCAGCTTCAGCCGATGAGCCTCGACGGGAAGCTTTCCGAACTCGCGAAAGTCGTCGCGGCAAGCCTGCCTGCCGCCATGCAGGGCATTGGCGGCTTCATACCCGTCCTCAGCACGTATGACCAGGATGCCTCCGAAGGACGGATATTCTTCTACGATGCCATGGGCGCACGCTTCGAGAGTACCGAGTACGCTGCTGCCGGCTCAGGTTCACACCAGATAAGGGGCGTCTTCGACTATATCGTCAAGACGCGGCGTCCCTTCCACACGATGTCGCGCAAGGAGGCGCTTCGTGAGGCGCTTCTTCTGCTCGACATTGCGGCTGATCTTGACGCCGCGACCGGGGGATGGTCGAAGGTTCTTCCGCTCGCCAAGACGATCAGCGCAAGCGGGATCGAGGATGTCGCGGAAGACGAGTTGACGGAGTTGACGACCGAGATAGCGGAACTGGAGCGATGAGAATGGGATTCACTCCGTTCGATTTCAACGAGGCCATCGTTCAGAGGCGCGACCATGCGCTGGAAGGGTTGCGCCTGGGCAGTCCAGTGATCGGGATGAGCCTTCCATGCGGCGTGCTTCTGGTAACGGTGCGCAGGTCCCAGAGGAAGATCTACGAGATCTATGATCGGCTGATGTACTCGGCGATAGGCAACCAGTCGGACATCGAGGCCGTCAGGCTGGGCGCCGTGGACCTTGCCTCCCGAGAAGGGTTCGAACGGAGTCCCGACGACGTGACCGCTCAGCGTCTGGTCGGGTTTTCCCTGAGCCCAGCGCTCAAGGAGGTATTCCGCGATCAGTGGCGCGCTCCGTCGGTCATTCGGGCCGTCTTCGCCGAGATGGGCAGGACGCGCGACAGTGACGCTTTCTTCGTCCTTAACTACGATGGCGAGTTCTCCCAGCATGCCGGCATGGTCGCGCTCGCCGGCACGCCGGAGGCTGAGGCGGCGATGCGGGACGCACTGGCAAAGGAGCTTGGTGACGCCATACAAGCCATCGGCGACGATCCTGGGCTTGAAGCAGCCGTTGCTGCGGCATTGCGCGCGTGGGCGATCGGGGTCCACGAGCTTCAGGACCGCAAGTCGGACGACGACGATGAGGACGCTCAAGCGGCTGACCATGTCAGTGAGACGCTGCGCGTGGAACTGAAGACAGGTCGCGTCGAGGCCGGGCTGCTCGACCGGATGACCGGCCGCGACAGCCGGTTCGCATTGGTCGGCGTCGCTGTGCTGGATCGTGCCGTCGAACTGGCCATCGGCTCGGAAGGCGGGTAGGTCAAGCGATGCCGCGTCGGGTGTTCGGTCTGGAGACCGAGTTTGGATGTCTCGTCCGCGACGAGGCCCTCGGCGACCCTGAAGAGGTCGTGGAGATGGTGAAGGACGCCGCGTTCGAGCTCCGCAAGATCGGGCTGATTGACCTTCACTCGCGTGATTACGCCTTCGAGCCTGCCGGCGCGGGCGGCTTCCTGACGAATGGCGGGCGGCTCTACATTGATGCTGTCGGCAGCCATGAGGAGTACGCCACTCCGGAGTGTGTTTCGCTGAAGGATCTCGTGGCCTACGATCGGGCAGGCCGCGAGCTGCTCCAGTCTCTGCTGGACGACCTGGAGCTGCAAGACGTTGTCAGCTTCCACAACAACTCCGTAGATCATTTCGGCGGGCACACCTTCGGATGTCACGAGAACTACCTCGTGCGTGTGGATGATGAGAGCTTCGCCCAGATGATAGCCGGCCTGCTCCCGTTTCTCGTGACCCGACAGATCTATGCCGGAGTGGGCCGTGTCGGCGGTCACCGGTTGACGCGTCCCGACAGCTCGTCGAACATCATGAGGCTGGGCGACCACGATGTGGATTTCGTGTGGGTCAGCAACTTCTACGGCGTGGAGATTGACCCTGATGTGGACTTCCAGCTTTCTCAGCGAGCCGACCACATCGTCAGGACCGTCTCGTCGCGCGTCCGGTTCAACAGGGCCATCATCAACCCCAAGTGGGACGGCTTCTTCACGTACCAGAACCGGCATCGTCTCCACTTGCTCTACGGCGAGTCGAACATGAGCGAGTATGCGACCATGCTGAAGGTCGGCACGACATCCATCGTACTGGACTTGATCGAGGACGGCGTGGCTCCCGATGGGCTCGATATCAAGGAGCCGCTGTGGACCCTGCGGACGGTGTCCCGTGATCCGACGTGGCGCTGGCCTGTCGAGTTGGCCTCAGGCGGCACGATATCCGCCGTGGACCTTCAGCGGCGGTATCTTCGCGCTGCCCAGCGCTGCTATTCCGGTCGCGACAAGGAGACGGACTGGGTGCTGGCTGAATGGGAGCGCACGCTCGACGATCTGGAGCGCGATCCGCTCAGCACCTCCGATCGGTTGGACTGGTCGGCAAAGCGAGCGCTGTACGAGCAGTACATCGAGGCTGAAGGTGTCTCGTGGAAGGCAGACGTCATGCACAGCCTCGACCTCGAGTACCATAACGTGAACCTTGCCGCAAGCCTGTACGGAGGGCTCGAGACCTCCGGCGTCATGGAGCGCGTGACGACGGATCAGCAGATCGCCCGGGCGATGGTCGAGCCGCCGGGCGACACACGTGCCTATGGCCGGGGCAAGATCGTTGAAGCGCTCATCCAGCGCCCGCACGTCCGCTACATCATTGACTGGGACGCGGTGTTTGTGGAACCACGGCGACAGATCACGCTCCGTAACCCATTCAGCACCTACGCCCGAGAGGCACAGCGCTTCATTGACGCGGTCGGAACGAGCCAATCAGGACCCGTCAGGCCGGTATCCCGTCGTTCTGGTCCGAGACAGCGTTAGGGACAGCAGCGCTCCCACTGCGCACGCTGCCGCTCCGAATATAAACGGGAGGGGCAAGGCACGCGAGGCAAGCACCGATGCCAGGATCGGGCCCGCGAACCAGGAAAGCTGGTTGGGCAGCAGGCTGAGCGTTAGGACCGGAGTCCGCGTGTTTGCATCGGTATAGCGGGCGAGCAGCACCATGGTGAGGGCCCCTGCGCCTCCGATGCACGCCGTCTGCACAGATCGCCATACGGCAACCTCAGCGCTCGTTGCCGAGAGTGACAGCCCCGCCAACCCGACACTCGACAGAACTACGGCCGCACGCCAACGACTCGACGAATCCGGTGGCTGCGAACAACCAGACGGTGTGTCGCCAGTCGTTGCGATGCATGGTCACGCCGCCGAGTATACCAGTGTGTCCATGGGTACAATGACCCAGATAACCTGGCGCGCGCAGCACGAACGGCGCGCCGAAAGCGAGTACCAATATGACGGAACGCACGGTCAAGATGCGCGGTGCGGTACTGCCGCTCGTCGGACCTGAGTTGTCTGTGGGCGATCGAGCGCCCGATTTCACTCTCATCCAGCGAGGCCCTGACGGTCTGCGGGAGATAACATGGGCCGACTTCGACGGGAAATGCGTGATCCTCAGCGTCGTGCCGTCGCTCGATACACCTGTCTGCGAGCGCCAGACGATCCGCTTCAACGACGAGGTGATCAGCCTGCCTGCGAACGTCGAGGTCCTGACGGTCAGCATGGACCTGCCTTTTGCACAGGCCAGGTTCTGCAGCGAAAAGGGCACGCATCAGGTTCAGACCGCCTCGGATCATCGGACCGCCGAGTTCGGGACGGCCTACGGTGTTCTGATCGAGCCGTTGCGCCTGCTCGCCCGGGCTGTGTTCGTGGTTGACGCCGACCGGCAGATACGCTACGTCCAGTATGTGCCTGAGATTACCGAACAGCCTGACTTTGAGCCGGTCTTGGCTGTCGTGCGCGAGTTGGCCAACTGACCGGCTCCATTCGGTTTGCCAGGCTGTCGTTGGGTCGCATGGGCGACGTGCCCTGGCTCGTCGCCCTATGCGGCCTAGCGTTCTACTGGCGTCTTGGGTATCCGAGCCTGTTCGATTTCAATGAAGGGCTCTATGTCCAGGCCGCGCGTGAGATGCTGCTGCGCGGCGACTGGATCACGGGCACCGTCAACGGAATCCCTTTCTACGATAAGCCGCCATTGGCGCTGTGGTGCGCGGCCGCAGCATTCCGCGTTCTTGGCGTCAGTGAGCTCGCTGCCAGGCTTCCTGTGGCCCTCGCTGCCACCTGCGCCACCCTGGTTACGTACGGGCTTGCCCGGGCGGCGATGGGGCGACGGCTAGGGCTGTATGCAGCGGCCTTCCTTGCCCTCAATCCGCTGTTCATGGGCACGACCCGGCAGATGACCATGGACATCCATCAAACCTGGTGGGTTACGGCGGCGATCGGCGCGTTCTGGATGCTGGAGCGGCCTGCCGCACGAATGCGGTGGATTTGGTCAACGGCCTTCTGGGCGTGCTGCGGCCTCGGGTTCATGTCCAAGTCCTTCCCGGGGTTGCTGCCGATTCCTGTGGTTCTAGTCTACATCGGCGTCACTTCCGGCGGATCGCTTCGGAGGGCATGGGAACGGTTTGCTCGCCTCCAGCCGCTCGCCGGCATCGTCGTGCTTGCGCTGATTGTGGCTCCCTGGCATGTTGCAGCGTACCGGCAATCCGGTCATTACTTCATCGAGCAATACTGGTACCTGCATCACGTAGGCTTGCTCAAGGCGACGGATTTTGACCATTCCCAGCCGGTCTGGTACTACGTGCCCATGCTCTTCGTCGGGTTCCTTCCGTGGAGCGTCTGGCTGCCGTTTGTGCGCATTCAGCGCGCCGACTCGGCGGTCTCGGACGAGTCCAGCCGAACGCGTGTGCTGGCCCTGACGTGGGCGCTGGTGATCTTCCTGACGTTCACGGCCATGCGGTCCAAGCTGATCAGCTACCTGCTCCCAATGTATCCGGCCTGTGCGATCCTGGCCGCATCGGTCTTCTCCGATCCCATGGGGACGTACAGACGGCGTCTGGCGGCTTGTGCCATGGCTGCCATCGGTCTCAACTGCTGGATAGTGGTTGGCCTGACTGCATCGGTTCTCTCTCCTTTGGCACGATCCTCAACGGATCCGGAGACGATAGCGCTCGCCACGCCTGACATGTTTGCGTTTGCCTGCGTTGCTCTGTCCGGGCTCGGACTCGGGCTGATCGTCGCGGGCGTATGCGTTTGGCGTGAGGCGCGTTGCGGAGTCGCGCCGGCGGTGGCCGGAATGTGCTGGTTCGTTGCCGCAGCCTGCACGATAGGGCTTCCCGCCTACGAGCGCTCTGTGAATGAGCCCTTGCGCCGGATTGTGGCCGAGGCCTCACGACGCATGGTGGCGAGCGACACCAACCAGACCCGCCTGGTGATCCACATCGGTCGGCCCAGAAGGCCAAGTGTGTTTTTCTACCTGCCGGAGAGCCTCTTCAGGCAGAAGCCGGCCACCATCAAACGCGAGGCCATCCTTCTCGAATCATGGGATGCGGCTCCGGTACGCGATTTCATTCGGGAGAACGGCCGCTCGATGGTGATCGGCGACTTCAGCCACGCGAGCAAGACGCTGGCAGGCTATGATGTGCGCGTACCGGCAAGGAACGGCCGTTGGGCGCTCTTCGAGGCTCAACCATCTGGAACACTTCGGTGAATGGCACTGCGGGTCGAGCCCTGTCTGTGTCGGCCATGGCCCTGGCGTGCATCGTGGGCTTCTGGTTCACCCCCCACACTCTGGGAATCACCGATCTGGATGAAGGGCTGTACGTCGCCGCCGCGCGCGAGATGGCGCTGACCGGCGATTGGGTGACGCCCAGGGTCAACGGGACTCCGTTCTACGAGAAGCCGCCGCTGCTCTACTGGCTGTCGTCGGCGGCGTTGCGAGCCTTCGGTCGAAGCGAGTGGGCGGTTCGGCTGCCATCGGCGATTGCGGCGACGCTGACACTTCTGGCGGTGTTTGCTTTCGGCCGACGCTATCTCGGGGGCCGTGCGGCGCTGTTCGCCGCATTGGCGCTCGCGCTTGCCCCGTTGACCGTGGCTTCTGCACGACTCGCGACGACCGATGCCATGCTGGTGCTGGCGGTCACGTGCTCTCTATTCGCGGCCCATCGTGCCAGGGAGGTTTCGGGAGCCGCGTCGCTGCGGTGGTCACTGGTGAGCTTCGGGCTGGCAGGGCTGGCCAGTCTCGCCAAGGGGGCCGCCGGCTGCCTGACGGTGCCGGCGGTGCTTCTGGCGTACGATCTCATTGTGCGACGCGTCGGCATTCGACGGCTGCTCCGGTCGGCAGCGTCTCTTCGGGCACTGTGGGGTCTCGCGCTCTTTGCAGGCATCATGGCGCCGTGGCATGTGGCGGCGTGGAAGGCGAACGGATCGGCATTTGTGCAGGAGTACCTGGTCCGTCAGCACATCGGGCGCTTCCAGGGGGGTGATACGGCGCATCATGCTCCGGTCTGGTTCTATGTGCCTGGTTTCCTGATCGGGTTCTTTCCCTGGAGCCTGTTTTCCATCGCGGAGCTGCGGCCCGAGAGGCGGGCAGTATCCTTGAAACCGGGTCAAGAACCCGAGGTGAAGCCCGGCGAGGCCGATGCCGCAGCATTGCAGGCGCGCACCCTCGGCTTCCTGCGATGCTGGTTCACCGTTGTGGTTCTGCTCTTCTCGTTGGGCGGAAGCAAGCTTATCAGCTACATCCTGCCGATGTATCCGGCTGCTGCGCTTCTGGCCGGCAGCCGGCTGGCTCGGGCGTGCTCCGGTCCACGATCCGGACGCTCGATCGTGATCGGATCCAGTCTGGGGTTGATCGCCCTCGCTGCGGTCTATGCCGCTCTGGTCCAACCGGCTCCGATCGTTGCCGTCATCAACCGATATGCCGACAGACCGGTCACCGTCGGCAGGCTGGATGCCGACATACTGACCCCTGCCGCGTATCTTCTTGGCACGATCGGCCTGGGGCTGGCGGCATCGCTCGGAGCTGCCGTGCTGGGGCGAGCCCGGCTGACGCCTGCTATCCTGGCCCTCACCATGGCATTGTTCTACCTGGGAGTGCTGACCCAGGGCGTACCGCTGGCTCAGCGCAGGATGATCGGCACGCTGCACCGCATGGCATCCCTGGCGGGGAAGCTGGCGGGGCCGCATGACATGGTGGCGATCGCGATCGAAGGTCCAAGACGACCTAGCGCTCTGTTCTATCTGCCGGATGGTGTGATCTCGTCAGGACGTGTGATTGAAGCAAACCCCGTCACGCTCGGTACCGGTCTGTTGTCTGGGACTTCCCCGGCCAACCGGGGCGCCCGGTTCGACAGGGTCTACGCGGTCGTGGATACCGGGCGACTCGCCGAAGCTGTACCGGCGGGTGACTCTCTCACGCCTGTCGGCGGGGCAGTTGTCCGTGCAGGGAGGTACTCCCTGATCCGCGTCGAACCTGAGGAAGGCGCGCCGAAGCGCATCGGTACCCCTTAATGATCCACGCACTTCTCCTGTTCGGAGTGACCTCCATGATGCCGACCGATCTGCCGATGGGCTCCGCGCCCGAAGCCCTGTCGTTCGGGCACTTTCCCAGCCGCATGCATGCGTTTGTGTGGCGCAACTGGCAGCTTGTGCCTGCTGACCGGATGGCGCGCGTCATTGGAACCAGCCGCGACCGGATCGTCAAGATTGGCCAATCCATGGGCCTCGAAGGTCCGCCACGCATCAGCGCCGACCAGTTGCGCCGCAGCCACGTGACCATCATCCGCCGCAACTGGCATCTCCTCCCATACGAGCAGTTGCTGGACCTGCTCGGCTGGAGCGCCGAGGAGATGGCGTATGCCCTGCGCGAGGACGACTTCCTGTTCGTGAAGCTCGGCAACTTGAAGCCCAGATGCGACCGGCTGGTCTATTCAGAACCGAGCGCTGCGGCCAGAGCTCGAGCCGCCGGGATTCGCCGGGAGCTTCGGAAGCAGTTCCCGCAAGGCGTCGGTCGCCTGGTCGAGCCGTTGTTCTCCTTCGTGAAGGACCTGTCAGCCAGGCGGGGGACCGCGCAACGCACGCCCGATGACGGGAGCAGCCCACGCTTCTGCTACTCGTATTTCGGCCTTTACGGCGACCCGCTCGCCGATACGCGAAGCGACCCATATCCGGACGGCTATCTGGCGAGTCTCGCAGCCTCGGGGGTGAATGGCGTATGGCTGCAGGGCGTGCTCAGCAAGCTCGCGCCATTCCCATGGGAGCCCGAGGTCAGTCTCGGCCACGAGCAGCGTATGGCCAACCTTCGGCGGCTGGTAAAGCGCGCCAAGAAGCACGGACTGCGTGTGTATCTGTATCTGAACGAGCCGCGAGCCATGCCGCTGCCGTTCTACACTGATCATGCGAACCTGAAGGGAGTCACAGAGGGCGAGTATGCGGCCATGTGCACGAGTGTTCCTGAGGTACGGCGTTACCTGGTCGAATCCGTAGCCCGAATATCGAAGGCTGTGCCGGATCTCGGCGGGTACTTCACGATCACAGCCAGCGAAAACCTCACGAACTGCTGGTCGCACTACGGCGGGGCACAGTGTCCACGCTGCAGCAAGCGGTCGGGAGCCGAGGTCCTGGCCGACGTGAATGCTGCAGTGGCCGAGGGCATTCGATTGTCCGGCACAAACCAGAGGCTCATCGCTTGGGACTGGGGCTGGCCTGACGATTGGGCTGAAGCAGCCATAGCCCGCCTTCCGGCCGAGGCGGCGCTGATGAGTGTGTCGGAGTGGAGCCTCCCGCTCCGTCGCGGCGGTGTTGCCGCCTCCGTGGGTGAGTATTCACTGAGCGCGGTGGGCCCGGGACCCAGGGCAACTCGGAACTGGGGCCTCGCGCGAGGTCGAGGTCTTGAGACGTTCGCGAAGATACAGGCCGCCTGCACCTGGGAGCTCTCAGCCGTTCCCTATATCCCTGCTGTGCGCCTGACGGCTGAGCATGCGAGCAATCTGCGAAGGATCGGCCTGTCCGGCGTCATGCTTGGCTGGACCCTCGGAGGCTATCCATCCCCAAACCTCGAGGTCGTTCGTGAGGTCTTCTCCGGCAAAGACGCATCTGAAGCCCTGGCGACTGTGGCCGAGGCTCGCTATGGATCAGGCTCGGCGCCGAGCGTCGTCAAGGCCTGGCATGTCATGAGCGACGGCTTTGCCGAGTTCCCGTTCCATGGCTCTGTCGTCTACAACGCTCCCCTGCATGCCGGTCCTGCCAACCTGCTCTGGTCCAAGCCAACGGGCTATCGTGCGACGATGGTGGGCATCCCATATGACGACCTGAACGCGTGGCGCGCGGTCTATCCGCCCGACGTGTTCGTGCGCCAGTTGCGCAAAGTGGCCGACGGCTTCCGAGCGGGCGCGGACATACTCCAGGCCGCGGCTGCCGATGCCGACATGCAGCACCGGCGAGCGGTTGAGGCGGAGACGCGCATCGCACGTGCTGCGGCCGCTCATTTCCGCAGCGTCGCGGCGCAGGCCGAGTATGTCGCGCTCAGGGATGGCTCGATGGGCTCCGATCGCTCGGCACCCGACCGCGTCCTCCGGATGCGGGAGCTTCTTGCCGAAGAGGTCGAAACCGCCAGGGAGATGTACGCCCTTCAGGTGGTCGATTCGCGCCTGGGTTTCGAAGCAACCAATCAGTACTACTACGTGCCCAATGACCTCGCCGAGAAGGTGCTGAACTGCCTGTGGCTGCTGCGGGAGAGCGACCCGCCTGCCGGCCTATAGCGCAGTAACCTCGACCTTGATCCCGATCGTGCGGATGATGGCGGCCGCCCGGTGGCACTCCGCGGATGAGCCATGGTGGACAATGGACTTGCCGAGGTTGTGAATCTCCCACGTCTCCATGGCGGCTTCCTCAATGCCGCAGCCCGTTGCCTGCATCAGGATCGCGATCACCTCATCAATCGTGTTGTGGTCGTTGTCGAACACAATGACGATGAACTCGCCCGTGCCGGTGGAAGGATCCGATACTTCGGTTTCCGGGGTGATGACTGTGCCGCTCAACGTCCAGACTCCCCATCGTAACCGGCGCGCCTGGCCGGCGTGACCCGAAACCGGCGACGCCTCCGTCCGGTAATCAATACGACAGAAGAGGGCGAAGTTCCTTCATCGGAATGGCCGCCCGTGTCGTGAGAGATGCAACAACGGACGGCCCAGGCAGACGGTGAAGGCCGGCTAGCGGCTTTCGCCGCCTCGGCGGCCAATCTCCGCCATGTGTTCACGGTCCTTCGATACCTTCAAACCGCCGCGACGACCGATGTCGGCCATATGCTCACGGTTCTCGGCTACCCGGGTTCCGCCACGGCGACCGATGTCGGACATATGGTTCCGGTCCTGAGCAACGCGGGTGCCGCCCTTGCGGCCGGCCCTTGCGTGACCTTCCGAATCGCCATGCCAACCTCGGCCTTTGCGCGGAGCGGCGTCATTGTTGTTGTTGTTGTCTTCAGACACGATGCGTCCTCCGGTCATGTTGCCACGAATGGAAGCCAGCGAGGGCTCACTTCCACTTGCCTTAATGTACGTGTGCTGACGGCCCTGCGTCACCCTCTTGGTTCGTAGGACCGACAAACAGAACACCTCCTCTGCTGCCCCACCACCTATACGACTGACTTCGCCCTTGACGGGTTCCGAGTTCTGGGTTATACTCTTAGTAATGCTAAATAAGTCACAGGTCGGCCGTTGTCAGGGCATGGCTAGCTCCGATCTGTGGGAGGACAGGCTTGATGCAGACGGCCATAGCAGGCGGCAGCGTGTTGCCGCTAGCCAATCCGGATTTCGATCGCATGCTTCGCGAGAACCACAGGCGAGCATTCAGTTTCGCCTATCGCATGACCGGCAATCGTGAGGATGCGGAGGATCTGACCCAGGACGCCTTTATCCGCGCTTACCGCGCGTTTGACCGATACGACCGATCCCGCCCATTCGACCGCTGGCTCTTCCGGATCATCGCGAACTTGTTCGTTGACCGGCTGAGATCGAAGCCCAAGCAGACCCCGCTTTCGCTGGACGTTCCCACGGAAGGCGATGAAGGGGACCCAATGTTCAGCGAGATTCCCGATGAGGGTTCCGATCCATCCCGGTTGCTGCTTCGCGACATAATGGACGAGCGGCTTCAATCGGCATTGAACGAACTTCCGTACCAGTTCCGCCGGACTGTACTGCTGACTGATCTCGAGGGTTTTTCCTACGACGAGGCCGCGGAGATGCTCGGATGTGCCGTAGGCACAATACGATCACGCTTGCACCGAGCGCGAGTAATGATGCGCGACAACCTCGCCGGCAACCAGCCGCGCAGGCGCCGGCAACGCACCACCGGACCAGCCCCTGCGCGCGCAGCCTGACGC
>DYKI01000336.1 GCA_020722705.1 Chthonomonas calidirosea | reverse complement strand
CCGCCGTCTGGCTGGGAACATTCGCAGCGGTCGCACTCAGCATTGTGGGCGGATTTCTGCTCACGACGCTTGGTCTCTCCTTCGAAGGCGCGGCCGAACAGATCTTCGAAGGGTTCACCATGCTCTTCGCCGCTGCGCTCCTCACCTGGATGATCTTCTGGATGAACCGCATCGGGCGCATGCTCAAAAGCAGTATCGAAGCCGACGTCCACCGCGCCGCGTTCGGGGCGGGCAAGAGCGCCATCTTCCTCGTGGCGTTCATCGCCATCCTGCGCGAGGGCATCGAACTCGCCCTCTTCCTCACCGCCTCCGTCTTCGCCACCGACGCGCTCCGAACCCTCATCGGCGCGATCCTCGGTCTCGGCACGGCCATCCTGCTGGGCTGGTCGATCTTCGCCGCCATCATCCGCCTCGACTTGCGCCGCTTTTTCCAAATCACCGGCTTCCTGCTCATCCTCTTCGCGGCAGGCCTCGTCGCACACGGCGTACATGAGTTCAACGAGGTCGGCTGGATCCCCGCGGTCATCGAACATATTTGGGACGTCAACGCCATCGTGGACGAAAATTCTACCTTTGGTCAACTCCTCAAGGCCCTCTTCGGTTACAACGGCAACCCGTCCCTCACCGAGGCGCTGGCCTACGCGGTCTACTTCGCGGCGGTCTTCCTCGGGCTGAAATCGGCAAACAAGCCCCGCCCCGCAACCGTTCAGGCCTGACGCAAGTCAGGCCTTTTTTATCGGTATAATCGTCAGTACCGCAACATTCATGTTGCCCAGCGAGGCAAGATAAATCTTGCGGTACTGAGACACCTATGCTTCCAACCGAAATTCTCGACTGTATCCAACGCGCCCTTGCCGAAGATATCGGCCCCGGCGACGCCACCACCCTCTCCATCGTCCCGCCCGATGCGGCCATGCGCGGGCAGATCATTGCCAAACAGGATGGGATCCTCGCGGGACTCGACGTCGCCCGCGCCGCCTACGAACTGTTGGACTCCTCCGTAGATTTCTCCGCGCAACTGGCCGACGGTTCACGCGTGACCCGCGGCGGGCTCCTCGCCCTCGTCTCTGGCCGGACCTCGAGCCTGCTCACCGC
>DYKI01000335.1 GCA_020722705.1 Chthonomonas calidirosea | reverse complement strand
ACTAAAGTGGGCTGTTTCCTAACGTATACGCCGATTTCCGGGGAAGGCGATCCGCAGCCCGAACCCCCGGCGATCTTTCTCGATCCGCCTCGGGTGATGCGTTTGTGCCGGGAGATGGAGCGGGTTCGCAGCGCACCGGTGGCGGAGTGCCGGGCGCCCAGCGCCACGGCCGACGAACCCCTGCTGGTGGAGGAGCAGCCCCAGATCGAGCGGGCCGAGCGCTTGGTACGGACGGCCGTGGCGACCATGGCCTCCGTGGAGCCCTTCGGCTGGATGGTGGCCTCGGAAGCGAAGGCTCGCGGCTTCTATCAGGCGGCGGCCAAGGCGGTCCTCGGCGATGGCGGGAACTGGATCGGTCCCTTGGCCGACCTGCACTTTCCCGGCTTCACGCAAATCCTCGATTTCTTGCACTTGCTGGTGCATCTGTACGCCGCCGCGACGGCTGCCCATCGCGGCCAGGCCAAACTGGCCTGGAGCCTGTACGAGAGGTGGCTTCGTTGGGCCTGGTCCGGCCAGGTCCAACCATTGATCGCCGGTCTTCAGGCCCAGTGCGAGCGCTTGGGGCCCGCCCCGCCCAAGACGTCGGATGACGATCCGCGTCGAATCGTGCCTTTGACCCTGGAGTATGTGAAGATCAATGCCCACCGGATGGATTATGCGAACTATCGCCGGGCCGGCTTGCCCATCACCAGTACCGCCGTGGAGTCGCTGATCAAGCAGTTCAACAAACGCGTCAAGGGCACGGAACAGTTCTGGATGCAAGGCGGTGCCGAGGCCATCCTCCAGGTCCGGGCCGCCTACCTGAGCGAGGACGACCGGGCCGAGCGGTTCCACGAACACCGTCGCCCCGGCCGCGCCGTCGGCCGAAACCGCCTGCGACCGGCTGCATAAACGGCCATGCACCCATCGCCGCAATCGCCGCAGACCCGCTTGACTTGCGACTCCAGTGCGACGTTCCAGGAGATCAACCAAGGAGCCCTCATGAATGCCCTCTGGTATCCGCAGGGCGCCGCAATGCATGACTTCGGCTCGACGGTCGGCTGGCGGCTGTACTTCGCTTCCGTATCGGAAAGTCCGAGCGTGCCCCGCGTCGCCCGCT
>DYKI01000334.1 GCA_020722705.1 Chthonomonas calidirosea | reverse complement strand
GCGGTGGACCCGAGTGGGCACGCGACATGGTGGTGGTACGCCGGCGGCGTGCTCCGGTTTGTGTTGTTGCCCGTCGCGGTTGGGACTGTCGTCACGGTTTGTAAGCAATAATACTTCTACCTGAAGCAGTTGTTGCCCGTCGCGGTTGGGACTGTCGTCACGGTTGCCGTCTACAAGCTACGGGCCTACCTCGTGAAGCATGGCAATGATCACGATGGGTTCGGAAGCGGACACGGCGGCATCAGGCCGGGCCCCGGCGACTTTGACAGTCTCTATGACAAGTGGATGCAGGAGGTCGGACAATGAGCGGATTCGCTAATGCACCACGCCATTGGCTTTGGCGCCTACTCGCAGTGACTGTATGGGCGGGGATGGCAGCGGTGTCCAGTGTTGCGACTTGGGGGTTCCTCAGCCGGACGGAAGAGACGCGCCACTCATCAGTATGCGCGACGAATCTGCGGGGTCTCGCAACGGCTCTGGCGCTTTACGCCGATGACCACGATGATGTTCTACCTTCTTTGGCGGCCGCCGCATTTGGCGCGGGCGGCGCTCAGACGAGGAGCACGTGGCTAACGGCGCTGATGCCGTACAGGGACAACCATCTGCCTCCTCCACGATGCCCGTCACGGGAAGTAGTCGGACAACTCCGATATGGCGCGTCTCACCCAAACTGCTACGGATACGCCATGAATGGCTACCTGATGCGACAGCGCATACGCGGTGGACAAAGGGAGTACGGCGGCATTCCTCGCACATGCATCAAGCATCCGGCCCTAACAGTCGCGCTCTGCGACGCACGGACCGGCATAATCGCGCTTCGGGCTCCTGATGCCGCGAGCGACAGCGTGTATGGCATCTACTTGCGGAAGTTCGAAGCCGATATCCTGACCCAGACGCCCGGCGCAACCCGGCACTACGGTGGGGCAAACTATGCGTTCATGGACGGCCACGCTGAATGGCACCGTGCGCGCGACTTCCGACGTGGCTCGGTCAGCGACGGCGACCGTGTTGGCTTCGGCCTCTGAGGCGCGGAGATACGTTGGCCGATCGCGGGATTGCTGAACGCCTTTGCGGCATACCACAAGTGGCCGGTGGTGCCAGTG
>DYKI01000333.1 GCA_020722705.1 Chthonomonas calidirosea | reverse complement strand
TTTTGGTGGCGGATTCGACCGCGCGCGTGCGCGTAGCATGTGAGGTTCCAGACGCTCCTCTCAGTGGGGGCCCCCCGTGGTAGCTATCGCTTGCGAATCCACCCCGCTCTATCTGATTCACGCGACGAAGTTTGGTAGCCATGGTAGGCATGGTAGCCATTTGCGGGCCTGTTGTCCGTTGGGAAGCGAAATTGCCTCTCCTATATAGAGCCGCCGATGATGGCTACCACGCCCCCATGGCGAGCCAACGCCAGCAACGGCTCAAAACAAAACTGTCATGATGCGTTTTTTCCTTGACCACCGTTTCTTCGCCGTGGTAAAGATGGAGTAGAACGCTCCCTCAAGCGTTCTCCCAGAGGCGCGCGGGCCTCTCGAATCTACCGCATCCCCTCCAGAGCGCCGGGACGCTCGTGAATCTCGTTCCCGCAGGTTCCGCACCCGAGGTCTGTCCGCGACGATGACTGCGCGCATCCCCGTCTACCGCGCCGATGGCCGGCTCTATGATCACGTCAACGAGCGTGGCCTTGCCCGGCTCCAAGCCGCAGGACTCGTCGCGCGCGTCGTGCGCCATCGCAAGGGCTGCATCAACCGCGCGATCCTTGTCGTCCGGCCCGGCGAAGAGCCCATGCGGCGCACGGCGTACCTGGGCACGCGCTACAGCTTCCAGGACCACCTCGAGCACGGGCTCTGTTGGGACTTGAAGCGGCTGGGCGGCGACCGTTGGGGCACAAACTACGCGCCGGACGATGTACGGTCCATCTTCTTGCAGGTGGTGATCGGCTGCCTAGTCAAGCGATGAGCCATCTTCGGAAATTCCGAAGATGAGAAGCAATCGTGGGTCCTTCCAGGGCGGCTCGGCGGCGGGTGGCGAGGTTGCACAATGTCGCTTGCGTCACGCGCGAAAAAAGGTGGTCGGTTGTCGGTTGTCACACGGGGCTTTGATGCCCGCCCGAAACGATGGCTGATTCTCCCTCCCTTGAGCCGCGGTCGTTGGGAAAGATCGCAGTCCCCGTGCCTGGCACGCCCGTCCGGGTGACCAGCGACACTTCGATCCGGGCGCACCGGATCCGGTTCGCCGTCGTCGTTGGGGAAACGGGACGGGTGT
>DYKI01000165.1 GCA_020722705.1 Chthonomonas calidirosea | reverse complement strand
ACTTTATAATCAAGATATGAATTCCGAGATGCGCTCTGCGTGGTTGCACCATCTCGTGCCGCTGACAGCCATTGGCATTGCCGTGGCGATGCTCGTGCTCACGCCGTTTTGGGCGGTGCAATGGTCGCGCGAACCATTCCTCGGCGTTTTCCTCGAACCGAACAACATCGTCTCGCAGATCGACGACGCGGGTTGGCCGGCGCGGAGCGCAGGAGCGGCCTGGTCGGACCAATTAACGGCCTTGAATGGTCAGGCCGTTGCCAATGCCGATGAGGTGCGCGCCTTCCTGGCCTCGAACGGATTCCAACCGCTGGAGGCCAGTTTTGTAACCCAAAGGGGAGAAACGTACACGCTTTCGCTCACGCCGATCCAATTCCCGTTTGGGGGGTTGCTGACTTCGTTCATCATCCCTTATCTGGTTGGACTGGTCTTCCTGTTGACGGGACTGTGGGCCTACCGCATCCGCTCGGACCTGCGGGCGAGCCGCGCCTTCGTGACGTTCACCGCAGCCGTTTCCGTGTTGACGACCACCTTCCTCGACATGAACACTACCCATCATGCCGTGATCTTGTGGGCGCTCAGCATTCCAGTGGGAGCGGGCGCGCTGGCGCACCTGGCGCTGGTTTTTCCCCAGCAGATGCCCTTCGTGGAGCGGTTCCCTGCCACGCGTTACGTCCCCTGGTTTTTCGTGACCGCGCTGGCGATTCCCACCCTGCGCGAACTCATCCAGCCGACCGCCTCGCTCGCCTACGTGGACACCTGGCTGGCGGGCTATGCCTTCATCCTTGTCTCCATCCTGCTTTTCATCGGGACGTTGTTTGCTCGCATCGCGAACAGTCAATCGCCCATTGTGCGCCAGCAGAGCCGCGTCATTGTGTTTGGAAGCCTGATTGCCTTTTTGCCGGTGCTGGTTCTTTACCTGATCCCTATCGTGTTTGGGCCGGACATTCCAGAATTTCAGGGCGCGTTCTTCTTCCCGATGCTCGTGTCTCTGCCGCTTTCGGTGATGTACGCCATCGTCCGCTACCGCCTGCTGGACGTGGACCGCATCCTCAGCCGCGCCCTCACCTACCTGCTGACGATGGGCGTGGCACTGGGCACGTTCTATGGTTTGATCGCGCTCGTTTCCTACATCATCGAGCAGAGCATCCGCGCTGACAACCCGTTGGCGATCGGACTCTTCATCGTCATCCTCGCGGTGGGCCTCATCCCCGTCCGTGACCTGATCCAGCGCGCCATAGACCGCTTCTTCTACCGCGCCCCCGCCGATTACCGCCGCGCCCTCACCAGCCTCTCGCGCAGTCTCGTCGTCACTCCCGACCTGGCGCAGATTCTGCGCCTGCTCGAAGAACAACTGCATCAGGCGCTTGCGCCCGAACGTTTCGTCATCTACCTCTACAACGACGAATACGGACAATACTTCCCGCATGCCACGCGCGAAAACAGCGCGCCCGCCTACCCTGCGGATGAACCGCTTGTCCGACACATCCAAAAAGCGGACGCGCCCTTCTGGCTTTCGCCGGGCCTGTCCCTGCCCGAAGACCTGCGCGGCTACGAGAGATTCGGCGGCTCCACCTTTGTCCCACTGCATTACGAGGGCCGCCTGATCGGATTCTTCGTCCTCGGCCCGCGCCTTTCGGGAGAACTCTACAACAGCGACGATCTGGACTTCCTCGCGGCGGTCGCGGCCCAGTCCACGCTGGCACTCGAGAACGCGCGTCTCTTCGCCAACCTGCGCCGCACCCTCGACCAGACTCTCGAGATGAAAAGCCTCATGGACGACATCTTCTCGTCCATCACCACAGGCGTCATCACCACCGACCTCGCGCATCAGGTCACCCTCTTCAACCACGCCGCCGAACAGATCCTCGGCGTTCCAATGGACCAGGTGGTGGGGCGTTCCATGGAACAGGCCTTCCCCAGCCTCTATTCCGATTTCCTCTACCTCACCGACACCGCCGCGCAACAGGGCGCGCCCGTCTACATCGCCGAGATCACCCGTCTCATCCCCGCGCGCGGCGAACTGGCGTTGCGTGTCTCGTGCGCGCCGCTCCTCGACGCGTACCGCGCCGCCAAGGGCGCGACCATCTTCTTCGAAGACCTGACCGAGCGCCGCCACCTCGAAGCCGAACAGGAGCGCATCCGCCAGACCTTCGGCCGCGTCGTCGCACCGCGCATTCGCGACCGCCTGCTGGCCGACCCGCGCAACCTGCGCCTCGACGGGAGCAAGGAAACAATCACCGTCCTCTTCGCCGACTTGAGCGGATTTACCTCCTACAGCGAAAAGCAGAAACCTGAGACGGTCTTCAAGGTGCTCAACGGCTACCTCTCCCTCGCGGCGGACGCGGTCCTCGAAGAGGAGGGCACCCTCGACAAGTTCATGGGCGACGCGGTGCTTGCCATCTGGAACAGTCCTGACCCGCAGGAGGATCACGCCTTGCGCGCCGTCCGCGCGGCAGATGCCATCCTGCGGCGCACGCTCGCATGGCACAGGAACTTCCCCGATGCGGCGCATCACCTGAACTTCTGCATCGGCATCGCCACCGGGCCAGCCATCATCGGCAACGTGGGCACGAGCGAACTCTTCAACTACACCGCCATCGGCGACACGGTGAACCTGGCCCAGCGGTTGCAGGTGGCCGCCGAGCCCGGCGAGATTCTGCTCCAGAAGACCACCTACGATATCGTTGCCGATCAAGCCAATGCCGAACCGCTCGCGCCCATCCTCGTGCGCGGCCGCGAACAGCCCGTGCAAGTCTATCGCTTCACGGGGTTGAAGTAGCGATGCTCATCCGCCATCATGTGGAGATCACCCGACAGGCGCTCGCCTCGGAAGTTGGCCCGCGCGCTCTTGAAGTTATCATCCGCGCCAATGTCGCGCAGGACAGCCTGCGTTACCAGTTGTTCCACGATCACTTCCATTTTGACAACAACCAATTTGAAAAATCCTACGCGTACATCGAGGAACAACGCGCCCTCATTGCTCCCGCGCTTGGACGCGGCGACGCGCCCTCCGCATGGCAAGCCTTCGGGCGGATGCTCCACACCGTGCAGGATTTCTACGCCCATACCGACTACATCCCCCGCTGGCTTTCCCGCTTCGAGGGGCAGACGCCTCCCGCGCCCGAGCAAGTGGACCCTGTTTCCTCCGAGATTCTCGGCCACCCCGACCTGCGCTCTGGTAAACTCTATTATCCATTGGAAGCGCTGGCCTTCATCCCGTTCCTGCGGAAGTTCATCCTGCCCCACCTGCCTGCGGATTCGCACGCGCACATGAACCACGACGGACACGAAACCAGCGCACACTTCGATTACGTTTTCCACGCCGCGGTGAAACGGACGCGGGTGGAGTTCGAGAAGACGGCTGCTCTGTTTTCATCGGAACTGCGGGAGCAATTTGTAGACAAGTAGACAGGTACACACGTACACAGGTAAACACTGATGGTTACCTCGCCGCCGTACAATGTGGGCAAGGAGGCCGCGTTCTCTCCCTAGGGTTCGGTCATCATGTTACCCGTCAGCGGCCTGCTGGCATTCGGACTGTCCGTCTTCCTCTTCAGTTGGGACAGTCGCAACACGTCGCGGCGTGGAAGTTTCTGGCTGGCGCTGCTGGTGTTGTTACCGTATGTTGTTGGGATCTTCCTGTTGAAATAAGTGGCCGTCAATGTCCACACCTTCTCCCGCCCTCGAGCGGGACTTTTTTTCTTCCTCCCTCCTCTGCTATAATGAAGAGCATGGACATCAAAACTCAACTTAATGAATCCCTCAAAACCGCGCTGAAATCGGGCGATATGACGCGTAAAGACACCCTCCGCATGGCGCTGGCCGCCATCAAACAGGTGGAGGTGGACAAGCGCACCGTCCTCGATGACGCGGCCGTCATGGCCCTCCTGCAAAAGGAGATCAAGAACCGACGCGAAGCGCTGGAGGAAGCGAAGAAGGCCAACCGCCCCGACCTGGCTTCCGCCAACGAAGCGGAGATCGCCATCCTCGAAACCTTCCTGCCCGCCGCCATGCCCGCCGAGGAGCTGCGCGCCCTCGTCAAAGCCGCCATCGCCGAGACGGGCGCGGCCGCTCCCAGCGACATGGGCAAGGTGATGAAGGCCGTCATGCCCAAGGTGGCGGGACGCGCTCCCAACAGCGACGTCAGCGCGATGGTGAAGGAACTGCTTCAGTAGTCGGATAGTCAATGGGTCGAATAGTCTGATAGTCGGAAAACGGCAACGATGAGACTATGAAACGATCAGACTATGTGACCATCAGACTATGTGACCAATGACCGCAGAACTGCATTCCAGCACACGCCTCAATACCTTTCGCATCATCCTGCTCGTGATCGTGGCCGCGGCATCCTTCAGCGCGCTCACCCTGCTGCCCGATGCCCTGCGCCCCGACGCCTCACCGCTCCACGCGGGGGACATTTCGCCGCGCGATTATGTCGCCCCCAATGACGCGTCCTTCGAAAGCGCCGTCCTCACCGAACGAAAGCGGCAGGCCGCCTACGATTCCGTCCCGCCCGTTTTCACGCCTCCCGACCCCGCCATCTCCCGTCAGCAGATGGGACGCTTGCGCGACACGCTGGATTCCATCACCCTGACACGCGCGGACAATAACGCCACCACCGACCAGAAGCGCGCCTGCCTCGCCTCCCTTCCTGACCTCGAACTGTCCGCGGAGACGATTGAAATGATCCTCGCCCTCAGCGATGACCGCTGGTCGGCGTTGCGCGAAGAATCGCTCACCGTGCTCGAACGCGTCCTGCGCGGCGTCATCCGCGATTCGGATGTGGAGACCGTGCGGCGCAGTGTGCCGTCCCTCGTCAGTTTTTCGCTCAGCGAGTCGCAGGCCGCACTCGTCAGCGAATTGGTCAAACCCTTCGTAACCGCGAACAGCCTCCACAGTCCCGAACTGACCGAGGCCGCGCGCGTGGCCGCCCGCGACGCGGTCGAACCGGTCATGGCGTCCTACAAGGCGGGCGAGACCATCGTCCGCGCGGGGGGACGTCTCACCGAGGAACAGGTCGAGGCCCTGCAGGCGTTGGGGCTGATCCGTTCCACGTCGCAACCGCTCGACATGCTTGGCAAGGGCGCGTTGACCCTCGTGCTCGCCGCGTTCACTGCGCTGTATTTTTATCGCCGCAAACGATTGGGATTTTTATACGAGCCGCGCAGCCTGTTCGTGACGGCGGTCCTTTACCTTGTCTTTTTGGCGGGCGCACGTCTCGCCATTCCCGATAACGTTCTGCTCCCCTATCTCTATCCGCTTCCCGCGCTGGGCATGCTGCTTGGCGCGCTGTACGGCATGGAGGCGGGCATCGTCGTCTCCATCGTGGCGAGCCTCCTCGCCGCGCACGGATTCAGTTCTGACTTTCTGCCTTATTATCTTTTGACGTCGCTCTGCGGGGTGCTTGCCCTCGGACCGGCGCGCCGCTTCTGGTACTTCATTTGGGCGGGCGCGGCCGTGACGGGCGCGGGCATCCTCGTGCTGACGGCCTTCCGCGTCTCCGCGGGCGATCTCGACTGGCTGGGCGTTGCACAACTTTTGCTGGCCGCGGCGGGCAACGGATTTTTATCGGCGGCCTTCGCGTTGCTCGGCCAATATTTCATCGCGCAATCGCTCGGGCTCGCTACCGCGCTGCACCTGCTCGAGATCTCGCGTCCCGATCATCCTCTTCTGCAATTTTTCCTCCGCAACGCGCCTGGTACCTATCAGCATAGTTTGCAGGTGGCGAACCTGGCCGAGCAGGCCGCTGAAGCCATCGGCGCGGACCAGTTGCTGTCGCGCGTTGGCGCGTTGTTCCACGATGTGGGCAAGGCCAGGAACGCGGGCTTCTTCATCGAGAATCAGGCGCCAGGCCACATGGACACGCATCAGGACATGGAACCCGAGGAGGTGGCGGCCACCATCATCCGTCACGTCACCGATGGCGTGGCGCTGGCGCGCAAATATCGCCTGCCGCGCCGCATCACCGATTTCATGCTCGAACATCACGGCACCATGTTGACGCGCTATCAATACAACCAGGCCCTGCAAAAGGCCAATGGCGACGCCGCGCAGATTGACATCGAAAAATTCCGCTACCCGGGTCCGCGCCCGCGCTCGCGCGAGACGGCCATCCTGATGATTGCCGATGGAGCCGAGGCCCGCGCCCGCGCCCAAAGTCCGCAGACCGACGACGACATGCGCGCCCTCGTGCGCGACGTGATCGAGTACGTTCAAAAAGAGGGTCAGTTGGATCACACCATGCTGACCTTGCGCGACCTCAACACCATCGTTGAATCCTTCGTGGCCACCCTGCGCGGCACGTATCACCCGCGCATCCAATATCCCGCGGCTGAGGCGCCTTCTGCTGGCGAGCCGCTGGCGACGATTCCGCGAAAGTGAAATACCAAACACGAAGGACACAAAGGCAACGAAGGGACTTGAGCGATGAGTTTGGTTTTGGCTCCCGATTTTCACGAACGATGATGGAAAGAAAGCCGTCAAGTTACGCCGCACGCCAACCGTAGCCTCCTTTGTGTTTAAAGGATTTTTATGATCTTCCTCGAAACCTCTCTCGACATTCCCTTCGACCTCGACCTGCTCGAACAGGCCGCCCTCGCCGCGCTGACCCACCAATCCGCCGACGGCGACCTGACCATCGTCCTCGCGGACGATGAACAACTCCACCGCCTCAATCGGGACTTTCTGGGAATCGACGCGCCCACCGACGTGCTCTCCTTCCCCGCTTCTGAAACGGACCCTGAAACGGGCGCGGCCTACCTCGGCGATATCCTCCTCTCCATCCCCCGCGCGGACGCGCAAGCCCGGTCCGCGGGACACCCCCTCGTGGACGAGTGCCGCTTGCTCGTCGTCCACGGCGTTCTGCATCTTCTCGGTCACGACCACGCCGAAGCGGACGAGAAAGCCAGGATGTGGAAGGCGCAGGGGGAGATACTCGAGGGGTTGGGGGTGAGGATCAATGTAGACAGGTAAACACGTACA
>DYKI01000164.1:4145-6988 GCA_020722705.1 Chthonomonas calidirosea | reverse complement strand
CGTGTTCGCGCCCCCTCGGCGCTGACCAAACCCTTCGAACGTGACGAGTGAAAACTTGAAGAGGAGGTGGTTATTCCGACGATGATCCCGTTTGAAAATCAGTCCGAATCCAAAACTATTCAAGGAGAAGATAGAAATGAAAAAACTTACCTGGTTACTGACCCTGGCCGTCGCGCTCTCGCTCGTGGTGAGCGCCTGCGCGCCAGCTGCCACCCCGACCCCCGCCCCGGTGGAGAAGTTCCGGGTGGCGGTGGTCATGCCGAGCGCCATCAATGACCTGGCTTTCAGCCAGAGCATGTACGATGCTCTCGTCCGCGTCCAGACCGAAATGGGCGGTCCCGAAAACTTCGAGTTCGTCTATTCCGAAGGCATGTTCGTGGTGGATGACGCCGCGGCTGCCATCCGTGACTATGCCACCCAGGGCTTCGACCTGGTGATCGCCCACGGCTCGCAGTATGGCTCGTCGCTGCAAGAAATTGCTCCCGACTTCCCCGATACCAGTTTCGCCTGGGGCACCACGGTCGACACCTTCGGCCTGCCGAACGTCTTCGCCTATGAAGCCGCCTCTGACCAGGGCGGGTACGTCAACGGGGTGATTGCTGCCAGTATGACCTCCACCAAAGTCATCGGCGTGGTCGGCCCGATCGAGACCGGCGACGCCAAACTGTACGTGGACGGTTTCAAGGCCGGCGTGGCGGCGACCAACCCTGAAATCCAGGTCAACGTCAACTACATCGGCTCGTTCTCAGACGTGGCTCTGGCGGCCGAAGCGGCCACCACCCATATCTCTGCCGGTGCGGACGTGCTGACCGGCACGGCCCAGATGGTCGTCGGTGCAATCGGCAAGGCCGAAGAAGCCGGCGTCCTATGGTTCGGCACCCAGTCCAACCAGACCTCCCTGGCCCCCTCGATCGTGGTCGCCAGCCAGGTCTATCACTGGGAAGTGGTGCTGAAAGAGATGATCGCCCTGATCAAGGGCGGCACGCTCGGCGGCCAGTCCTTCGTCATTGACCTGTCCAACGGCGGCGAGGTGATCGAGTACAACCCTGCCTTCACCCTCCCGGCGGAAGTCGGGGCTTTGGCCGAGGCGGCCATCGAAGGCATCAAGAACGGCTCCATCACGCCCCTGCCGTAATCCCGTTCAACCGGCCTGGCGGGTCTCACGCGGGACCCGCCAGGCCTGCTCCCGTTATTTTTTAGTTTTCTTTCATCCTGAGCGATGCCTATGACCGACCCTCACCGACTCCCCTCCGGCCAGGCCCGGATCGAGCGCCTCGAAATGCGCGGCGTGACCAAACGCTTTCCCGGCGTTTTGGCCAATGACCGGGTTGACTTCGACGTCAAATCCGGCGAAGTCCACGCCCTGCTCGGTGAGAACGGGGCGGGTAAGAGCACGCTGATGAAGATCCTCTACGGCCTGTACCGCCCGGACGAGGGCGAGATCCTGCTCAACGGCCGGCCGGTGACCATCGGCTCGCCGACCGATTCGATCAACCTGGGGATCGGCATGATCCACCAACACTTCATGCTGGTCCAGACCCTGACGGTGGCCGAGAACGTAGCCCTCGGCCTGCCCTCGTCACGCGGCCTGTTGACCGATCTCGACCGGGTCTCGAAGCGCATCCTCGAGCTGGCCGACATCTACGGGCTGAAGATTGATCCGTCGGCTTACATCTGGCAATTGTCCGTCGGACAGCAGCAACGGGTGGAGATCATCAAGGCCCTCTACCGCGGCGCGGCCCTGCTGATCCTGGACGAGCCAACCGCGGTCCTGACCCCGCAGGAAGTGGACGAGTTGTTCGCCATCATGCGCCAGATGACCCGCGACGGACACGCGCTCATTTTCATTTCCCACAAACTGCACGAGGTGGTCGAGATCAGCCAGCGGGTTAGCGTGCTGAGAGACGGGCGCAAGATCGGCACGAAGATGATCGCCGAAACCACCAAGCAGGACCTGGCCAACTGGATGGTCGGACGGGAAGTCGGATTCGTCCCCGACCGGGGGGAGGTCGAGCGCGGGGAAGCGCGCCTGACGTTGGAAAACGTCTCCTGCGGCAGCGACCGCGGGACACCGGGCCTGCGCGGTGTTTCGCTGGAGGTCTGCTCGGGGGAGATTCTGGGCATCGCCGGGGTATCCGGCAACGGTCAGCGCGAACTGGCGGAGTCCGTCACCGGCTTGCGAAAAGTGACTGGCGGCCGCGTCTGGCTGGAGGGGGAAGACGTCACCAATCTCCTGCCCGCAGAACTGACCGAGCGGAGGCTTTCGTACATCCCCGAAGAACGGATGCGGGACGGCATAATCAAGGAATTCAGCGTGGCCGAGAACATGATCCTGCGCGAGCATCACAAAAAGCCGTATTCGCGAGCCGGGTTTCTCAACCTGGGCGAGATTTCACGCCACAGCCAGGCCTTGATCCAAAAATACCAGGTCAAGACGCCCTCGCCGGAGACCCTGGCCAAGAATTTGTCCGGCGGCAACATCCAGAAGGTGGTCATCGCCCGCGAACTGTCCCGCAGCCCGCGCGTCATTCTGGCGGCCCAACCGACTCGCGGCCTCGACATCGGCGCGACCGAGTACGTCCGCCAGCAGTTGATCGAACAGCGCCAGGCCGGGGCGGCCATCCTGCTCATCTCGGAAGATCTGGACGAAATCCTGGCCCTCTCCGACCGGATCGCGGTCATCTACGAAGGCCAGATCATGGACATCCTGCCGCGTGAAGAAGCCACCCCGGAGAAGTTGGGGCTGCTGATGGCGGGGGTGAAGGAAGAAGTGGTGGCTGGGTAACTGTGCCTTGGTGTTGATAATTCAGGTATTAGTACCTTAGCAGTTTAGTGCTACAATA
>DYKI01000164.1:0-4045 GCA_020722705.1 Chthonomonas calidirosea | reverse complement strand
CCCCTCGAAAAGTGCCGCCGTCCTGACGAAGGAGGTCGTTCCACATGAACCTATGGCAACAGTACGTTTGGCCGGTCTCGGTCAGCGAGGCCCTCCAGGCCCTCACCTCTGCACCCGGCCCGGCATTGCCCCTCGCCGGCGGCACCGACCTGATGCTCGATCTGACCCAGGGCCGCCATCCCCCTGTTCACACCATCGTAGATTTGACGTCCATCCCCGAGATGACCGCATTGGAACTTCGCGGGGATTGGTTGTATATCGGCGCGGCGCGTCCCCTCGCCCGCATCGCCCGGGACCCGCTGGCCGTCCGCCACGCCCAGGCTTTGGTCGAAGCCTGTGACCTGATCGCCGGGCCGCAGGTGCGCAACGTGGCGACTTTAGGAGGCAACGCCGCCCACGCCCTGCCCGCCGCCGACGGGACGATCGCCCTGACCGCCCTGGGCGCCGAAGTCGAGATCGCCAATCCTGCCGAGAGGCGGCGCATCCCCTTCACGGCGCTCTTTCTCGGTCCCGGCAAATCGGCCCTCGAACACGGCGAAGACCTGATCGTCGGGTTCTATTTACCAGTTGCCCATTACCATCAGGCTTCCGCTTTCAAACGGATCATGCGCCCGCAAGGTGTGGCCCTGCCGATCCTTAACTGCGCCTGCTATCTCAAACGCGACGACGACACGATCGGCGACGTCCGCATTGCGGTCGGCCCCGGCGGACCGACTCCCTTCCGGGCCACGGAAGCCGAATCGGCCCTGCACGGCAAGCCCTTCGACGCCGCCACGCTTTCAAATGCGCTGGAAGCCTTGCTGTCCCAGGCCAGGTTCCGCACCAGCGCCCAACGCGCCACCGCCGAGTACCGCTATCACCTCGTTGGCGGGCTGCTGAAAGACACCCTCGAAACCGCCTGGGAACGGGCAAAATAAAGAACTTAACGCAAAGACGCAGAGACGCAAAGAATTCTTTAGCTTTTCTTTGCGACTTAGCGCCTTTGTGCCTTTGCGTTAAATCTTGGAGATCGAAATATGGAACAACAACTTTCTTTTATTGTAAACGGGCAATCGCATACCCTTTCCGTTGCCCCCGACGAGACCCTGGCCGAAGTGCTGCGCAATCGCCTGCGCCTGACCGGGACCAAGATCGGCTGCGAGGAAGGAGAATGCGGCATCTGTTCCGTCAATGTTGAGGGCGAGACGGTGCTCTCCTGCACCTATCCGGCTCTGCGCGCCAACGGCAAAACGGTGCTGACCATCGAAGGGCTGGCGAAGTCCCAGGATGGTGAACTGATCCTGCATCCTCTTCAGGAAGCCTTCGTCCAGCACGGCGCGGTGCAGTGCGGATTCTGCATCCCTGGTCAGATCATGACTGCTCATGCCCTGCTCCAGCGCAACCCCGACCCCAGCAGCGGCGACATCCGCCACGCCCTCAAGGATACCCTCTGCCGCTGCGCCGGGTACTCGTCCATCGAGAGCGCCATCCTCGAGGCCGCCCACTCCCTGCGGACGGGTGAGCCTGTCCGCCCGAAGCGGGTGCAGGAATCGGCCGCGGAGTTCAAAATCGTCGGGCGCAGCCATATCCGCCCGGATGCGGTCGCCAAAGTCACCGGCGACGCAATTTACACCGACGACCTGACCTTTGATGGGATGCTCTTTGCCGCCGTGACCCGGGCCGGCATTCCGCACGGATTTTTGCGCCGCCTGGACGTCAGCCAGGCCAAATCATTACCGGGCGTGGCGGCGGTTTTGACTGCCGACGACATCCCCGGCGACCATAACCACGGCCTGTTCCACAACGACTGGTCGGTCATGGTCGGCATCGGCGAGCGCGTCCGCTACGTGGGCGACGCGGTAGCCATCGTCGCTGCGGAGACCCAACAGATCGCCGAGCAGGCCGCAAGTCTGGTCGAAGCGGAGTATGAGATTCTCCCCCCGGTCACCGATCCCGTCGAAGCGAACCGGCCTGAAGCGGCGCGCCTGCATCCATCCGGCAACCTGCTGAAGCACATCGAAGTCCGCAAGGGCGATATAGCTGCCGGGTTCGCCGAGGCGGACGTCATCCTTGAGCATACCTTCCACACCCCGCCTTACGACCACGCCTTTTTGGAACCGGAGTGCAGCATCGCCGTGCCGACCGAGGACGGGCGCATGGAAATTTACGTCGGCTCGCAGATCCCGTACTCCGACCGGGTGCAGGTCGCCCAATCGCTCGGCTGGGACGAGGGGCGGGTGCACGTGGCCGGGCAGTTGATGGGCGGTGGCTTCGGCGGCAAGGAGGACATTGCCGGGCAGATCCACGCCGCGCTGCTGGCGAACGCCACCGGACGCCCGGTGAAGCTGCTCTGGGACCGCCGTGAGAGCTTGATCGTGCATCCCAAACGCCATGCCACCCAAATTAGAGTGAAGTTCGGCGCGAAAAAGGATGGGCGGATCGTGGCGGCGGAGTCCGAACTCTACGGCGACACCGGAGCCTACGCCTCGCTCGGCGAAAAGGTGATGACCCGGGCCACGACCCACTCGGCCGGGCCGTACAACATCCCGCACGTGCAGGCCGATTGTTACGCCATGTTCACCAACAACCCGCCCGCCGGGGCTTTTCGCGGCTTTGGCGTGACCCAGTCCGCTTTTGCGGTCGAAAGTCTGATGGACATGCTGGCCGAAGCCCTGGGCATGGACCCGGTCGAACTGCGCCGCATCAACGCCCTGCGCGTCGGCGATACGACCAACACCGGACAGGTCTTGCGCGACAGCGTGGGGCTAGTGGAGTGCATCGAGAAAGCCTCAAGTGTCATGTGTCAAGTGTCAGGTTTAGCGCGGGATGAGTTGTTCAAGCCGCACGTGGTGCCTGGAACGTCGCACCTGGTACGCTCGTGGGGCTTTGCCGCGGCTTACAAGAACACCGGGCTGGGCGGCGGCGCGCCCGACAAGGCCGGCGCGGAAGTGGAACTCTACGCCGACGGCCAACTCGAAGTCCGCACCTCGTCTGCGGAACTGGGCCAGGGATTGGTCTCGGTGCTGCAATTGGTGGTCGCCGAGGAAATGGCTGTGCCGCTCGAAACGGTGCGCGTCCTGGTGATGGACACCGACAAAACGCCTGACGGCGGGCCGACCACTGCCTCGCGGCAGACTTACGTTTCCGGTAATGCGGCAAGATTAGCGGCCAAGACCCTGCGCGAGGCCATCTCGCGGACGTTGGCCGAGAAATACGACCAGCCGCCCGAAAAGATCGGCTTTGCCGGCGGCCGCGTGCGGGTCAACGGGCATTCGCTCTCGATGGCCGAAGTGGCCGAAGAGATGAAGTCCGCCGGGCAGGAGCCGAAGGCGCTCTACGAATATTGGGCTCCCGCCACCAAGCCGCTTGGTCAGGGCGGTGACATGCACGTGGCTTTCGGTTTCGCCGCCCAGGCCGCCGAAGTGGAGGTCAACACCCTCACCGGCGAAGTGCGCGTCCTGCGGGTCATCTCGGCCAACGACGTTGGACGGATCATCAACGCCCTCGGCCTGCATGGGCAGGTGGAAGGCGGCGTCATCATGGGGCTGGGCAATGCCCTGACCGAGCATTTCATCCTCGACCAGGGCCGGGTCGTCACGGACCGGCTGGCGCGTTACCGCATCCCGTCCATTGTCCACGCCCCGCAGGTAATCCCAATCATCGTCGAGCATCCCACCAGCGACGGGCCTTACGGTGCAAAAGGCGTCGGTGAACTGGTCAGCATCCCGACCACGCCGGCGATCACCAATGCGATCTACAACGCGGTCGGCGTGCGGATAGACCGGCTGCCGGTGGACCAGGAAAAGATTGCGATGGCGCTGGCGGCCCGGAGAGAAAAATAACCTGTCGGCACAAAAATCCCCGGTTTAGCACCGGGGATTTTTGCTAAAAATCTTCTTCGTCGTCTGCCGCCTTGATTTCCAGCCTGACCAGGCCGTTCCACAACTCGATAATTTCATCCCCGGCGTGTTCGGCTTTCAGGCGTTCGAGGACCGGCCCGTCGCTGGCCTTCAATTCTGGAAACGCCAATAGCAGCATGGCGAGATCGCGCCAGTCCGTCCCGGAT
>DYKI01000163.1 GCA_020722705.1 Chthonomonas calidirosea | reverse complement strand
GCGCGGGAGAGGTTGGGTGAGGGCCGTTTCGCGGCAATCCATGAGCCGATTCGAGCGTGAATCAGACGCCGACTCCCCGGGCGGAAGATTCTTCAAAAATGTTTAGCACTGTTAGGGAACAGCTCCCGCCAGTGTGTCGTATAGATAAGTGCGCATGTCCTCCTTTTCAAGGACTCCCATCCCATAGATGGACGCCCGCTTCAACTATTGAGGCGGGCGTTTTTGCTTCGTGCCGACCGCAAGGCCGTGCGGATACCGGCCCATCTCCGACAGCAGCAAGGGCCGCATGCCGAACCGGCGCATGGTCGTCGAGCCGGGGTTGAGCTGCAATCGGCCTCCGGTGACAACCACGACGCCGGCGTCGCCTGCCAAGACCACATTGTCGGCGACGTCCTCGATGCCTCCGTCCCGCGTCAGGAACTCGCCGCAGTTGATCGCAAGGTTGCGCGCGACGGTGTTCACATCAGGCCGGTCGCCCAGTCGCGCCAGAGCCGGATAGCGGGTGCTGTAGGGAGGGGACGCGATATCAACGTCGTGCCGGGTCGCCTTGAGGAACGGCTCGCCGGCAGTGTATTGCTTCCAACGCTCAGGGCCCCATCGTGAAAAGCTGATGCCGTACTTGCAGTCTACAAACAGGTTGTTGACGACCTCGTTTTCTTTGCCTCCGTGAATCTGGACACCGCCGAAGAGCCCCTCGGAGGCCTTCCAGAACACGTTGCCGTAGATCAGAACGCCGCAGATCGCATCGTCGAGCCTGATGCCCGCTCGCATCATGTCGTCCTTGTCGCCGCCGATGTGATGCCAGAAGTTGTGCCGAATGACCACGCCACGATAGGTAGGGTTGAACCACATGTCCAGGCCGCCCTGATCATCGGTCTCGGTCACGACATGATGCACCTCGTTGAACTCGATGACGTGGTCGTTGCCTTCGATCCGCATGGCATGTCCCGGCGAGTCGTGGATCAGATTGTGGGCGATGCGGATACCGACACCCTCGGCGTAGACGGCGGGCGTATAGGTCCTATCCCAGCGCGAGAAGTGGTGGATATGGCAGTTCTCGACGAAGTGGCCGCTCGCAGCGAGGGTCTTGCGATCGCCGCCCTTGACCGATGTGCCGTTGCGGCCAAGCGTGTGCAGCTCACAGCCGAAGACGCCATGATTCCGCCCGCCGTCAATGAGGACGCCGGAGCCCCGCAGCTTACCGATGCGGCAGCCGGCAACGAGGACGTTCGAGCCGCCGGTGATCTCGATGCCATTGGAGCGTCCCAGCTCGAAGCCCAGCCGCTCGAAGCGAACATGTGAGACGTTATCGAGCTTGAGGAACGGGGAGGAGAGTTCGGCGTATTCGATCACCGCTCGGTCGGGATCGGACGGAGGAAAGACGATCACGATGCCCCTCGCTGAATCGAGGAACCACTCGCCGGGAGCGTCCAGCTCGGACAGGGCATTGTAGATGAACCACGGCATGCCCGCGCGCGGTGCGTAACTCGGAATCTGCGCCGTGGCGATGCGCCCGTTGGCCGCGTCGAAGGAGGCTGCGCGAACGCCATGATCGGCCCAGAGCCAACCCCAGTAGCCGTAGAGCCACGCATCGGGCTCGGCGGACCAGCGTGCCATGCGCTCGTCGGAGCAGGCAAACGTGAATCCGCCCGCCGCGTTCCGCTCCTCGACAATGTCACCGGTGCGAAGCCAGCCGTCGTTGGGCCACCGTGCGAGGGTAAGGGGCGCGCCGTTCCAGAAGAGCTCGGGCACAGGATCCGAGCCGAATCCGACGCCTCGCGGGGCCAGGCGGCCCGGATCGCCTATCCCTGCAGCGCGCAGGTCAATCTGCCGAACTCGCGACCGGGCCGGCTCGGGCATTCGGCCAAGGAGCGCCGCGTCCGTGACGGGTTGCAGGCCGGTGATCCTTTGGCCGCCTGTGAACCGCACGTCTGCGCCCGGAGCGGCTCGGAATACGACCGGCGCTCCGGGAAGGCCTGAATCCGCCTGCGACATCTCGACCGTTTGCCCGATCGGATAGCGACCGCTTGCGAACGTGACGGCAGCGCCGCCCTTCGGCAACGGGCCGCGTCTGCGCAGCTCGCGCAGCCTGGCAAGCGCTCCCTGAAGGCTCTTGAGCGGCCTTGCGGTGGTGCCGGGTGCGCTGTCCGATCCGGTTGGGGCAACACACAGCTCCAGGCCGGGACGCATCGCGGCGGGAAGCTTGACTCGCGATGCGGCGGGATCATGCGGCGTCCGGCCCTTCTTGATCCGTTCGATCTCGCGCAGCGCTTCGGCGGCCTCGTATCGTTCGGCGAGCGGTGCGTCAGTCTGAGATGCGAGCTTGCGGAATGCCGCGGCGGCATGATCGTAGCGCTTCTCTTCAAGCAGCGTTCCGGCCGCAAGCAGTCGAGCCGATGACCTCAGAGCAGGCGACGCATCGGCTTCCTCGGCCAGCGCAGCATACTGGCGGCGCGCTTCGGCGTGTTTGCCCGACATTCGCATCGCGTGCGCCATCTCAAGCCTCAGCGACTGCCGCTCTTGCGCGCTCCGGGTCTCTTCCATGAGCCCGATATACTCCTTCCTCGCGTCCTGGGTCCGGTTGGCGGCCATGAGGCTTCGGGCAAGGGCCCGGCGCAGGGCTGCACGCCGGCTCGCAGGGATATCGGACCGGTTCGCCAGCTTGCGAAGCGTGTCCGTGGGCAGGCTGCCCTCAACTGTGCGATCACCGCTGAGAATCGCCCCGAGGGCGGTCATTCGGAACCGATCCGAAACCCGGCCGTCTGCGACGATCGCAGCGAGCGAGGCTGTTGCGGTTCCCATCCGGCCGGAAACCCGTTGCACGTCGGCCAGTCGAAGGCGCGCAATCGCCGCTAGATCGGGATGGATGCCCGCCATGCCGACAAGCGCTTCATAGGACTGTGCCGCGTGGGAGTGGTCACGCCGCAAGCGCGCTGCCTCAGCGTCGCCCCAGCGCGATAGGTACCCAGCGGTCACATCGGCATGGAACATGGCCATGCGAAGCGCCTCACCAGCCTCGATGGGCCGATCGCGCACGATCATGACCTGGACATCCAGCTTGACGGAGCCCCAGCCGGCATTGGCATATCCTATCCTCAGCCGGTCGCCCGGGAGCATCGCGCCATCGTAGGCCATGGCTCCGGCCAATGACCCGTTGAGGTAGAGGCGCATCTCTTTGCCGTCCCAGGTGGCGGCCAGATGATGCCAGACGCCGTCCGGCAACGGACCGCACTGGAAGAAGCCGGCGGACCCCTGCGGGGCCGGGCGGCCGATCTCGAAGCCGAACGTCTGTTCGGGGTAGCTGGTGGTGACGCGCCAACCGTCCCAGTATCCGTTGCCGACGCTGACCAGCGTGCCGTTCGCAGCGGCGCCGTTTCCGCGCAGGGCTCCATGCCCGTTCTTCCGAAACCACAGCTCGACCGTCATGGCCTTGCCGCGGAACACGACAGGATCGGCGCTGAGCACCCCGCGGTCCAGGCGGATGGCCTTCGTGCCCGGCACCATGCCCTCAACGACGGTGAAGCGCTCTTCGGGTGCGCCCGGCAGCGGCGTGAGCGCCCACGTCAGCGGGGCAGCGCTCCGGCCAAGGCCAGCAATCGGCTCGCCACCGTCGCGTGCCTGATCGAAGACATACAGGCGAACGACACTCGGATCCTGCCTGAGGTCGGCCATGCGTGCTTTCCACCGCGAGGACATATCGGCGTCGGCACCGGCAGCAATGGCGGCGCCTCCATTGGCTCCGAATGCACCCACCGGGGTCAGCATGGCAGCAATGAGGAAAAGAGGTCGGATGATCACAGGTTGTCCTTGCCTCCGCGCACGCATCGTCAGGTGCGCTCGACCTTGGAGTCCGGTTTGCTCTCGACGCGGAATCCCGGAGTCCGATAGCCTTCAGGCCGATACTGCGCCGGGACGGTGATCTCGTTGCCGTCACGCAAGGCATTGTAGTGGGGCGACATGATCTCCACTCCCGCTTCGTTGAACGCGTCTTGTATCTGCTGATGCAGCATCGAGTAGATCGTCACCATGCGGTTGGGCTGGTTCGTGTAGGCGTTAATCTCGTAGGCGACGTAATGGTCGTCCAGGTGCGTCTGCAGGACGTACGGGGCCGGCCTCTCCCTGCCTAACCCGGCGCAGGGTTGGCCTGCGGCCAACGCAAGGAGCGCGAACGCCAGGCATCGGCGTGCCAACGATCCCATATCCCGGCCTCCACCGCACCCCGCGCGAAGCGACGGTGGATGGCAGCCGGGGTTCGTTGGCCTCGGAAACGCTCGCCAATGCTCCCACCCGATCATAGCTCTGTTATGCCCCGTTCGATGCGCGAGCGGCGGTCGCACCCATCAACGGCTGCGGTCCGTGCTTGGCCGCAATGGGTACGATCTGCCGGTCCAGCGTGCGCCAACCAGAGCACCGGTGTTACCCTTCACCCTTCAGCTTTGTGATCTCGTAGACGCCGGGCTTCAGGAGCCACCCGCCACCAGGGACCTCTTTCTGGACGCCGCCCTTGCCGGTGCATCGCGCGCGTTCCCACCCGGGCAGTCTGATCCGGAACTGGTGTCGGGAGCGCTCCAGTTCGGCGACGGGCGCGTCGAACGATCCAACCAACGAGTTGCCGACGAGGCGAACGTCCGGGTTCAGAGTCAGGCGCAGGCGACTGGCGGCGATCCGCTCGACTGCATAGGCTCCGGTGCCGCCGTATTCCACATAGCGCGACGAGCCTGTGCCCACGATCTTCTTCGGCTGTGCGGGCCAATCCATCGTCGGCATTCCGGCCGGCGATCGCGCGTACATCGCCGTGTCGGCCGAAACGAATACGCTGTTGTTGAGCTCGAAGGAGCTTGCCATGCCGCCGACCCTGAGTGAGCGTGTCGGCGCGCGCCAGTCGCCGACATCGTAGGTGACCGCGCGCGGCAGGGATCGGAACGTGTGGCCGCCGATCATGAAGCTCACGGCCTTGGTGGGCGTGTACAGCCAGTTCAGCCAGTGGGCGCTCCAGTCGGTGTTCCATCGCGCGGTGCTGACGCTGTCATATTGGAACTGACAGGCGATCTGGACCTCGCCGGAGCGGAAATGGGCTGCCAGCGCAGGGAAAAGGTAGCAGCTCACATTGGTGGCCGGCGTGTCGAACTCATAGGCCACTCGAGCCTTGCCCGAAAGCCGCGGGTCAACAGCCATCGGAGCGGCGGCATGAAGCAGGTTGCGGCCATCGTTGACCCGCTCCCAGCCGCCCGGGTAGTTGCTGAAGGTGACCGCATCGCACTCGGAGTCGGCAATCGCCTGCGCGATGTCGTCGCCGTTTGCGCCGAAGTACGATATGGCGATGGGCTGCCGCGCTCCCGTCGAACGAATCGCTTCGATCATTCGGCGGACATATCGGCGCATCTGGTCGTACCGGAAAAGCGGGTAGAGCTGTGACGACGGCTCGGCCTCGATGGATCGGAGCCATTCCTCCCACTGACGGCGCAGCTCGGCCCGGTCGCGGCTCAGGACCGTGGCCGATTCTCCCTGCGCCACGTACGCCTCGCCCTCGATGTCGCCATACAGGAAGTAGGCCGGCTCGTTCATCACCTCGATAACGCAGAGGCACGGCTCGTCCTTGACGGCACGGCCCGTGTACCGGTTCGTCCGGTTCAGGAACTGCTGCAGGTAGCGGGCGGAGGCCTCCATGCTGCTCTCGACGAACATCATCCCGGGCTTGCTGGTCTGCGCCGAGAACGATTCCCTGTTCTCGTTGGGACCGCCCCACCAGGCGATGGGTGTGAAGTAGAGGTAGATGCCGCGTCGGCTGCATTCGGCGATCACTAGATCGAGCAGGGCCAGGTGCTCGTTGTCGAGGATGTTGCCTTTGCCGTCGGATATCTCCCGGTCGAAGACATGGATGCGGATGGCCTCGACGCCCATCTGCTGCAGATGGTCCAAATCGGTCATCACGGTCGCGCGCATGTCAACGCCGAGCTTCTTCATGTTCTCGAACTGGTGCCAGCTCTGCGGATAGATGTTGACCCCCCACAGGGCCACTTCCGACCCGTCGGGATAGCGCAGGATGCCGTCCACGACGCTCATCGGCCTGAGCGGTTTGGGCGTCCCAACACGCCCCGGAGGCGGGCGCCTGGCCGGCGGCGGTTGCTGAGCGGGCGACGCGGTGGGCGGGGTATGGCCGGTGAGGATCAGCATCGGTCCCTTGTGCAGTCCGCCCCCGAAGGTGGGATTGTCCACCATTACGGTGATGACGTTCTCCGCTCCCCAGCGAATGCGGTCCTGCGGCAGATCGTAGGTGCGCGGCGTATCCCAGCCGTTGGTGCGCCCGATCTCAGATCCGTTCAGGTAGGTGACATCGTTGTCGTCCACTGCGCCCATATAGAGGCGGACGGGCTTGCCGCGCCAATCCTCGGGCACGTTGAACCGTACGCGGCACCACGCGTAGCGGTTGTCACCCCACAGCGCCGGCACGCGCAGGACAGGCCAGCCGCTGTCGTCGAGAGCCGGATCCGCCAGGTGGGTGGCTGCAGGAGCCTCACGCGGCACGAAGGTGCGACGCCATGGGAGAGCCGTCAGGTCCAGGCCGCGGATGACGCTCACAGCCACGCTTGACTGGCCAATCGAGGCGGTCACACTGCCGGCATCCGCGTCGCCATTGAGAGTGCATCGAGCGATGACTGGCAGCCATCCCTTGGGACCGAGTCGTACGCGCGCCGATTCGGGCTGCACCGTACCGGCATCGCACCGAAAGCGCACCTCGCCTTCGGTTGTACGGTCCGACCGGTTGACCACAAGGAACGCAGCCGTCGCCGGCTTCGATCCCTGCGTCACCGCGTGCATCGCCGCACGAACCTCAATCCCCTCTGCAGGCGCAGCCATCAACGAGGCCAGAACGATAGCGAACATGGCTTCCTCCGTTCCTACCTTCGCCTGCGACCATGGCTGATCCTGCACGGCGCCGCTCGTCCTCCTACTCGTCCTCGTCCTCAGCGAAGCGGTACTCGTACTCGTACTCGAAAAGACCGAGTA